>JAMONP010000108.1 GCA_027065695.1 Desulfuromonadales bacterium | reverse complement strand
CCTTGGCTCTTCACATACTTTCCTATCGTATCCTTGTTACCATGCTTGCCTACAGTACTTGCAAAATAGCCATCAGTCCAAAATTCGCCTTCCAGACATTCTGCATCAAATGATTGCAATGTGTGGGTATCGGCACCGATTGAAGTCAAAGCTTCAAAGGTTTCTCCATCATTGCTCAGCAAATAGAAAGCAGCCAGGCTGGAGTCAGTAATCGCCAGCAGGTTTTTCAGCAATATATAGGAGAAATCGCTTAAATCATCTGAGACAACAAGTGCTTTGATAATTTGACTGCTGTTATTCTGAACTTTTATCTGCGATTCAATCGAAACGGCCATTTCGTTGATTGCCTTGGCCAGAAAACCAAATTCATCATTGCTATCAATAGAGTTACGCGCAGATAATTCACCTTCCTGCAGACGGACCGAAACATCTTTCATCCTCAAAATTGGCGTAACGATCCTTCCCGCGATATAAAATGAGCAGAAAACAATTACCAGGGTGGATAGGGCAAAAACGATCAAAAGATTTAAAAGCATTGCCTGAACAGGGGCGTACACTTCTGTCATATCCTGCTTGGCGACAAATCCCCAGCCGGTTTTCGGAACGTACTTGTATGCTGCTAGCACTTCTTCACCCCGGTAATCATTAATCTCTATAACTCCGGTATGTCCCTGCGATGCCAATAGTGCGGGTTCGGCGTTAATGACCAGATTAAGCGGCGCGTTTTCATACCATCTCAGCTCGTTTAAGGCCAGGCCATCTTTGTTGACAATCAGGGTTTCACCGGTTTTTCCCATACCGGTTCGATCCAGCAAAAGTCTATAAATCGACTTTTTCACATCAACTCGTGCAACCAGAATTGCGTTGATACGCGAGTCGTCTCTGAGATCGAAGATTGGGATCGAAAAGGCCATTGCCGGAGTCTTGAGGGCTTTCGAAAAATAGATGTCTTTGATAAAAAAACTTTCGGACTGAAGAGGCTCTGTGAAACAAAGGTCCTTTTTCCTCGAATCACCCTCGTAATGTTTATCTGTGGACAGGATGACTTTGCCATCTTTTGCATCAACGATAAAAAGCTCACTGTACTGGCCCACATATCTCTGCAACAACTCTCGTGTAACTATTATATATTGCTGGTCTTCAACAGTACGCTGAACCTTGTCCAGCGCTTCCGCTATTCGTCTGATTTCGTGATCGCTGGATATGACATTCAAATCCCAGTTTCTTTCGTCGATCCAGGTCTCTATTTGATTGACCTTAATGTCACGAATGGCGGTCAATTTGGCGATCCCCTGTTGCTGAATCGCCGCAACCCGTTGAGAATAGCTAATGGTGCTGGAGATTATTAATGGCAAGAGTGCCAGGGAAAGTAGCCAGAGTGTCAACCAAGTTCGAACCTTCTTGAAACGAAAAGCTGAACCCGTGTGGTACTCCTTACAAATCAAGCAAACGGCTAATCTCAGTATGCTTACATCATACGCTTCTTATATATTCTGTTTTTGCGGTTCACAACACTGAACTGGTGCTCGACTTCATTGCCAAGCGGCTCGGAAATCCCTAAAACCAGATAGCCTCCGGGAGCAAGAGAACGCAGGAATTTATTCATGATCTGGTTTTGCAACTCTTTGTTAAAGTAGATCAGAACATTGCGACAGAGGATAATATCAAACTCGCCGAACACACTCTCCATCGGTGATGAGGTTCTGGTAGAAGTCAGGTCATCCCGTGACAAGTTGACCATCTTGCGAATAGGGGGCTTTACCCTAAAGCTGTCCGCGACCGGATCAAAATACTTACCCAGAAAACCCAACAAGTATATTGGTGCGATAGCCGCTGAAATCAATCCCTCGCACCTGCTTAAGTTTGTTCAGTATATTATCGAAGTCATTAGCCATGAGTCTATGACGGTTGTTCATTGATGAGCCGACTGGTAGCAAAGTTAATAATCAACAACATCACCAACGACAATCGAGTATTTGTCTAATTTACGGTAAAGCGTCTTGCGATCAATGCCCATAAGTTTGGCGGCCCTGGAACGATTTCCACCAACTCTGCGTAACGCATCTCGGATAGCATCCTCCTCCGAACCGCTTCGTGTTAGCAAACTTACGCTACCGCGACGAAGTTCCTGTGGCAGATGCCCGACATCCACCAGCGCACCCCGGCAACGTATCATGGCGTGTTCAAGAACATGTTTGAGTTCACGAACATTGCCAGGCCAGCGATATTCCATAAACAGGTCCATGACTTCAGGTGAGATCTGATCAACCGAACGATTCAGTTCCTGGTTAAGTTGCAGGCGAAAATGTTCAACAAACAGGGGAATGTCTTCTCGACGGTCACGTAATGGGGGAAGCTCAACAGTAATAACTTTGAGCCTGTAGTAAAGGTCTTCGCGAAATTCACCTCTTCTTATTTTGGCAAGAAGATCCTGATTGGTAGCAGCAACCACCCGCACATCAATATCGATCGGTGTCGAATCACCAACTCGCTCGATCTGTTTTTCCTGAAGAACTCGCAACAAACGGGTCTGCATACCCAGGGAGATGTCGCCAATCTCATCGAGCAGAATAGTGCCACCGTTCGCTTTCTGGAAACGTCCCTCCCGTGACTGTATAGCCCCGGTAAAAGCGCCACGTACATGACCAAAGAGTTCGCTTTCCAGTAATGTATCTGTTAATGCCGCACAGTTGACCTTAACCATCGGCCCATCACGGCGTTCACCCATAAAATGCAGAGCTTCTGCAACCAGCTCCTTGCCAGTTCCCGATTCACCGTTCACCAGAACAGTTGATGGCACATCAACAAGGTCTTCAATTAGAGAGAAGACATCCTGCATGACAGCACTCTTGCCGACCATGCAGGACATCTGCTGTCTGCTTTTCAAGGTGCGCTCCAGATTACTCAGACGTGTTTCATCGCGCAAGACCAGAATTGCTCCCGAAAATTTGCCAGAGGCCAGAATCAACGGTGTACTGGTAGCATTAACCACACAAGTCTGGTTGTTACGAAATGAGACCTTGAGACGTTTAACGTTACAACGCTGTCGATCACGCAAAGTGCTGTGCATGAGCGTCTGCAAAGCAGGCAGAGCACATGCTGGCACAGCTTTCGCGGGTTGGCCGATCTGTTCGGCGGTGAGATTACAGAGCACTTCAGCAGCATCGTTGAAGGCAACAACGACACCATCACTATCGACGGTTATAATAGCGTCATCAACACTGCGGAATATGCCTTCGATATAGGCCTGAAACTCCTCATTTTCATCACGCAGGCGTTTGAATTGCAGCGCTTTCTCGGCCGTGCGCAAGAGTAAATCCTTGGTAACAGGCTTGGTCAGATAATCAAATGCGCCAAGACGGATCGCCTCGACGGCCGAATCCATTTGCGGGTAACCAGTCACCATAACCACCGGGGTATTCAGACCTCGACTACGCAATTCTCGCAGAAGATCAATCCCGGTGCGGCCTCCAAGCATAATATCGCTGAAGATCACATCACAGTCCTGGTGGTTATCCAGCAAGGCCATTGCCTCGTCGTAACTAGCTGCCGATATGGCCTGGTAACCGGCGTTTTTCAGAAAACTCTCAAAAGTAAGTCGCAGACTCTTTTCGTCATCGACTACCAGAAAGATTCCGCTCATAGCTTCACTCCTCTTACAAGTTCTTTACATCCAGGGTTTCCTGATGGAAACTAATTTATCGGCAGATCAATCACAACCTTGGTTCCTGAGCCAAGAACACTGCTCAGCAACAATCGTCCATCATGAGATTTGATGATCCCATGAGAGATGCTCATCCCCAAGCCAGTCCCTCTACCTTGGGGCTTGGTGGTAAAAAACGGATCACAAACCTTGGCAAGAATGTCCGCCGCTATACCTGTACCTTGATCGGTAATCGTGGTACGCAACCAACGGAGGCCCTTACTCTCAAAGCGACTCATAGTGATCAGTAGTCGCTTGTTTGGATCCGTTCCCGGAAATTTCTGGTTAAGCGCATAACTTGCGTTGCTGATAATATTAAGGAATACCTGTTGAATAGTTTGATAATGACCGACCAGCAGAGGCAAGTCAGCGTCGATATCTATTTCAATGATAATGTTGTCTTGTCGCAATTTGACAGCAGTTAATTTCAGGACGCCATCCATGGCTTCAGCCAAAGACAGCAACTGTGGTTCATCTTGTGGTTTGCGTGAGAAGGTCAGCAGATTACTGACAATCTCAGCGATTCGAGAGCTCTCGCTGATAATACTCTGTGCAAGCGCCCTCTCCTCTTCGTGCAGATTACTGTCATGCAGCATCTGAGCATAATTGATAACACCGTTCAACGGGTTATTGATTTCGTGGGCGACCCCTGCGGCCAGTTCCCCCAGAGCTGCAAGCTGACTGGAGTGCATGGTTTCAGCCCGCAACTGAACTTTCTCGGTAATGTCATTGGATAACAGGATCACGTTAGAGACACTACCTTCCTGAGCCAGCATTGGGAAGGCACGCATAGCCAGAGTTCGTCCATTGTCGTACTCCTTGACTTCCTCGGCGGGCAGGCCGGTTTGAAATGCCTCGTGGACTGGACAACCAGAACAGGGTTCGTCGTTCCCCCACCAGAAATCGAAACAGGGGATCCCTTCTTGCCAGACTTTTCCGGGAAACGATCTATCTATGGCGGCACGGTTGGCCCAAACCAGGCGAAACTGCGAATCGATCAAAGCAATTGAAGCTGAGATTCCTTCCAGAATAGCCTGAAATTCCTGAGACAAACGACGGTACTTTACTTCATTGTTGCGCAAATCACTTTCAACTATCTTTCTTGCAGACACATTATACCAATCACGTAGAGCCCGTTCGATACAATGCTGAATGTCTGCGTAAGCCGATTCTGATTTAACCACGTAGTCAGTGGCACCCTTCTTGATTGCCTCGACAGCTATATCTTCTCCCCCCTGGCTGGTCAAAATAATCACCGGAAAACTATCGAGGCAGCCACCTTCAGCCAACAGGTCAACCCCTCGGCCATCGGGTAAATTCAGATCGACGAATGCAATATCAGGACAGGATGAAACAATTGCCTCACGAGCTTCTGCCAGAGTAGCGACAATAGTCAATTCTATATCAGGAAAAGCGGTACGTAGATGGTACATGAGCAACTTTTGATGGGTGGGGTCATCCTCAACTATCAAAATAGCTAAAAGGTTATCTGTCATACCTGTTCCATAATATCAATTAGAATTAAAGTTATTCTTTAACAACGTTCCAGCTAAGCCAGTGATTATAAATTGACTGGATCATGGCGCGCATACTTTCTGGATCAAGGGGTTTGACCAGATAGCTATTAGCCCCGTATCGATACGCGTTATCTATATCATCCTTGGAGCAGGAAGTGCTCAGAACGATCATTGGCAAAGCATGCAACGTGCCTACTTCTCTCACCCTGCGCAGAACCTCCAGGCCACTAATCTTTGGCAGACGCAGATCAAGCAAGACCATGCTGGGCAGGTCGACATCTACAGACCTACTCAGCAGGTAGTTCAGGGCGGCTTCACCGTCCAACAGATGAATAATCTCTATTTGAGGATCCAACATATCAAAATATTGCTTTACAAGAACGGCATGTGCCAGGTTGTCCTCAACGTGAACGATTGATATCATTTTGTTCATCACCCTCATTACGATTAGGTGTTCCAGATGCAACGAAAGCTCTCGAAACATCAACACTCAGTAAGTTTTGTCGATGCTGCTACTTTTTGGTCTAAAACAGTTTCACTGCCTTCTACTACTGATATATGAGGAAAACGTAAGAAGAATGTAGTACCAGTCCCATCACCAGCTGATTCAGCCCAAACTGAGCCACCGTGTTTTTCCATGATTCGATGCACCAGCGCCAGACCGATTCCGAAACCTCCTTCGCAGCTATCGCCATGAGCAAATAGTGTAAAAATCCGCTGCAGTTCACTTGGTTTGATCCCACGTCCATTGTCACCGAATGACACAACTAGCCCACCAGAGGGCTCTTTAGTCCAATTGATATCGATCTGTAGCGAACGATCCTGATCGGCAAACTTAAACGCGTTTTGCAACAGGTTCTGCATGACCTGACCTAAGCGCAACTCATCTCCAGGAACTGTCGGAATATCTGGTGCAATCAAGATTTGAGCGCCAGACTTGCGGCGATCACCTTCGAGCAACTGCAGGGTTTCCTCAATCAGCTTGACGAGGTTAACCGGAACCATTTCACCAACTGTCCGTCCAACCTTAGACAGCTCGAGAAGTCCATCTATCATATGTCGCATTTTTTCAGCAGCATCACGCACGTGTTTGAGCATCTCAACTTTATGATCATTGTTTCCAGACGTAAGGTTCTCGCCAAGCAACCCGGAGAAGCTACTGATAGTCAGCAATGGTGCCTTCAAATCATGAGAAATCGAATAGGTGAATCGTTCCAGTTCGTCATTCTTTAACTTCAATTCATTGGCTAAAACTTGCCGTTCTTCAAGCGTACGGCACAGATCAGAGATATCAGCAGCAATATAACAGACAGAATACGGACATTCATTAGAAGCAACAAGCAGAAATTTACTGACCAGATAAGTATGGACTGTACCATCGGCATGTAGTAACTCTTCTTCGATTTCGACCTGCTGATCAGCAAACAGGAGCGATAAATCATCAAGCCATTGTTCGAGTGAGTAGACCTCTTTGAGTGGTAGTGATTCATACAAGACTTGCCCGACCAAGTCCTCAGTACGCATATCCAACACCTCGAAGCGGCGATTTGCAAGAATAACCTTTCCTTCCAGATCACAAATACAGATCAGTGACCGAGTGTGCTCAAGGATTGCCTGCAAACGCTCTTCACTGGCTTTTAAATCGAGTTCAATGGTTTTGCGCCTGGTTATATCAATCAGATTGCCGACCAGATGAACTGCTGTTCCCTTGCGGACAATCGGCTTACCGACGAGGCGCAGCCAGATATCATGGCCAGCACCAGTCTTAAATCGTCCCTCAATATCAAATTCTTTCGCTTCATCAATAGCAGTATCAAACACATACCGGATTGTTTCCCGATCTTCATTGTGGAATCTTTCGATAATGTCCTGAAAAAGGAGTGTCTCATGGTTTTGCGGTAATCCAAGCAGGTGGTGAAAGTGCTGTGTAGCAATCAGCTTGCCGCTTTCAATCTGGTATTCCCAGCTACCGTAACGGGTCAATATTTGAGCCTGCTCGAAAAGCCATTCAGCATGCTTCAGGCGCGACAAGTTGGAAGACAAATCTTCCCCTCTCACAAGGATCGAGCCGAGAAGAAGCACGACCAACGGGTAGACAACAAGTAACAGTATCGCCAAGTCGACAATTAACGTCATACATAACGACTTGAGTAGCAGCAGCGTACAGACAAACACCATTATGTGCGCAACCAAACCGAGACCCCACAGCTGCAATGGGGAAGGAGGCCAGTTGTGGCGGCGAATCAAATAATGGCAACAGACGCCGAATACCCCTGTAACCAGGATAGTTGCCACACCGGCGAACATACCGATACCGCCAACCAACAAACGATATGTTCCGGCGATCGCCATAGCCAGGATACCTGTGACTGGCCCACCGAACAAGCTGGCGAGAAAAATCACAATGCTGCGACTGTCAAATAAAATCCCAGGCCTGTAAACAAAGGCCGTTAACATGCTAAAAATTGCTACAATACCAAACAGCACACCCCAAAAAACCGGGCCCATCCGCTTAGCTTTGGGTATCTCCTGGCGAAGATAGACAAAAACCAGTACCAGGCTGAGCAAAATGGACAGGTTGTAACCTATGTTGATCAGAAAATCAGTCATTAAAAATCTTCGCCCTTAATGCCACCATCTCAATATTATTCAGCGAAACCATTCTTAATCCTTCACGACCCAACCAACTTGGACGTCTATATCGCACTCCTTGACCAGGTTGCTGATTTCTTCCTCATTTAAATCTTTAACAACCTGCTCCAGTTCACTATTAGGAATCTCCAGATTCATATGACCTCGAAGCTTGTAGTATTGGGTACGCACAAGTGCCTGCAATTTACGATTTTTCATTTCAAGGTCATATTTATCGATACCCATGCGAATCGACATTTTCAGTTCGAAATCATCCCAAGGCTTGACCAGAAAGCGAGAGATATCACCATCGTTGACGGCCGTGATTGCAGACTCGACTGAAGCATAGCCGGTCAGAAGCATCTTGACCACTTCAGGCTGACGCACACTGATCATTCCAAGCAATTCGGAACCATGCATCCCAGGCATGCGTTCATCACTGATAACCACCTTGAACGTGTATCGTCGTGCCATTTCCAGAGCCACATCGCCACTTTCGGCAGTCATGACTTCATAATCCTCGTCGTATAACGTT
Source organism: Desulfuromonadales bacterium (assembly GCA_027065695.1). Taxonomy (GTDB): domain Bacteria; phylum Desulfobacterota; class Desulfuromonadia; order Desulfuromonadales; family BM103; genus M0040. Next base: position 11,904 of record JAMONP010000108.1, on the reverse strand, counting down.
CTTGTGAGTGCCTTGAGCACATGTGGCTCATCGTCAACAATCAGAATCCTGGTTTCCATAATATTCTCCTCAGGTTATTTGCTTTCATACAGAGAATCGACCCGTGTTAAACAACCCCCTATTACCACTCATTTTACTGGTTCATCTCAATCAATTAAGGCTTGCCTGGCGTACAGATACACCTTTAAAACCTGTATTTTTCTCTATTGGTGCGTGCATTTCATAAAACACTTTTTCAAAATTATCAAACAGTATATCATGCAGTTTTGGGTCAAGAATATCCCCTCTCATCTCTGCCATAATGCGCCTTACCTTGTCCATTGGAAAACCTGAACGATAGGGTCGGTCAGTAGAAAGAGCATCAAAAACATCTGCTACCGCCACGATCCGCGCTTCTAGCGGGATATCTTCACCTTTCAGCCCAAGCGGATATCCACCACCGGAAATATGTTCATGATGATACATAACAATATTAACAACTTGCCTGGAGAGACCAGCCTCTGAAACCACAGAGGCTCCCCATTCGGAATGTCTGTGTATAAGCTTAAGGTCCTGATCTGATAGCCTACCAGGAAAGTTGAGAATTTTTTCAGGCACGCCGACCTTACCACAGTCGTGGAGCCAACCACCCCAGAGGATCTCTTTTTTAATTGCCTTATTGAGATCAAGAACATCGGCAATAGCAACCGAACAGTTAGCAACTCTCTGACAATGGCCACGCGTGTAGGGATCTTTTAATTCTACCATGCGCGCCATAGTGTGAAACATACGTTCCTCACCGAGCTTCAGAGTGTTCACCAAGCGCTGGTGCATCAGGCAGTCATCGATAGCATTAAGAAGCAACTTGTTATCCCAGGGTTTAATGATAAAGCGGAAAACCTCACCACTGTTTATTGCCTCAATTGCTGTGTCGATTGTAGCAAACGCAGTCATCAGGATGCGTTCGGTCGAGGGGGAAATAATTTTGACCTGGGAAAGGAATTCAACTCCGTTCCGTACAGGCATACAGTAATCGGAGATCACCACGTTAACCTCATTTTGCTGAACCAGGGTCAAGCCCTCCGCGGCACTGTTTGCATGGAGGATGTTAAAGTCATTGCCAAGCAACAGACGCTTCAAAGCGTTGATGATATGGGGTTCATCATCAACAATCAGGAGAGTCTCTCGTTTATTCATGGTTATCTCAGCCTCTTACCGTGATATACAGGTACAGTAATCATGGTGAATCCGTTACTGACTGATTGTCGATCCCATGCGACACACCAGTGATAGCAACAGACACCCCATCGTCACTTACTGGCTCAACTGGTAAGCAGACCGTAAAGGTACTCCCAGCGCCCAGAACGCTATCGACTATCAGTTCACCACCATGTTGTTTAATAATATCGTAGGAAATGCTTAAACCTAGGCCAGTGCCGACGCCAACCTCCTTAGTGGTAAAGAATGGATCCATAATTTTCTTGGCAATCTCCTCGGAAATACCACATCCTGTATCCGCTACAGAGATGCTTACCGTACCATTTTCATGCCAGGTGCTTAATGTAATCACACCCTGCTTATCGATGGATTGTACCGCATTAATCAGCAAATTGATGATGACCTGTCCAATGAGACGTTGACGGCAATATATCTGCGGCAATCCACCGAAGTCTCGTTTTAATGTGGCCTTGTATTTGATTTCGTTCCATACAATCGGAATGAGGCCCTCAATCATTCGATTTATATCGGTCAACTCAACAGTATCTTTAGACTGATGAGAAAAGCCCTTAAGATCGGAAACGATCCTGCGGACACGCTCAGCACCTTCGAGAGACTCCCTCACCAAGTCACCGATATCATTAAGGATGAAATCAAGATTTATTTCCTTTTTCTTCTTTTCAAGCGCTGATAATTGTTCGGGATTGGCCACTCTAGAGAACGACTCATCATGAGATATCATGTAGTCAGTTAACTTAGTAAGATACTTGTCTAATGTACAAAGATTGCTCAGGATATAACCCATCGGGTTGTTGATTTCATGAGCGACCCCGGCCGCTAACTGACCAACGGTTGCCATTTTTTCTTGATGCAAAACCTTAATTTGGGTATTTTTCAGATCCTGATAAGCCTTTTCGAGCTCTGTACTTTTTTGGCCAAGCTCTAAGTTAGACTCACTGAGGCGTTTATTTAGCTCACTGATTGCCGTGTACTCGTGAGCAGCAATCACCATACCAGAGCCAATTTCAGTGTCGTCGAGACAATAACTGCTAAGTACAAACACACGACCAGTTGGTTTGTGGTGTATCTCGATTTTGTTGTGCTCAATCATGTCAACAGAGAGATCACTGAATACCTCTGATATCTGCATACCTGTCAAATCCAAAAAGCTAAGACCAGTCAGTTCGATAACTGCGCGGTTAACGCGGCGTATTTTACCCTGTTCGTCAGTGCGGATAATCAGATCATTGACCCGGTCAATAGTTAATTCCCACTCACGCTTACCTTGGCTAACCTGTTTGAATAACTCCTGTAATTCATGGTGCTTTTCCTCCAATTCCAGTTGTTTCTGACGTAATGTTTTTTCCATCTCGCGTCTAAGCAGCACATTCCCCCATTCGCGCAGGACTCTTACCGCTGTATTAGGAAGTGCTCTAATAGAATCATCGGTCTTGACAATGTAATCAAAAGCTCCAGACTTAATCGCCCGGACAGCAACGTCCTCATCTCCCTGCCCCGTCAGTAATATAACAGGAAAAGTCATGTTCATAGGGTTGTCCGGTAGCATGGCAGTACCAAGACCATCGGGGAGATTAAGATCTGTAATCACCAGATCGAAAGTTATTGAATCGAGCAAAGTATTGGCTTCGGCAAGAGTATTCGCGATATGTAAATCAATTGGCAATTCACTGTGTTGGAAAATCAGTTCAATAAGTCGAGCCTGGCTGAGGTCATCTTCTACAACCAACACACGTTGCTGTTCATCACTCTCTAGCAAACGGATACCATCCTCAGCAAAAGTCCCCAAAACATCTTCCACTTTTTCTGTTTTTATACCTTTTTCTGCAAAAACATCCAAAATCTACTCCATTCTTTTGTGACTTTCATATATTAAAACAATTTGTGTCCTTGCCAATGAGACTATGTCTACCATTGCTATTAAACTGTACAAGTCTCATGCCACAGGAAAGGACAATCCTGTTTTTTTTTGATATATTAAAAACAGTCTGATTTCATTGGAGAAATCTAAATATCCAGATACGTAGAAACAGTCTAATTGCAAAACATCTATACTTCAGAGCACAGATGCCACAATACTGTGGCACCACAATACTGTGGCAGGCAATAGTTTAAAATGAACTATTTAGAGACGGTGGGGCAGAAAGAGTGTTTTCCTATCAACTTGACGGAATGTATGACTAATAAGTTATTTTGCCTCAGCGGGGGGGAACGCTCGGTTATTTTAACATTTTACCAATGGAAAGGCCGACAAACTGCTAGTGTCCCGTGCGGTTAATCGTGACGTATAATTCTGAGACATTTTGGTTGCTGTCAAGGCGTGCTGATGAAGGCCTAGCGTGCGTTAAGCCAAAGAGGCGCAACGCAGACAGCGGACAAAAGGGCCATAATTAAAGGATAGGATTAGCCGCACGGGACACTAGTCTCCTAGAAGTTTGTAAAAGCCATCAGAATCGGCAGCAAAAAAGTTGTCATCAAACCATTCAGACCAATCGCCAGGCCAGCCACTGCTCCAGCCAGACGATCAACCTCAAACATTCTTGCAGTACCAATGCCGTGAGCCGCTGTTCCCACGGCCAGACCAGTGGCGACAGGAGACGTGACACCAATAAGCCGACAAAACTCCGGACCACAGACAGCGCCAAGACAACCAGTCAACACAACAATTGCAGCCGTTAATGGAGCCATACCACCTATTTTTTCGACAATGCTGATGGCAATCGGTGTTGTTACTGATTTGGGTGCAAGCGAAAGGATGACCTCGCGACTTCCCCCCAGAATCCAGGCCAGGCCGCAAGCGGAAAGAATGGAAGCCAATGACCCGGCAAAGATCGCCAATATGATCGGTCGTTTGTGTTGCCATACCACTTTACGACGCTGGTAAAGGGGAACCGCCAGAGCAACAACTGTTGGACCAAGCAGAAACAAAAGGATATCACCACCACGAGCATAGTCATGATATTCGATGCCACTCCCCTTGAGCAGAAGAATAATTGTGACAATCGAGACCAAAACCGGGTTGGCCCACACATTTTTAACACGCCGATAGAGGTGCTGAGCCAGCAGGTAAACGACAAGCGTCAGAGTGACACCGAAAAGAGGTGTTGCAACCAGATCAGTCCACATTGTCCTGCTCCGGAGTTTCCAACTTTTGGGCAAGCTTACCAGTAACCGCCATGACCACAAAGGTACTCAGAATGGTGGCCACACTGATCGGCAACCATTCTGCGGCAATCAAGTCACCATAAACCATGACACCGACACCAGCCGGCACAAAGAAAAGTGCCATATTTGACAGCAGTAGTTCAGCAGCCTCTTCAAGCCACTTGATATCGACAAGGCCTGTCATCAGTCCAAGCAAGAGTAACCCCATCCCCAGAACATTACCAGGAATCGGCAGGTCGAGCATGCGACTGATAAACTCTCCACAGAACTGAAAAAGCAACAGCAGTGTTAATCCACGAACCATGGTCCCCCACAAAAGCTAAGGTGGAACATTAGAATTCAGACGTAAGCCCTTCTATAAGGGCAGCAACTTCAGAACATATCTCTTTAGATGCCGGGCTTTTCTCTGCCTTGAGAAACTCCTTAAAACACTGCACCGCTTCCTGAATCTGTTCCTGATCAAGACAGATATTTCCCAGGGTCAGATAGGCAAAAGAGAATTCTGAATCCAGAGTAAGGGCTCGACGACAGTGCTTTTCCGATTCTTTAAGATCGCCATTGTCATAATGGAATTCTGCCAGATTGAAGTGGCCCTGCGGGTCTTCGGTGTCAAGTTCAAGGGCTTTCTCGTAACATTTACGGGCCTCATCGTTACGTGCCGTTGCAAAACAAACGTCACCCAGAGAGTGCAACGCAAAAGCAGACTCAGGGTTTCGCTTTAATGCCTGACGATAGCATGACTCGGCCTCGTCCATACGTTCCTGGTGATAATGGATCAAGCCGAGACTGACCCGGGCATCGGTCTGATCAGGATCTTGTGACAGCACGTTTTCATAAACCTGACAAGCATCATCAGGACGACCTAGTTCGAAATAAACCGTTCCCAGGTCAAATTGCAGATCAAAATCATCTGGCAACTGGCTGACAACATCTTCGAGGACCAAAACAGCTTCTTCGAGGTGCCCAGTTTCAATCAAGGCCTCCCCAAGGAGAGCCTTGGCATCTGTGTTGTCGGTTTTTTCATGTATAAGACGCTTCAGAATACGAATTGCCTCTTCAGCAGAACCGTTTTCCAGAGCTTGCTCTGCCCGGCTCAAGGATATCTGATCATCGTTCATGTGGTATCTCCCAATCTAAGCAATATCTTCATCTGATTTAAATTCCATAACTGGATTCTCAAATTCCATAGCCAGAGTATCAAGCATGTCCCACAGCCCCCAGGGATCGGCAGCGAACACCTCAACTTGAGCATTCAATTGTGCCCCCAGATCACTGACACGAATATCATCAAGAAAAAGTTCTTCTCCCTCACGCAGCATGACATCCGGAATCAGCAGAACCTCACCAAGGGAATCAGTAGCCAGTTGGTCAAGAAGGTCCTGGCCTGTTAAAAGTCCTGCCACAGTAACATAGCCGTTAAAAAAATGATTTTCCACGACATGTACACGTAGATCAAAGCCACACTTTTGGGCAATTTTTTCGGTAAAAAGCCTTATATCATTTGCGGCAGAAATCCCAGTTACCAGGCTGATTGAAGGCAATCCGAGAGGTTCCGCAGTATCAAGGACTTCTGCAGCATACGAACGAAACTGAGGGATCATACCAATGCCGTTTTCAATCTGAGCTAAATCTTCATAGGCAGACAGACTCGGAAAATCTTTGCCCGCCTTGAGGTAAAGTTCATCAGCAGCAAAGACAAAGCGGGTGCCAAGTTGTTCCAGAAGCTCAAGTTGTCGTTTTTCAACCCAGCCACAGAGATCAAAAGCCTCCTGTCGGGTGTGAATGCGCAATTCTGGAAGACGCTGCCTATGGCCAGTTAAGCCAACCGGGACAATGGCCAACGATTTTATTCCAGGAGTCAAAGAAACCAACTCATTACAAGTATGGGCCAGATGTTCACCATCATTGATCCCCGGGCAAACGACAACCTGAGTATGGATTTCGATACCCCCGTCCACCAGCCTTTGCAGTAATGGCATAAGATCAGGGACATGTTTACCAAGCAACTTCTGCCGCAGGAGATTATCAACAGCATGCACAGAGACATAGAGCGGTGACAAGCGCTTCTTAAGAATTCGTTGCAGATCTTCTTCCGACAGGTTTGTCAGGGTGACGTAGGCACCATAGAGATAGGAGAAACGATAATCCTCATCTTTGACATAAAGTGTTTTACGCATACCGCGCGGCAATTGGTGAACAAAGCAGAAGACACAATTATTGCCACATCGCTTTGGTTCAGGATGCGGCAACCCCAACCCGAGAGGATCATCGCTGTCATGCTCGATCTCAAGCTGCCAGGATTCGCCATCAGATCGTTCGATCTCAATACGAAGGCTTTCGTTGGGTTCCTCTAAAAGGTAATCAAGCAGATCGTTGACAGGCTCGCCATTGACCGCCAGCAGATGGTCTCCTGGCAACAGCCCCAGTTCATCTGCAATACTGCCAGGCTCAACTGTTAGTATTTCAAGCATATTGAAATCTGCTTTATAAGTCTTAGACTACGCTTCTGAAAGACCTGTGCTTCCAAAAGACAAAGGCCCCTGACCAGAACGCTTCCAGTAAGGGACCTTTAGTCATTTTATCTGTCAGGGCAGTGATTAGTCCCGACCGCCATGTAGACGGAAACGACCGTCTGCAGAGGTGATCGAGGTGATTGCATGTTTGTAGAGCAGTAGATCCCCGCTGCTGTCTACCAACACACAGAAACTGTCAAAAGACTTAACGTGACCTTGCAGTTTCTCACCGGACATCATGGTGATATCAACAATGATTCTTTCTTTGCGTGCCTGGTTGAGATACTGATCCTGGATATTAAATGGTGACTTAGCCATAACAACCTCTCCTTTTTAAATGTCATAGAATTCTTCAATGAACTTTCGAATTGTAACAAAGTCGCCAGAGGATTCAAGCCAAATTATCGATTTGTCTTTACGAAACCAAGTTAATTGCTGTTTCGCATAGCGCCGTGTTGAGCGTTTGAGGTCATCAATCGCCTCTTCACGAGTCATTTTTTGACGCAACAAGGCAAATGCCTGACGATAGCCAATTGTCCGCAATGTTTTCAAATCCGGGTCGTACCCAGACTGCAGCAATACCTCCGCCTCTTCCATCAAACCCTGCTCAAACATAATCTCAGCACGTTGACCAATACGCCTATAGAGCTCATCACGCTCGAGGTTCAGGCCGATTTTCAGAGTTCGATAGGGTGTACTTCTGAAACCATGTTTATCTTGCAACGCAGAGAGGGTAAGCCCCGATTGTTCATAAACCTCTAGAGCGCGGACTATTCTGAGCAGATCGTTGGGATGCAAACGATCAGCAGAAACAGGGTCAACCCTGGCAAGCTCTTTATGCAATGAGGCACTGCCCTCTCTCTCCGCCCTGGCATGCAAATCCCGGCGAAGTTCAGGATCCGCGCTAGGAGCAGCTAAGAGCCCTTCTGTAAGGGCACGAATATAGAGCCCTGTGCCACCGACCAGAAAGGGGCGTTTGTTTCTCTGACAAATACCACTAATGACTTCTTCGGCAAGACTGACAAATCTGGCGGCATGAAACTCCTCATCCGGCCAGACGACGTCGATCAGGTGATGCCTGACACGCTGCTGTTCCTCACTGGTCGGCTTGGCCGTGCCGACATCCATTAGACGGTAAACCTGACGAGAATCAGCGGAGAGTATTTCCCCATCGAAATATTCGGCCAACTCAAGGGCCAGTGCAGTTTTACCAACCGCAGTGGGACCACAGACAACAAGAAGAGCGGGTCGATTGTCCAGAGTTGTCAATACAATCAGCCTCTATGAAAGAACTTCTCTATCTCTCGTTTGGGTAATCGATGCATAACCGGACGTCCATGTGGACAACAACTGCCGAAATCAATTTCAGCAAGATCTTTCAACAACTGTTGCATCTCGCTCGGCGAAAGCGCCTGGTTGGCACGCACCATACTGTGACAGGCAAGAACAGCCAGGACACGTTCAATTTCATCATCAAGCTGACCGGAACGACCGATCTCATTCAGTTCTGCGGCCAGATCGCGCACCAATCGTTCGGCATCAACATCGGTGACCAGGGCCGGGACAGACTTTACCGTAAATGAGCGTCCCCCGAAAGCCTCTACCTCGAAACCAAAGCGGGCAAAATCGTCCAGATGCTCTGATAAAATGGCGGCCTCGCGATGATCTAGATCAAGAACGACCGGGAAAAGCAGGCTCTGACTATCTATACCATTTGAGGCCAATTGAGTACGCAGGCGTTCAAAGCCGATACGCTCATGCGCAGCATGCTGGTCAATCAGAACCAGTTCATCATTGACCTGACAGAGCAGATAGCTGTTGAGATATTGGCCAATCAAGCGCCACCCATCCAGCATAGACAGTACTTCACCATGCCCTTTTGACCATACGGTCATCTCACCCTTAACCGTGGATACTGCAGCTATTGGCGGTGCAGAGGAAACTTTTTCATTGAAGGCCGCCAAAGACTCCTGGATACGTTCGCGGTAGTCTCTCTGTACAGGATTTACAGGAGATAATACTCTATTCAGTTCAGTCGGTTGAGTGTCTGTAGTTAAACTGATAGATTCACCTCTGGTTGCTTCAAAGGCGTGACCTTGCAAACGTTCTCGAATTGCCGAAACAATAAAATCGTGCACCTGCTGTTGATTACGGAAACGAACTTCATGCTTGGTGGGGTGTACATTGACATCCACCGTTTCAGGAGGCATATCAATAAAGAGCACGGCTATTGGATAACGACGTTTTTCCAACAGAGACCGATAAGCCTCAAGAATGGCGTGTTGTATAACCCGGTCACGCACGAACCTGCCGTTCACATAGGTGTAAATATGTCCAGTGCTGGAACGACTGATCCCGGGAACACCTAACAGGCCAACCAGCATCTCACCATTACCTGAATCTGCTTCTATGGGTAGCAGGTCACCAGTAATGGAACGTCCAAGTAGTGCTGCCACTCGCTCCTCAAGACGATTGTGCCGATAAGCTTCTAGATAATTACGACCATTGTGAGATAGACGAAAATGAATATCGGGGCGTGACAAAGCCAGACGGGAGATAACATCAGCAATATGGCCGAATTCAGTGTCTTCTTTGCGTAGAAACTTACGGCGCCCCGGGGTGTTAAAAAACAGGTTACGAACCTCAACAACCGTTCCGGGAGCAGCACCGACTGCATCGGCCTGGCGGATCGTACCGCCCTCGGCATAAATCTGCCAGCCAGAATCATCTTCCACAGAACGAGTGATCAGTCGCAGACGAGACACTGAAGCAATGGCAGGCAAAGCTTCGCCACGAAAGCCCATGGTGTGCAAAGCAAAGAGGTCTTCAGCACTTTTCACCTTACTGGTAGCATGACGTTCCAGGCAGAGGAAAGCATCATCCTTCTTCATGCCATGACCATTGTCGGTAACCCGAACCAGGGCCTTGCCACCCTTTTCAATTTCTACGAAAATTTCAGAAGCTGAGGCATCGAGAGAATTCTCAACCAGCTCCTTAACTACTGATGCCGGTCGTTCGACAACTTCACCAGCAGCAATCTGATTAGCGAGGCTTTCAGGAAGGATTTGTATTTTGCTGCTCATAACCGGCCGTTCACATTAAAAAAATCAGCTCTACTTCCGCTCCAACCGATCCAGCATACTCTCAATTTCAGTCAGTTCGTCTTCAACCTTACCCTGAGGAAGATCTGAAACAGGTTGCTGCAAAAGCCCAAGGTCACCGGCAACACTATGGGCAATTCGGCTATCAATCCTTTTCATCCGACATAGATAGGCCTCAAAAAGACAGTTATCACATATAGTATTGATCAAACGCGGGATACCACCGGCATAACGATGAATCAAATGAATAACCTCATTGTCATAGAGCAGCCGTTTCGCTCCGGCGACATGAAGGCGATGTTTGATATAGGAGGTTGTTGTTCCTACTGTCATTGACTTGAGTTGAACTTTGACCGCAACACGTTGTGCCAGAGGTTCATCCAGAGCCAGGGAATCTTCCAATTCCGGCAAACCGAAAAAAACTATATTCAACAACTTTTTACCAGGAACTTCCAGGTTCAGCAAACCACGGAACTCCTCCATTAGTTCACGACTCTGCAGCATCTGTGCTTCATCGATCAGGACAACAGCCCGGCGACCCTCCGCTTCAATTTCCAGAAGCCTGGTGTAGAGTTGTTTCAGCAGCTTCAGACGGTCACCGGCCGGCGTCCTAACACCTAGCTGCATGGCGATCCGCGTCAGAATCCACTCCGGCGTAATTCCTGAATGGACCATCACCAGCAAGGACGATTCGTAACGGTCTTCCGGGAGATTGTCGAGCATGCGCCGGGCAAGGGTCGTTTTGCCGGTGCCAACACCTCCAACCAGAACTGCGAGTCCTTTGTTGGAGTCAACGGCATACATAAGACGCAGCAGAGCCTGGCTGTGCTGCTCACTATTATAGTAAAAACGAGCATCCGGGGCATTTGAAAAGGGCTCCCGTTCGAGTTCGTAATATCCCTGGTAACTCATAATATACCTGCAATCACAGGGTCAAACGTAGGAGACACGGTTGCGATCCCCCTGTGGACCATCATCATCAGAATCATCATCAAGGCCTAGCTCTCTACGTAAGTTCTTAATCAGTTCAGAAACGTCACGAAAGAATGAATCTTTTTCTGCAACAAGCTGGAAGGATTCAAGGGCTTCGAGTAACTGGCCGTTTAGCTGGTGGAGCATGCCAATTTCAAAGTTAAGAGACATCTTCCCTGTATCAGTAAGTCCTTCTAGGGCCAGGCCAAGCTTAAAAGTTTCCATCGCTTTGTCAGTATATCCCGCTTCCACATAGCACTGACCTGTCAGAGTGATACAATCGAGTCTGCGAAGCGAATCTTTCCCTGCCTTCTCAAATTCAGCGACAGCATCATCGTGCAGGCCCATTTCCTTGTAAGCAATACCGAGATTGTAATGCGACTCAGTATCAGAAGAATCTAGTTCAGTGGCCAGCGACTGAGAAAAATCGTCACCTGCCTGGTTATCGTCACCAATGGAGTCAAGAAAATCAGTTGCAGCCAGCAGATCATCATCCTGAATATCAGACATGAGGTCAACGAAATCCGCCCCCTTTGATTCGACTTCAGCAGCCTGCCGTCCCGGAGTGATCTCAGCTAGCTTCGCATGTAGTTCGGGCAGTTCAGGACGATATTCAATCAGTGTCTGAACAACTCTTTCGGCATCATCATACAATCCTTGTTGCAAATAGAACTCTACTTCTCCCAGTTCCGCTTCAACATTGAGAGTCGCAGCAAAATCAATCCCATCAGAAGAGGGTTCGCTGCCTGATGCTTCTATTTCTTCCGGCTCTTCAAGTTCTTCCAGCTCTTCAAGTTCTTCCGGCTCTTCAAGTTCTTCCGGCTCTTCAAGTTCTTCCGGCTCTTCAAGTTCTTCCAGTTCTTCTATTTCTTCCAGCTCTTCTATTTCTTCCAGCTCTTCTATTTCTTCCAGCTCTTCTATTTCTTCCAGCTCTTCTA
>JAMONP010000107.1 GCA_027065695.1 Desulfuromonadales bacterium | reverse complement strand
CGCATGCCACGCCAAGCCCGCATAGACATCCCCGGCCTCCTACAGCACGTCATCGTCAGAGGCATTGAACGTCGCAAGATCTTTCTCAACGACGAAGATCGACAAGATTTCATCGACCGTCTGACTTATGTTCTGGAAGCAACCCAAACGATCTGCTACGCCTGGGCGATGCTCGATAATCATGTTCACCTCTTATTGATGCCAACGATACAGCCCCTTTCTCGCTTTATGCGTAAACTGCTGACCGGCTATGCCGTCTCTTTCAACCATCGTCACAAACGATCCGGCTACCTTTTTCAAAACCGCTACAAATCAATTGTTTGTGACGGTGATTCCTATCTGATGGAACTTGTTCGCTATATCCATCTCAATCCGGTACGTGCCAGGTTGGTTCCAGAGCTACAAGATCTGACTGACTATCGCTGGTGCGGTCACCGGCAAATGATGGGTAGGGGCAATGAGCAACTCATCACTGAAGACGACATTTTCGTCCTGTTTGCTCGTCACAAAAATACGGCAAGAAAAGCCTATCTGCAGTTTTTAAACGATGGCCTACAGCAAAAGAATGACAAACTCTCCAGAGGTGGCCGCAAAGCAAGCCAGGCGTTTGACGATAGCTTAACTGATCATGATCTTTACGATGACCGTATTCTCGGTGGGGGACACTTTGTAGAACGCATCCTGGAGCAGACGCAATTGCCGGAAAGGTCTAAAACTTTTGATGACATCACTGCATTAGTTGCCAAACATTACAACATTGATGCGGATGAACTGATATTTCCAAATAAAACAAGAACTATTGCCAGCGCTAAAGCCGTGATCTGTTATCTGGCGACCCGCCGTTATCGTTTAATGGGAACATCGGTTGCCAAACGCTTGGGAATTACCAGTTCCGGGGTGAGTCGGGCGGCACAACGCGGGCAGTATCTTTTTGCTGAGGATGATGTTTTGCAGGAGAAGTTTGATTGATTGTCAATATATCAACACCGTCCCGCTTTCTTACATTGCTGATCTGATCTACCCTGCTATGCTTATCTGACGTAAGAGTCAGGGAGGAGTTTATGCCACATCTACAGTTTGAACTTAATTTTACTCCAGAGCGTGCAGAAAAAGCTGCCTTCGCCGATGCCATCCGGGATCATTTTGCAACCATCATGAGTACCGGCACCGATCACATAGGCATCACCTATCGCTGCTACCACCCTGATGATCTGGTTTTTGGTCGTGCTGGCAATGATGGCCAGATTGTGTTTCTCAACGCCGATATCCGCATGGGCCGCACTGCCGAACAGAAGCGTAAGCTGGCGTTGGCGATTATGAATGAACTCGGGGTACGATGGGGCTTGCCGAAAGAGCACGTCTACATTATATATACTGAGCACGATGGCCCGGATTTTCAGTTGAGTGACCGGGTATTGCCGTCGTGGCAGACGGGAGAGGATCCACTGAATGATTAATCCCCAGACTTTACTGAATCAAGGAGAAAATATATGGCGTTCAATTTAAAAACTCGCCTCTGGCAAACCGGTTCTCTGGATTGGTGGGGCATGCTTGATAATGAAGATGTTTACCTCGGCAGCCGTGAATTTCCTCTGCCTCCCGAAGAGGGGGACGAATGGCATGTCAAGAAAACCGGAGATCTTTTCAAGGTTGTTGATGGTGAAATCTGCAAGGTCGGCAACGAACCATACACTGCTGATGAGTGGTTTAAATGATTCCTGAAATTGTACAGGTGCCGATTACCGGTACGGATAATTTTTCCTATCTGGTGATCTGTCCGCAAACCGGCAAGGCGCTTGGCGTCGATCCTGGTGTGTCGCCGGAGAGTCTGTTGAGTGTCATCCGCAGCCGCGACTTGTCTCTGCAAGTGCTGGTTAACACGCATGGTCATCCTGACCATATCGCCGGTAATGCCGAGGTTCTCAAAGCGACAGGTGCGAAGCTTGCTGCCAATCTGCTTGATGTGTCAAAGGTGGATATCGCTCTGAGTGAGGGGAGTCAGTTACAGATTGGTGCGATTACGGTTGATATCCTGCATACGCCGGGCCATACGCCCGGTTCTCTGGTTATTAACCCACCAGGAGCGTTGATTACCGGAGACACCCTCTTTGTGACACGCTGCGGCCGGGCTGACTTCCACGGCAGCGATCCCGCCGCCCTCTACCATAGCCTGTTGCGCCTGGCCGCCTTCCCGCCCGAAACGAAAGTCTTCCCGGGCCACGATTATGGTCCCAAGCCGCAATCCACGATTGCTTTTGAGAGAGAACACAACGAGTACATGAAATGTCTCGACCTGGAGTGTTTTCTAAAATTACGCATGGGTTGAAACGGCTGATTACCGGGACGCTTATTGGGATGTAACCAGGCAAGGGGAAGAATGCTTTGATGCCAGGTGTTTTTAAAATGTGTCCCGGTAACCTGCCCACTTTTGATCAATCTCTGCCTGCATGACATTAATCTGTTCATCGCTTAAGGCCTTGAAACGGACTTGCATTTCCAGGTACTCGCGTACCGGGCGTAAACTGGTTTTGCCAAGCAATTTCTGCGATGGTCCTGACAGCTTCATTTGGCCGTCTTCTATTTCATAGAGATCGAACAGGCCGGTCTCAACCGCAGTTCTGCCGATTTCAACAGTCATGCGCTCTTCACAACCCCAACCGGGAGGGCAAGGGGTCTGAATGTGAAGATACTTCAGTCCTTTGATCTCTTTGGCTTTGAGCAGCTTATCATGAAAATCGAGAGGGTAGCTGGCGGAACATGTTGCCAGGTAGGCTGGATTATGTGCTGCGATTATGGCGGGAATGTTCTTGCTTGCCTCTGCTTTTCCTGAAAGTGGTGTCGTCGTGGTGAGAGTCCCTTGCGGTGTTGTTCCGGATCGTTGCACACCGGTATTCATATAAGCTTCGTTGTCATAGCAAATATAGATAATATCTTCGACCCTCTCAAGGGCTCCGGAGAGAGCCTGGATGCCGATGTCGGAGGTGCCGCCGTCGCCTGCCCAGGCCACAACCTGGGTATCGCGACCTAGTCTTTTCATGGCAGCCCTGACACCGGTGGCGATTGCGGCAGTGGAGGCAAAGGTGCAATTCAGCACAGGCATCTGGGTTGCGGCGATCGGGAAAAGCCCTTGCATGACCGTCAGGCAGCTTGGCGGAACCACAAAAATGCAGTCACGACCCAAGGCTTTGAGGCCAATACGATAAAGGATGCTGAGTCCGCAACCGGAGCAAGCGCGATTGCCTGGATAGATAAACTCTTCCTGGGTCAGGTTGAGTACAGATGTCTTAGCAGTCATATTCATAATTGTAGTCCAATCCTCATAATTGTAATCCAATCCACCGGGGTTCATCAGCCTGTGCCGGCGACATTTGTTCGTCCTGCACACAGGCTGTTTTCACCGTTTGGAAAAGGGACTCGGTCGGGATTCCACGGCCACCCAGGCCGACAATGAAGTTGTGCAGGCAGGGTCTGGACGGGTAAGGGTAGAGAGCAGATTTAATGTCTCCGTAAAGAGCCCCTTGATAGCCATAACTCAAGCCCTTCTCGTAGACCATGACGTGCTTGGCCGATTGCAGCGCCTCGGCGATTATGCTGTTCGGGAATGGCCGGTAGATTTGCAATGCCAGCACTCCGACTTTCAACCCGTCATCGCGCAGGCGATCTACCACATCACGGAACTGGTTGGCAAGAGAGCCCATGGCGACAACCACAAAATCGGCATCATCACACCTATAGGGATCAATGATCGGAGCGCCACCACGACCGCATACCTTTTGGAACTCCTGGTCGATTTCCTGCCAAACTTTAATTGCCAGTCTCATCTCCTCGTGCAGGTTGTGGCGAAGGTCCATATAACCACCCCGCTGGATGCTCTTTACATCACGACGGGCGTCTGGAAGAGTAACCGTATTCAGGCTTTCCGGTCGTTCTGGATTCAGCGCATGCTTGTATTCGAAGGTGGGCAGGAAAGCATCAACCTGCTCAGGCTCCGGTGTTTCAAAGGGCATATAGGTGTGGGAAAGATAATAGCCGTCATAATTGACCATGACCGGGATGTGAGTCAGTTCAGCAAGCCGAAAAGCCTTTAACGTTGAATCAACGATTTCTTGATGATCCTTGGCAAAAATCTGGATCCATCCTGCATCGCGTTGGCTGATGGCGTCCTGATGATCGTTCCACACCGACCAAGGGGCACCAATGCCGCGGTTGACGACGCACATGACAATTGGCAGCCTTGCCCCGGCAGCCCAGTGCAGCTGCTCGCTCATGTACAGAAGGCCGTTGGAGGAGGTTGCTGTGAAGGGTCGGACACCGGCACTTGCAGCACCGATGCAGACGGCCATAGCACTATGTTCACTCTCCACAGCAACGTATTCCGCATCCATTTCGCCGGATGTAATCAGCTCAGAAAGTTTTTCAGTGACAGGTGTCTGTGGTGTGATCGGGTAGGCAGCAATGACCTCTGCGCGAGCCAACTGCACAGCCATGGCGGCAGCAACATTGCCGGATTCGATGATGGCATCACTCACGGTCTGCTCCTTTTATAAAGTCTGCGTCCGGGATCATCTCGATTGCCTGTGCCGGGCACTCCTGAGCACAGATCCCGCAACCTTTGCAATACTCCAGATCTATCGTTGGTTCGAGATCTTTGCTGACAACATTGTCGGGGCAGTAGAGCCAGCAGAGGTGGCAAGCATGCTTGCCGGTTTTGGCCGGGATGCAGCGGTCCATGTCAATGACCGGTCGCTCAACCCGCCAGGACCCGGTACGACCAGCGTCACCGGGGCCGGAAGTGCTGGCAGAGGTCAGAATTTTAAATCTTGGATCAGGCATCAGTCGATTCTCCTGTGGTGCTGTCGCGCATCAGCGTTGCGTCATAAACCAGGCGTGCCGCCAGGGCATTTTCCTCCGGTTTGCGGCCGGCAAATTCGGCAGCAATCGCTTCGGTAAGAATATCTATGTCGATCAGACCGCTGGCTCGTCCAAAGGCACCGATAATACCAGTGTTGACGATCCCCTTGTTCAGCCCGGCTTCAACTCCCAGGCGGGTCGCGTTGGCAACCGCCGTGCGATAGCCGGGGAACAAATGCTTCTCCACCGTAAGTGGTGAGTTCAGGATGATCCAGCCGCCTGGTTTAAGCCCCGCAGTTACATCCACTTCATAGAGGATCATGTAATCAAGGACCACCACGATATCCGGAGTTGTAATCGGGGAGAGGTCATATATCTTGTTGTGGGCGATCTTTAAGGAGGTCGTCACCGGCGCGCCACGGCGTTCGGTACCGAAAGTCGGCGCCATAACGGCTCCGCCATAGCCGGATCTGAAGGCAGCTTCAGCGACCACCTTTGCAGCGGTAATGGCCCCCTGGCCACCGCGACCGTGCCAGCGAATCTGAATCATCTGATCTTTTATGCTCTGCATGGATCTAATCTCTCTCTCTGCAATTTCAGCAAACCATCAATGTGGTGAAGCTTCACTGCTCTGGAAACATTCTTGTCATACTGTCAATCAGACAGGAACGTATAGCGTTTTTATCACTATAATTCAAGAAGATTAAAGCTCCGGAGTACTCTGGGGGCGTGACCAAAGAACTTTGGGGGTATGACCAAAGAAAACCATCAAACCTGGAGCCTGTTCGACAATAAGGGTCGAAGCGAAAACCTAGAAGTTTGAGAACAGGTTTTGGCTCGTTTGAGAGCTCATAGCGGTGTCTATAGGTCGAAAAGGAGCTAAAACATGGGCCAAACAGATGGGTTTGCAGCCGTTATCCTTGGAGCTCAGGACAGCAATCGCTTCCTTGGCTTTGCACGACAGAGACCCCTCCATCGTCACCTGTTTGACTTTTTGCCAGTTGGCCTGCAATAAGGGGGGAATCGTAGGTTCGAAAGAGATTGGGAACCTTACCGAAGGCCTGTTTAATTTCGTTAAAGAGAATCGAAGCTTCCTCGGATGTGTTCTGGTCTTTGATTGTCGCTCTTCGTCCCATGATTTACTTGTTGCCCCACTTCTGAGTTGTCTGTTTTGTCATTATAACTCAGGTGTGGGCATATAATTAAACTCGTGACCACATGCAGGGCATTTGACTTTCGCGTCGCTGGCAGGGCCAGAGGTTGCACAGGCCGAGAGAGTTACAGTGAGGAAAAGGGCCATTAGAATCAATGCCAGGTTTTTCATGATCTTCCTCCTTATGTGGTTAGGATCTTAGAAAACAGACCGTTCTGTTTGATTGATTGAGCAAAGAGAACCATAGAGTTTTGTGGTTGTCAATTGATTTGGTTATGGTTTTAGAATTATAAAATGGGATGTTTAAACTTTAGTCACTGAATTGATTACTGTTGTATTTAATGCTAGGAGAGGCTGTCGGACTATACGGGCCGTAGCGAAAATTCGGAAGTTTGAGACCAGATTTTAGCTCGTTTGAGGTTAATAGCCATAGCTATTGGTCGAAAAGGAGCTGAAATATGGGCCAAACAGCCGGATTTGCAGCCGGGTCATGGATAGTCCGACAGCCTCCTGGATAGTTTTTTCTTTTCCCGACTTCCCTGAAACGCCGAATCGTTTATAATGTCAATGATGTAGAAATTCTTTCAGGAGTATAAAAATGTCCAGTTCGCTCGGTAGCTTGTTTCGCGTAAGCACTTTTGGTGAATCTCACGGCGTTGGCGTCGGCGCTGTGGTTGATGGCTGCCCCGCTGGATTGCAGCTCTCCGAAGCCGATATTCAGGGACAGCTCGACCGGCGTCGACCGGGACAGAGCGATCTGACCACGCCACGTGAGGAAGCTGACCAGGTTACAATTCTCTCCGGCGTGGAAAATGGTCTGACGCTCGGTACACCGATCGGCCTGCTGGTGCATAACAAAGACCAGCGTCCTGATGACTATGGCGAAATGAATAATGTACCGCGTCCCTCCCACGCGGATTTTACCTACCAGGCCAAATACGGGATTCGCGCCAGTAGCGGCGGCGGACGTTCCAGCGCTCGTGAAACCATTGGTCGGGTGGCCGCCGGGGCTATCGCTGAAAAGATCCTGCGCGAAAAATGGGGAGTAGAGATCGTTGCCTGGGTTAGTTCCGTCGGTTCTGAACAGGCGTCTGATGTTGATCCTGATACGATTGACCGGGCGCGGGTCGACGCAAACCTGTCACGTTGTCCGGATAAGTCATCGGCAGAACGCATGGAAAGACTGGTGCGCGAAGTACTGGAGGCCAAGGATTCAATCGGTGGCACAGTTTCCTGTGTTTGTCGCAATCTTCCGGCCGGGTGGGGGGAGCCGGTTTTCGACAAGCTTGATGCCATGCTCGCCCAGGCCATGTTGACGCTGCCAGCAACCAAGGGTTTTGAAATTGGTTCGGGCTTTGCCGGAACGAAACTACGTGGTTCACAGCACAATGATCCCTTCGTACAGAAAGGCACAAGACTCGGTACGGTGACCAATAATGCCGGGGGCGTTTTGGGCGGTATCTCCAGCGGTGAACCAATTTTGTTCCGGGTGGCTTTCAAACCGGTGGCGACAATCGGTCAGAGTCAGCAGACCGTTGATTTTGACGGCAAGCCAGTAGTCTTTGAAGCCAAGGGGCGTCACGATCCTTGTGTCGTGCCGCGTGCCGTGCCGATTGTTGAATCGATGGCGGCTTTAGTGCTGCTTGATCTGGCTTTGAGGCAAGAATCCCGAGGCACGTAGCGTGTAGCGAGAAAAATTTAAAGCGATATATTCGCGGGCAGAGAATATCTGCCTGATATGCAATGTTATGTGATCGGCGTTTAGACGCCCCCTTTCGAAGGCTATTTCACCCATGACACAATCAATTGAAGCACGCCAAATTCTCCATGAAGTTTTTGGTTACTCGGAATATCGACCATCTCAAGAACCGATCATCGATGCTCTGATCGCCGGTCAGGATGCCTTTGTGCTGATGCCGACCGGTGGCGGCAAGTCCCTCTGCTTTCAGATCCCGGCCCTGATTCGTGATGGCGTGGCTATTGTGATCTCGCCGCTGATTTCACTGATGAAAGACCAGGTTGATGCCCTGCTTGCTAACGGCGTGCGTGCGGCTTCTTACAATTCGTCTCTCAAGGTCGTGGAAACTCGCCAGGTGCTGGCCCGCTTACATGCCGGTGAGCTGGACCTGCTTTATGTCGCTCCGGAACGTCTCCTCAGCAGTGGTTTTCTTGAGCGTCTGAAGACCTTGCCAATCGCTCTGTTCGCCATTGACGAAGCCCATTGCGTTTCCCAGTGGGGGCATGATTTCCGCCCCGAATATGTTCAGCTTGGCCGGTTGCGCAGCCTTTTTCCCGATGTGCCGATGATTGGATTGACCGCTACCGCTGATCCGCAGACCCGGCAGGATGTGCTGAAACGTCTTGGTTTACAGCAGGCTCACTGTTTTATCACCGGTTTCGACCGGCCGAATATTCGTTACACCGTGGTCGAAAAACAGAAGCCGTTTGCTCAGCTGATGGCCTTTCTTGAAGATCATCAGCAGGAAGCGGGGATCATTTATGCTCTCTCGCGCAAGCGCGTCGAGGAAGTGGCTGATCGTCTGGCGGCAGCCGGGCTCAAGGCCCGGGCCTATCATGCCGGGTTGGGCAGCAATGAACGCAAGCAGGTTCAGGAGATGTTTTTGCGTGATGATATCCAGATTGTTGTGGCGACGGTTGCTTTCGGCATGGGCATTGACAAACCGAATGTGCGCTTCGTGGTGCATTATGATCTGCCGAAAAACATCGAAAGCTACTACCAGGAAACAGGACGATCTGGGCGTGACGGTCTACCGGCCGAGGTCCTGTTGCTTTTCGGTTACGGCGATATCGCTATCAGCCGTGGGTTGATCGAGAAGGGTGGCAATCCGGAGCAGAAGCGCATTGAATTACACAAGCTGCAGGCGATGGTCGGTTTCGGTGAGGCACAGACCTGCCGGCGACGGGTTTTGCTCGGCTATTTTGGTGAGCGTTTAGAGAAAGATTGCGGCAACTGTGATATCTGCCTCAATCCACCAGAAACTTACGATGCCACGGTTGATGCGCAGAAAGCGCTCTCCTGTGTCTTTCGCGTCGGTCAACGCTTCGGTGTCGGTCATGTGGTCGAAGTGCTGCGCGGTGCACAAACACAGCGGATTTTCGACCTTCGACACGACAAGCTGTCCACATATGGCATTGGTGCCGAGAAAGTCGCCGATGCCTGGAGCAGTCTCCTCAGGCAACTGATTCATCATGGTTATCTGGTGCAGGATGTGGCCAATTATTCGGTGTTGAAATTGACTGCATCTGCCCGACCGCTACTGCGCGGCGAAGAGACGCTGGTGTTGGCCAAACCGCGCATCCGGGTTAAAACCCTGCAGAAGAAAGGTCGCCCGCAGGTCGCTGACTTTGATTACGACGACGATCTCTTTGATGCTTTACGGATACGCCGCAAACAGCTGGCTGATGCAGAGGGCGTCCCGCCGTACGTAATTTTCGGTGATGCCACTCTGGCCGAGATGGCGGCGAAAATGCCCACAGATGAAGAGGCAATGCTGGCGATCAGTGGCGTCGGCAAGCACAAGCTGCAACGGTTCTGTGGGGAGTTTATCGATGAGATTATTAGCTATATGTGCCGTTAACTAGCCCTGATTATGAATGACGCCTTTTCGTTTTTTCAGCAGATCCGTGGCAGTTGCTCACCAGCAAGCATTTCGATGGCACGTAAACCGCCGATGGTTGTTTTTAGCCGGACTTTACCGGGATTGGTTGCTGTGACTTCGCCAATGATAGCGGCTTGTTTGCCATGAGGATGGCGTTGCAGGATGGCCAGCGCCTGGTCGGCAACTTCAGCGGCGACGAAGGCGAGCAGTTTGCCTTCATTGGCCACAAAAAGCGGATCCATCCCGAGGATGGCACAGGCACCACCCACGGAGGGGTTGACTGGCAAGGCTGTTTCACTCAAGGTGATTTCGATTTGAGATTGCAGGGCAATCTCCTTGAGCGTGGTGGCGACGCCCCCGCGAGTCGGATCTCGTAGGGTGTGTAACTGCTCGCCAAGCTCTTCGATAAGTTTATTCACCATGCTATTCAACGGCGCACTGTCGGTAACGAGAGCACTCTCCAGTTCGAGCCCTTCCCGACAGGAAAGAACCGCCATGCCGTGATCACCGATGGTGCCGTTGATCAGGATTTTATCTCCCGCCTGCGCATTGCTTCCAGAGATCTCCAGGTCGTGTTCAATCACACCGATGCCGGAGGTGTTGATAAAAATCTTGTCGGCTTTGCCGCGTGGCACGACCTTGGTGTCACCGGTTACAATTGCCACGTTGGCTTCTCCGGCAGCAGCACGCATACTCTCAAGAATCTCTCTAAGTTCACTGATCGCCAGGCCTTCTTCGAGAATTAAACCAACGCTGATTGCTAAAGGTGTGGCTCCAGCCATGGCTAGGTCATTGACTGTGCCGTGGATTGCCAGATCGCCAATATTGCCACCAGGAAAAAAGATCGGATCGACCACGTAAGAGTCGGTTGTGAACGCCAGCCGACCCTGCTGTGCTGCAAGCACAGCCGCATCGTTCTGATCGCGTTGGTCGACCCCCGAAAGGATCGGTACGATCAGCTCATCAAGCAGTTGGTGGCTGAGTTTGCCGCCGCTGCCATGGCCGAGCAGGATTACGTCAGATTTCAAATCAAACTCCAGTAATAAGTAACCAGTAACTGATCACTAGTTTTTAAGTCCCATACTTATATTCAGCCGCACAGGTCCCTTCACTCGACACCATGCAGGCACCGACCGGGTCCTCGGGGGTGCAGGTCGTGCGGAACAATAGGCAGTCGTTCGGGCGGACTTTTCCTTTGAGGATTTCTCCGCAGAGACAACCCTGGTGCTCGACCGCAGGCTCTATGTCAACCGGGAGCTGTTGTGCTGCATCGAAGCGCACATAGTCCGAGCGCAATCGCAGGCCGCTGTCCGGAATATTGCCGATGCCTCGCCAGTCGGCATCGCAGGGTTCGAAAACCTGTTTGAGAAGCTTTTGAGCTTTGCGGTTTCCAGCTGCTTTGACGACGCGGTTATATTGGTTTTCTACCCGTGCTTCGCCGTTAATTACTTGTCGAGCCAGCATCAACACCCCCTGCAGCACATCAAGCGGCTCAAAGCCGGTGACCACGCAGGGGACCCGGTAAGCATCCACCAGGGGTTGATAGGCATTGGCACCGATGATGGCAGAGACATGCGCCGGGCAGAGATAGCCGTCGACCTGCAGTTCCGGGTCTCCGGCGAGGGCGGCCATGGGGCCAGGCATGGTTTTGTGTGAGCAGAGGACGTAGAAGTTATCGAGGTTTTTTCGGGCAGCAGTCAGTATCGCGCCAGCAATTGTCGGTGTCGTGGTTTCAAAGCCAACGCCGAGGAAGACCACATCGGTGTCCGGATTTTTCTCTGCAATGGTCACCGCATCGAGTGGCGAATAGACAATCTTGATCGTCGCTCCCCTGGCTTGTTCATGCAGCAGGCTGGACGAAGATCCCGGCACACGCACCATGTCGCCGAAGGTGGCGATGATCGTCTCCGGGCGTTGTGCCAGGGCGACAGCATGATCCACATAAGTAACCGGGGTGACACAGACTGGGCAGCCAGGCCCGGAAATCAGACGGATTTTTTCCGGTAAGAGGGCGCGGATACCATGCTGGTAGATCGCCGTGGTGTGAGTGCCGCAGACTTCCATCAGGGTTATGTTTTTCGGGTAGTCACAGCTGGTGGCTGCAATTGCCTTCAGCAGGCCTTCAGCCAGTTGTGGGTCGCGGAATTCGGCTTGGTATTTCACTCGGGGACCAAGCCCATATCAAGTGCCTCGCGCAGAGCCTTCAGGGTCAACTGCGCTTCCTCTGCATCGATTTTCTCGATCGCAAAGCCGGCATGAATCAACACATAGTCGCCAACCCGCACATTATCGATCATCATCAGGCTGGCTTCACGTTGTACACCGTCGATTTCACAGACGGCCATCTCGTTTTCGATGGTCTTGACCTGCATTGGTACACCTAAACACATTCACTTACTCCTTCGTCGCCCGTTCTTCGTAGCGCGTGGCGGGGGAATATCCTATTTGCTTTCCGCGTTCCTCGTCTCTCTGTTTACGGGCAACACCCGCAGTCAACCAGGCATACCAGGCAGTCATGCCCTCACCGCTGTGACAGGACAACTCGATGATCTCAATCTCCGGATTAACCTGGCGGGCAAAAGTCTTGCACTCTTCCAGGTCAAAACGCAAGTAGGGAAGCAGATCAATCTTGTTGATCAGCATCAGGTCGGCAGCCTGGAACATCTGTGGATATTTGAGTGGCTTGTCTTCGCCTTCAGTCACCGAAAGGACCACTACTTTGTGGTCTTCGCCGAGATCAAAAGAGGCGGGGCAGACCAGGTTGCCGACATTCTCGATCATAAGAATGTCAGTGGCGGCCAGATCAAAACCCGCAACGCCATGACCTATCATGTGGGCATCGAGATGACAGCCGGCTCCGGTGTTGATCTGTTTGACCGCTACGCCGGTGGCGGCAATACGGTCAGCATCATTGGTGGTCTGTTGGTCACCCTCAAGTACGGCAAAGTCAATTTGACCTTTAAGGTCGGTCAACGTACGCTCAAGAATCGAGGTTTTCCCAGAGCCGGGTGAGCTGACGAGGTTCAGAACCAGAAGCTGATCGGCGGAAAAACGCGTCCGGTTGTTGTTTGCCAGCCGATTGTTCTTGGCGAGCAGGTCTTCTTCAATCCGAATCGTGCGAGAGTTTTTCTCGTCGTGCTCGTGATCGCTGTCACAGCCGCAGTCAATGCACATCTCAGTCAACCTCCATTTCAGTAAATTTCATTTCCTGACCCTGTATGGTTTCCAGTGCCAGGTTGCCGCAGAGCGGGCAGATATGTGTCAGCGTTTCCAACTCGGACTCCTCATGACATTCCAGGCAACGACCCCGACCGGGGATGTGACGAATTTCAAAACGAGCACCGTCTGCCATGGTTCCCTTGCTGCAGACATCAAAGGCGAACTCCATGGCATCGGCAACCACTCCGGATAAGGCTCCAATTTCCACGGTAATACTGCGAATTACCACAGCCTTTTCCCGTTTGGCGTGTTCTATCGCAAGTTCAACAATACTTTGTGTCAGGCTGAGTTCGTGCAAAGATTACGAATCCGTGAGTTTGAAGTAAATAAAAAGCACAGGAACCTCAAAAGTGAAAATCACTATAGTTGCAGTTGTGTGTAAAAATCAAGATTTGTGAGTGACCTCTTTACGAGTGAGATGGAGCCTCTAAATAATTTTTTCTCCTGGCTGTCGCAGCAGGCAGAGAGTTGCTATACTTGCCGGAACGCCGCAACACATTTAATTGGAGGACGTATGTCTGAAACAGCGAAAAACTGTAAAAACTCTGCAGAGCACCAACTGCATATCTGCCAGTTGAAAAAGAAGGGCCTGAGTGAGGAAGTGGCAGCACGTACTGATGATTCTGGTTATCTGTGCCATAACTGTAACACCTCTGCCAATCAAGCCGAAGACCTTTGCAACCCCAGCCCGTTTATCAAGCGGTAGCCCTAGTGTCCCGTGCGGTTAATCGTGACGTATAATTCTGAGACATTTTGGTTGCTGTCAAGGCGTGTTGATGAAGGCCTAGCGTGCGTTAAGCCAAAGAGGCGCAACGCAGACAGCGGGCAAAAGGGCCATAATTAAAGGATAGGATTAGCCGCACGGGACACTAGCAGCCTGTTGCCCAAGTTACCATGCTTAAAAGTAATGAGAGCTGTTAATTTATGAGTCACGAATCATTAATCAGGGCGGTTTTTCTCGCCCTTGACATTGCCCTGCAAATTGCGTTTGTCGTGCGGGTGTTGTTGCGACCCCACCGAGAGCCGGCTTCACGGATCGCCTGGGTTGTGGTAATTATCGCCGTGCCGTTGCTGGGCATCCTGGCCTATCTGCTCTTTGGCGAAACATGCATTGGTCGCCGTCGTGTGGAGCGTCTGCGTGAGAGTATTGCCCGGCTGCCGGCTTGGGCTGACGCTGCGGTCGCAGACATGATGCCGTTGCAGGGCGAAATGTCGCAACGTTATCTGCATCTGTTTCAAGCGGGGAAGACTATTAATGGTTTCGACCCTGTTGGTGGCAATCGGGCACGCTTGCTGCCAGATTCAAACACGACGATTGACTCCATTGTGGCCGACATCGATTCTGCTAAAGAGCACGTCCACCTGCTGTTCTACGTCTGGTTGCAGGATAACAATGGCTGCAAGGTGGTTGAGGCGCTCAAACGAGCTGCTGCACGTGGTGTGGTCTGCCGGGCCATGGCGGACTGTCTGGGTTCGCATAGCATGGTCAATTCAAAGCACTGGCAGGCGATGCACGAAGCAGGCGTTCTTCTTGCCATAGCCCTGCCGATCGGCAACCCGCTGTTGCGTCTTCTAAAAGGTCGTATCGATCTGCGCAATCATCGTAAGATCGTTGTCATCGACAACCATATCACCTATTGCGGTAGCCAAAATTGCGCCGATCCGGAGTTTCACGTCAAGGCCAAGTTCGCCCCATGGGTGGATGCGATGATACGTTTTGAAGGACCGATCACCCGTCAGAACCAATACCTGTTTGCCAGCGACTGGATGGCCGAAACGGACGAAGATATCAGTGCTCTGCTTAGCGAGCCCATTTCGTCGACTCATCCCGGACTAACGGCACAGGTGATCGGAACCGGGCCGACCGTCCGTTACTCCGCCATGCCCGAGATGTTTGAGACCTTGATATACGCCGCCCGTAACGAACTGGTTATCACGACTCCTTACTACGTTCCTGATGAATCGATGCAGGCAGCTCTTTGCTCGAGTGCCCGTCGCGGCGTCGATACGATCATCATTTTCCCAGCAAAGAACGACTCCTGGATCGTTGGTGCGGCAAGTCATAGCTATTACGCTGATCTGCTCGTTGCCGGGGTTCGCATCTTCGAATACGAGGGTGGGTTGCTGCATACCAAGTCCCTGACCATTGACGGTGAGGTCACCCTGATCGGTTCGGCAAATATGGATCGGCGTAGTTTTGAGCTCAACTACGAGAACAACATTTTATTCTACGATCAGGCACTGACAAACGATATGCGTCAGCGGCAGGAAAGTTATCTTGCCAGTTCCAGTCCTGTGACAATCGATATGGTAGAGAGTTGGAGCTGGCAGCGTCGACTCCGTAATAACGCCATCGCCATGTTTGGGCCTGTGTTGTAGAATTCTGTTCAGGCCTGGTACCGGACAATGCAACATCCACCATTAAAGATAATTCAGGGTGAAATAATATGTCTACAGACGATAAGAAAATGAAAGCGAACATTAATGACGAAATCTACGGCCGTGCGGAATCCAGCTCAGGACTCCCGAAAAACAACTTCCCCTCATCTGAAGATAACCCGCGGGCCATTTATACGGCAATCCACGACGAACTGATGCTGGACGGTAATTCGCGTCAGAACCTGGCGACGTTTTGTCAGACGTGGGAAGAACCCGAAGTCCACAAGTTGATGGATGAGTGCATTGACAAGAATATGGTCGATAAGGATGAGTATCCACAGACCGCCGAGATTGAAGCCCGTTGTATTCGCATGCTCGCCGACCTCTGGAATTCGCCCGCGACTGGCGAGCATGCCGTTGGTACCTCGACCACAGGTTCCAGCGAAGCGGCTATGCTTGGCGGTATGGCGATGAAACGGCGGTGGGAAGCAAAGCGTAAAGCCGAAGGCAAGCCAATTGATAAGCCAAATATGATCTCCGGACCGGTACAAGTCTGTTGGCATAAGTTCACCCGCTATTGGGATGTCGAACATCGCGAGATTCCGATGGAGAATGGTCGCCTGTTGATGACACCAGAAGAGGTTTTGAAGCGCTGTGATGAGAACACCATTGGGGTAGTGCCGACCTTGGGCGTGACCTTCACCGGCCAGTTTGAACCCGTCAAGGCCGTTTCTGATGCACTGGATAAATTCCAGGAAGAAACCGGCATAGATATCCCCATCCACGTCGATGGAGCCAGCGGTGGTTTTCTGGCACCGTTCTGTGCGCCAGAACTGGAATGGGATTTTCGTCTGCAGCGGGTCAAGTCGATCAACTCGTCCGGACATAAGTTTGGACTTTCTCCACTGGGTGTGGGCTGGGCTCTCTGGCGTGAACCGCAAGACCTTCCCGAGGACCTGGTTTTCTGGGTGAACTATCTCGGTGGCAACATGTGCGACATTGCGCTGAATTTTTCCCGACCAGGTGGGCAGGTGGTCTGCCAGTATTATAATTTTCTTCGGCTCGGCCGGGAAGGTTACACCAAGATTCACGGTGCCTGTTATGAGACGGCACAATTCCTGGCTGCTGAAATTGAGAAGCTGGGTCCGTTCGAAATCATCTTCAACGGCCAAAAAAATAATGGCATCCCGGCATTATGTTGGAAAATGAAAGATGAAGTTGATGATGGTTTCAGTCTCTTTGATTTTGCCGATCGTTTACGCACTCGTGGCTGGCAGGTCCCTGCCTATTCGTTACCCGCCAATTGTCAGGATCAGGCGATACAGCGGATTCTGGTACGTCACGGAGTGAGTCGTGACCTTGCTGTTCTGTTGCTTAAAGATATGGAGGCAGCACTCGCTTACCTTGCAAAGCATCCGCTGCAGAAGTTGCTGACCAGTGAGGAAGCATCCGGTTTTCATCATTAATGGAAACTCAAGAGTCGATGCCAACGAAGTGTGAGGCTGAGAACCAAGCTGACAAAGAGCACAACTCGCCAGTGCGTGTTGAGTCGACAGGGCCTTGGCCCTTTATTTCTCGACACCTGTTGGTGTGGCCTGATGGTGCGCGTATCATTCTGCGCTCCCGTCATCATCGCAAAGATCTGTGCGAGGTTGCAGCGGAAGTTGGGTTGCGGCGCTGCCTGTGGATGCCGGAGCAACTGAACTGGTGGATCGGTAGCGTCTTTGCGCTTGGGGCATTGTTCTTCATGCTGGGGAGTATCGCCGTTCTTGCACCGGCCACCAGTAAGTGGTCATTCGGGGCAAATACAATCTTTTTTGCAGGCTCGATACCGTTCACAGTCGCTGCGTATCTTCAGCTGTTTCAGGCGGCCAATGCGGGGGCGTTCGTGGCACAGGGCAAATCAAATCCTCACCGCACGTTAATTTTTGGTTGGCGACCGCACGAGATTGGTTGGTTGAGCTGCGCCCTTCAGTTTGTGGGGACACTTTTATTCAACATCAACACCTTCGACGCTATGTTGCCCGGGCTGGACTGGCTGCAACAGGATCTGCAGATCTGGATACCCGACTTTTTGGGCTCAATCCTGTTTTTGACCTCTGGATACCTGGCTTTCATCGAAACGTGTCACGCGCATTGGTCGTGGCAACCTGGCAGCTTGTCGTGGTGGGTGACGTTTATTAATTTCCTGGGATGTGTGGCCTTCATGGTCTCTGCTGTATTTGCCTTCGTACCACCGAGTACTCCAGTATTCGATGCGGCAACCACTTCGGTTGTCTTCACCCTCATCGGCGCAGCCTGCTTTTTCGTAGGTTCATTACTGATGTTGCCGGAAACCGCGAAGGTTGATGCGGTGAAGTAATGATTGGAAGAAATAGCTTCACTGATTGTCCGGCAACCCTTCAAGCTTTGCATCAAAGATCGCCCAGACCCGCTTTGCCAGTTTTGCGAAAAAATCGGCGCTGCTGATATCCGGCAGCCTGATGTTATGATTCGGACTCTCGGCGACCTCGGCAGGCAGGCAGAACTCAGCCTTGGTGTAACCCTGACGTAATTCCAGGGCCAGACCGCGTAAAAAGGCTCGCTCCACTGCGGCACGGAGATCCTCGGTACTGACCTGCAGATTAAATTCACTCTGCAGGCAATCGACCACCATCTGGGTACCAATGCCCTTGGTGATGTCGAAGAATTTACACAGCCCGATCATATCGAAGCCGACGATGTGCAACTTGTCTTCGGTAATTCCCCGCACCCATGAATCAAGGTCCGACTTCCCTTCACGGGTCAGTAATCCGTAGGTCCCCATCGACATGTGCCCGCCGGCAATAGCCCAGGCGTAACCGGGGTTGGTCTCTGGCTGGTAGGCGGCGATCTCCAGACCCTTGACGTGGTAGGCATAACTGGTTTCACCGAGACTCGCCGAGAGACGCATTGAGCCTTTACCTATTTCTGGAAGTTGTCCCTCGCCAGCCTGGATGACCAACTCATGAATTTTTTCATAATCACCAAAGGTCGCACCGTTGAGAATTGGTGTTTGCGGGTGCCTTTGGTTGTAAGACAGGGCGTAGGCGATGGTGACGCCAAGGGAGATGGCGTCCATGCCGTAGTTGTCTCCCAACTGGATCAAACGGGCAGCTTGTCCGGCATCATGAATGCCGATATTGGTGCTGAGCAGGTTGAGCGGTTCATAGTCGAATTTGGCCAGGAACTCCCCCTTGCTGCCATCGGCGTTCTTCGCCGAGATATTGTTGTGGCAGGTGATGCCGCAACGGTAGCAGGACTCCGACTTGATGTCGTACTCCCTCTCTACATTCTCCCGAAAGAGCTTTTCCGGGATGTCATTACCTTGCGGCCGAAAGTTATTCACCGGCACAGCATGGAACGTCTGTAGCACATCATAAGCTGCCCAGGTTCCGCCACCACCGCCGCGGCTCAGGGGTTGGATGCGGGCGGAACCGCCTCCCTTGATGACATTGAGGTTGACTTTCTTCACCGCTTCGCTGACATTGCCGACCTTGTCACTGCTCTGGGCAACCAGGGCGAGGATGTTCTTGTAACCCATCAGGCTGCCCATGCCGCCACGGCCTGCGAAACGGAACTTATCTTCTTGCGATTTGAGCTGGTTCTCCGTCGACAGCGCCACGGCACCCATATAGTTGTTTTGCCAGTTCTCACCGGCCCGACCGATGACGGCAAAGTGAGCGTTGTTGTATTCCTTTTGTAAGGTCATGATCTTGGCGTGGGTCGAAAGGCCAAGCAGGTGGCCAGCGGGTTTTAATTCAACCTCTGGCCCTGCTTCAGTTTCCTTGATCACCACGTAGACCGGCTGTTCGGAACGGTTCTCGAAAAGCAGTTCATCCAGGCCGGTCCACTTGAACTTGGCGCCGAACTTGCCGCTGCCGGTCGACCACATGGCGGCGGGAAGCCCTGCCTTCGAGCCTTTGATCGGGCTGTAACCAGAAAAGTAGGTGCGTAAAGCAGTCATGGCACTACTGCCTGTAAGCAGGCCGGTATTGACGATCAGTGGGTTCTGATCAGAGTAGGCATTTTTGACCTTGCGTTTGGCCAAATCTTGAAAAGAACGGCCAAAACCGCCCAGCACATCTTCGAGGTTACGACAGGGTAGATCCGCAAAGGTCATCTCGCCACTAGCCAAGTCCAGGGTGCAGCGCTTGTAGAATATGGCTGAGGGATTAGATGCCGGATCTGTCGTCTGAAATTTCATGCTGGGATTCCTATCCTCCGTCTATGACAGGCATGAGTACCAGGTGATCTCCCTCGCTTAGCAGGGTATCAACATCAGCATGTACTCCGTTGATCAAAACGATACCGAAATGTTGTTGTGGGAGGTCGAGGTCATCGATAACATCCTGAACATTTGTGGTTGAAGGGTAATCGCGATGGCTTTGTTTGAATCGGCCCGTCTGAAAGAGGCCAACTAACTTGACGTTGATATCCATTCTACCTTCGCTTCGTGATTGTCCTGGCAGAAGAAAGCTGTCTACCTATTGTAATCCAGGGAAATGTTTGCATAACTCGGAGATTTCCTGAATGCTCTGCCTCTGCTCGACAGCTTCCTGTAAGGGGCCCATCAGCTGCATATCGCCGTAAAGGACAGCACCGACAATCTGGCCATCGCGGCAGGCCAGGCCTCGATAATTGCCGTTGCTCTGCTCTTCAAAGAGGCTGGTGCTGGCGTCGCTTGCCTGGATCTGGCCGATGCTGAAGAGTTCGACATCGAGCACTTTGATGCGGTTAGTCATCGGTGTTCCTGAGAATTCGCTTGAGCCGCCGACAGCGTTGGCTCCGGCGATCAACCCCTGGGCGTAGCTCGCTGGCCAGATTCCATAGACACGCCCCTGGTGTTCACTGACATCGCCGGCTGCAAGGATGTGATCATCTGAAGTGAAAAGCCGATCGTTGACGACGATTCCTTGCTGAACTTTGAGGCCACACTGTCGGGCCAGATGGCTGTTCGGTCGGACACCGGTGGCAAGAACCACCAGGTCGGCCTGGATCTCACGACCGTCTTCAAGCAGGATACCACGCACCGCTTCATCGCCGGTGAATTCCTTGATCTGAACCCCGCACTCGATGGTCATTCCCTGGTCCTGCAGGTGTGATCTCAGCAATGCCGCTGCTGTGGGTGGCAGCTGGCGCGGCAGCAGCCAACCAAAGCCCTCCAGCACGGTCACCTCTGCTCCACGACGCTGCATAGCCCAGGCGCTTTCCAAGCCCAGCAGTCCACCGCCGACACAGATTGCCCGGCAACCTGAGTGCAGGCTACTGATCATTTTGCGCGCATGTTCAAGGGTGCGT
>JAMONP010000106.1 GCA_027065695.1 Desulfuromonadales bacterium | reverse complement strand
CTTTTGCCCGCTGTCTGCGTTGCGCCTCTTTGGCTTAACGCACGCTAGGCCTTCATCAGCACGCCTTGACAGCAACCAAAATGTCTCAGAATTATACGTCACGATTAACCGCACGGGACACTAGCAGAGGAAGTCCGAACTCACTTACGGATATTCAGCGAGTAATGCCATTGTAAAATAGTCGAAATGAATATCCAAAAGGATCATATTCATCTGATCATAATGGTGCCACCGAAAGAGATGATATCAGATTTGATGGGACGTTTAAGAGGCAGTATATTGCTACAGGTGTTGAACCGTTTCAAAGCATTATGAAAGAAGCGATGTTGGGGGAACCATCTTTTGGCGTGTGGATATTGCGTGGATACCGTAGGCATGGACGCAGAAATGATAAGGCGCTATGTCTGATATCAAGAGAAACGTAATAAAAAAAATAAGTCTCGTAGTAGTGGAGGTTCAATATGCCTGAGCATGTATTTCTCCGTAATACTGAGTGCTCATACATAGATGTCGTCTTGAAAGACGGCACCTTTCACCACTTTACTCCCCGTGTGTTTGATGTCCTTCTGGAAAGTAATCGCGTACACAAGTTCAAGAGAGTGGATGGTTGGGCGACTGTTGGCGTCGACCCGGTCAGAATTAGAAAACCAGGCGGCACCAATGACCACTATGGTGGCTTGGAGCGACGCGCGACGCGGCACTGAGCTTCCTGGCTTTACGGATCACTCGAGTTATAAACCTGCACCCTTTCGGTGTGGGTTTTTTGTTTAAAGGCCGTAGTGGCAACTGATATTTATCAGTAAGCACTAGCTGTTGAGTGTTAATACATCGCTAACGTTTATGAACATGGCATACCGTTTGCTTTATTCTGCTGTATATGAACCCTGGTATTAATAGTGTGCTCAAATAGAGGAGGCCAGCATGAACCTCAGCAATATTGACGTATCCAAATGCGATCGTGTCGAAAAGGAAGTCGTTGAAGGTCTTTGTCTCTCCTACGATATGATCAAAGAGATCTGTCTTGAGACTATGGAAGAGTGTATAGCCACGCAGAAAAGTGATGAATAATCAATAGTATACATTCCCCTTGGATAGATTAACCGAGTAATAGATGAGTTGTGACTGCTGATCCATTTTTTTCCTCTTAAGATTGTTGTCCTAATGTTTCTTCTGTCTTGTTTTGTTTTCTCCTTTCGTTGTTTTCCTGTTAATCTCATCGCGAACCTAACATTTTGTGCCACGGTGACAATGCAGAAATTGCACTGTCCGGACAATTCATAGCAAAACTAACCTCTGGAAGTAGGACCTGGCCATGATGCTTTATCGTGAAATATATAAAAAGACGATCAAAAAGTGGGGGGAAGACGCTCAGTATAATCAGATGATTGAAGAATGTGCTGAGTTGATAGCTACACTGCAGCATTTTTCCCGTGGCAAAGTTAATAGTGATGCTGTTGTGGATGAACTTGCCGATGTTTTTCTCATGGTTGGGCAGCTGACATATATGTTCGGTGAAGACCAATTAACCGCGGCTGTGGAAAAAAAGATTGCCAAGTTGCAGCTTTTGCTTGACGAAGGCGGGTAATATTCATAATTTGTTTTTCGATATTGATTTTGCACCCTTAGGCGCAGTCAATGTTCCTATTGTTGTTCTCGTCGTCCGTAGTTGAATTGGGAGGTAGTCTAGATGAGCCAAAACAACCTGAAGATTCTTTTGGTTGATGACGTCGATTTCTTTCGTGACGTCATGTGTGATTATTTCAAGCGAACGCCCGCCACAATTATTACCGCTACGGGTGGCGAAGAGGCAATTAGTCTCGCTATGCGTGAATGGCCAGATCTGATCTATATGGATGTTGCCATGCCGGGAATGAGCGGTATTGAGGCTTGTCAAAAAATCAAGGAACACCACACGCTTAAGAAAATTCCAGTGCTGTTGATCTTCACACCTGATCGGGATGCCAACCTCAAAGAGATTGAAGCGTCTGGATGTGATGGTTTTCTGGCCAAGCCATTTGGCCGTGAAGAGTTCCTGAATCTCGGCCACCGTCATCTCTTTAATATCGAACGACGTGAGCGGCGTGTGCCTTGTCAGATGACAGTTCAATTTACTATTAATGGCGAAGAGTACCAGGCGCGTGGCGTCGACCTCAGTCTGCATGGTCTCTATGTCGAATTTCGTAAAGAGATCCCCCTCAACAGTTGTATTAAAGCTTCGTTTCTGCTCCCTACAATAAGCGCCACCACTATATCGCTTTCCGGTCGCATCGCTTGGGTCAATCAAGGCTTCCCCCGCCAGAACATGACACTGCCACAGGGGTTCGGTATTGAAATCCAATCGATCGAGATGAGTTTTGTAGAAGTTATCCGTACTTATCTGGATAAAAACTGACTATGGAAACAAACCTTCTCAAATTACTGCGTAAACGTCGCAGTATCCGTAAGTTTACCGACCAACCGGTTGCCTCCGATATGATTGATGCCATTATTGAAGCGGCTGTTCGTACACCGTCCTCTCGTGGTCGTAACCCATGGGATTTCATTATTGTCACCGATCATGATCTTCTTAAAAAACTTGGCAAGGGTAAGGAGCACGGCTCGATCTTCCTGGCTGGTGCGCCCCTGGCCATTGTGGTCTCAGCAGATGCGACAAAAAGCGATACATGTGTGGAGGATTGCTCAATTGCCGCAATGGTGATCCAGTTGACAGCCGAAGAACTCGGTTTGGGTAGTTGCTGGGCACAAATCCGTTTGCGCCCCCACAATGCCGAATGCAGTGCAGAGGAATATCTTAAAGATCTGCTCGGTTTGCCCGCTTCACACATGGTCGAATGTATTATTGGGCTTGGCTATCCTGCCGAGGAGAAATCTGGCCATGCTTTAGAGGACCTGCCTTTTGATCAGGTACATCGGGATAGATTCAAAGGTTGAAAGTAAGGGGTAACTCAGCTCCTGGTATATGGTGTTTTTGAAGATTGCTTTCGAACTCTCTTAATCGAGACTTTATTCTTAACAAACGATAACTTGCAAGCTTGCGTAGCTTTGTGTTATGACACTTGCGGGTGCCACGATTGTGCCACCGGTAGTGTGTTTTTGTATGTTCATTGTCTATTCCTGGTTTTGTAGATAAATTCTGTTTCACACACACTCCATGATAACCATTCGAAATCATTAGCTGCAGACGTTGGTGTGTATGACCGCCGATGTTTTTCTAGCTTTGCTTCAGTTTTGGAACAGCTCTTGCTCTGTACACTTACTGCATACACTGACTTACATGACTGATTTTATTACTTAATAATCGAAAAAAGCATATACAACGAGACAATCCTAACATGTCCCAACAACATGAACTGAATCGCCGACAGCTGCTTAAAACCGGGCTGCTGGTTTCCCTTGCCTGTCTTAACCCCTTGCCAGCTTGGGCTCGATATGGTCTTCACGGTTTCCAGGAACGCAGCCTGAGCTTACTCAACACCCATACTGGAGAACGGCTGAATGAAGTGGTTTACTGGGAGCAGGGCGGTTATATCCCTGATGCCTTGAGCCATATCAGCTACGTCTTACGCGACCATCGCACTGATGAAGTGCATTCGATCGACCCGGTGACTCTTGATTTGATGGCCTCGATCTCCCGCAAGATTGATGCCAAACAGTCCTTCGAGATTATCTCTGGTTATCGTTCACCGCAAACCAACAAGCTGCTGCGTAGTAAGTCCCGTAGTGTTGCCAAGAACAGCTATCACATGCAAGGCAAGGCTGTTGATTTGCGACTTCCAGGTGTTCCTCTTAAAGTCGTACGCAAAGCTGCATTGGATTTGCGTATAGGGGGAGTTGGTTACTACCCGAAGTCAGATTTTGTACATGTTGATTCTGGCAGGGTGCGTTATTGGTGAAAGCCGATAAGTCATAAGCCTGAAACTCTAAGAAAATACGATTTTGCGTTCCTGCATTCCCGGTTGACCCCCCACTATAATAACTGTAATCTCAACTCATTGGCCTGACATTTTACTGCGTTAAGGTTTCTGTCCATTGTCCTTTTCAGGAATAATAATGAGTAGAAAGCACAGCAAGAAAAAGCAAGCGCCCAGGAATAAGCAACAAGCACCACATAAAAAACAACAAGACAGTGTTTTCAAAGAAGCCTGGGAGAATATGAGCGAGGACATGGCCAGGGTCATGCCCGACTTCCTGGTAAAAGGGCTGAAGGGCGGCAAAAGGAAAGCATGGGTCATGGTCGCCATCACTTTTGTGGAGCTGGTTGTTCTTGGTATGGTCGGGAAACTTGCCTACGATTGGTTTATGAAATAACTGGTTAGTGGTTTGTGGTTTTAACCTCGTCCCGCGTCCCTGATTTTAAGGAGTTTCTATGGAAAATGACAATACTGGCTTGCCGATCGGCATCACTCTGGATCCTGGTACCTACTATCGCTGTACTTGTGGTAAGTCGCAGAACCTGCCTTTCTGTGATGAGTCGCACAGTGGCAGCGGCATTGCACCAATTGAGTTTAAGATCAAGCGGCGGCAAAAGGTGTATATTTGCTGCTGTGGATTAACCGGGGACCTGCCCTATTGTGATGGTAGCTGCGGTGTGTCGTTGGCGGGTCGGGCATAGCCGGGAGAAGAATATTTAAAATCAGTATTAGTGATCCATGATCTGTAACCAGTGGGCAGATCACGGATCACTGAACTCAGGAGGTACCCAAGGTTTTTGGGACAGCTTTGCGGCGGAAGTAAAGTGGAAATCTTTAGACGGAAGGAATCCTCTGTTTTTAAGTGGTTGTGTCTGAACCGTTGTCAGGCAAATTGAGAACACAAGTCCGGAAGCGTAGCAATTTTGAAACCAATTGTCTCCAGACTTTGTCTGACCATTGCGGCACTGTCGGCGGCCTGCTTATTGTCGCCATGGACACAAATACTATGGAATTGAGTTGGCAAACAAGTACCGTTGATGCTAACAATCCCACCCTGCTCGACCATACGTATGACATTAGTGACACAGTCCTGAGGATCTTGAAGAACCGCACCAGTTTGGTTCCGCGGCACCAAGTGCCCGGTATCGGTGTAAGCCCGGTCTGCAAACACCTCGAGGGCAACTGGTAGATCGACAGCATTACCGGCTTTCGCCAGCTCAGAGAGTGCCGGGGCCAAAAGAATCATGTCGCGATCATAATCCCGGATTACTTCTGCAATCAGCTGAGCTATGCTAGCATCCTCGCATGCCATATTGTTGAGAGCACCGTGCGGTTTGACATGGCTGACCTTGAGTCCCTCGACTCGGGCGATTCCGGCCAAGGCACCAATCTGGTAGAGGATCATCGCTTTGAGTTCGCGCGGCAAAATGTGCATGACCCTGCGGCCGAAACCCTGCAGGTCGGGAAATGAAGGGTGGGCACCGATACTGACCCCATGCTCGCGAGCCATAGACAGGGTTTCAGTCATGACCCAAGGATCGCCAGCATGAAAGCCACTGGCGACGTTGGCGGATGAAATGACTTTGAGCAACATCTTATCATTACCAATCCGGTATGTACCAAAGCCTTCGCCTAAGTCTGCATTCAGGTTGATTTTCATGGTGTTCGATCCTCTACAGGCTACGATTGGTGGTTCAGTAGTCTATACATTGTCTAAAGTTACTCTGCCTCGCCAAGCGACCCTTAAAAGGGTTCTGCTATATCTGGCAGAGGGACTATGGTTGCGAGTAAGGCAGCAAGGTCAGCACGGTCAGCCCGCAAGAGGTTTTCGGCCTCATCAACGGTAACTGCGTCGAAACAGAGTCGACTGCCGGGTGTCATCACTGCCAGTTTGGGTAGATCAATACTGATTACGGTGGCGATCTTCGGATAGCCCCCAACAGTCGGGCCGTCGGCCAGCATGACTATGGGAGCTCCATTGCCAGGGATCTGGATAGCACCTGGAACTATACCGTCGGAAACAATCTCTGGACTCTTATCTGAGCGGTGTGTCAGCAGTGGCCCCTCCAGGCGACTGCCCATGCGATCCGACTCCTTGCTGATTGTATATACCCCTTGCAGAAAGTCATTTAGTGTCTGCTTAGTGAAATAGTCGTCCTGTGGCCCTTTGATCACGCGGATCGTCGCAGGAGGGAAACAGGCAATCGACTCCCGACTGCTACCGGGTATCTCAGCCGGAGGTGGAGACGGCAAATACATGTTCCTCTCCAGGGTAGCTGTCTGGTTGGCAATTGGCAGGTTGGATCCAGAAATCAGGAGCTTCCCACCCAGTCCCCCGAAACCGCCACGCAGATAGGTCGAATGACTGTCCATAACCGACGTCATAGTAAAACCATCAGTGACCGCAATATAGCCGGCCTTGCCCGACTGAACCTGTCCGATCTGTAGAGTGTCGCCAGTTTGCATGGTAATGCTGCGCCATGCACGAAACATCCGCCGCTTGCCGTTGCGAGTCATTTCCAGTAGACAATCCCCGGCAACGGCCAAGCGCAGTGTCCCCTCTTTCAGGGAGAAGGTCGGTCCTGTCAGGAAAAACTCAAGAAGGGCTGTATCCTCGTGATTGCCTACCAAAACGTTAGCAATTTTCGCGAACTTAGGCTGAAGTACGCCGGACTGAGGTACGCCTAAACGGCGATAACCAAAGCGGCCCTGATCCTGGATACTCATCAGTACTCCAGAGCTTTTAAGTAGGAGACGGGGCTTCATGCGAACGTCTCTTTTAGCCGGAAGGCGGAGAGGTCCAGGGATCCATCTTGTGCGGCGACCTCGAGGAGTTGGAAACTTCTGGCTGATATGGGTTCAAATTTAACTTGATCACCTTGGGCGAGCAGTGCCGGTTCGCTGCGACTTGCATCAAACAGAGGCAGTGGACATCGCCCAAGGAGCTGCCAGCCACCCGGACTCTCCCAAGGGTAGATTGCCGTCTGTTGTCCGGTTATGGCCACAGAACCAACCGGCACCCGGACGCGAGGAGCGCTTCTACGCGGCATGTACAGAGCGTGGTCAAGATCACCCATGTATGGAAACCCTGGCAAGAAGCCGATCATATAAACCATATAAGTTCGGTCGGCATGTAGAGAAATCACCTCTGCCGTTGTCAGGACCTTGGCCGAGGCGACCGCTGCTATATCCGGACCAAATTGTTCGTCATAGCAAACGGGTAGTCGCCAGCAGCGAGTAGCGCAATCAGCGACATCGCTGTCTTCGTTAAACAGGGCCAATAGTCGTCTCTTAAGGGTAGCACGTGGCAGGATCAGCGGGTCGAAGATCACGGTCAACGAACGGTAGGTCGGCACCGCTTCAATAACGCCGACCAGACGTTTGGACTTCAGTTCTTGGCCTAATCGGTGGTCTATGGCCGCTACGCTGGAGGCCATGTTTCGGTTGATGTGATCACCGATTTCCATGGTCAGGGCACTATCACCCATATTTAAAAAGCGTACTTGCATAACTTCTTATTCTATCATGTTTCCATTCTGCGCCCCAGCTGGAAGACCATTGTTAAAGGTGCATTACTGCCGGGGTGAATTTTTGGGCAGATGGATAGTTAACGGATCGTTGGCAGAACCTTCTGTGAAGGTCAATTCCAGCGAAAAACTATCCAGATATTCAACCTCCTCCTGTATTGGCACCCGAAAGGGGTTGTCGTGGCCAGGGATGATAATTTGGGCCTTGTCAGCAGCGCGGCGATAACTGCGCAGAGCTGCCCTTTTGCCGGCAAAAGCAGGTGGTGGCTGCCAGTTGTTAAAGTCGCGTGCGCACTTGATGCCGTCGCCGGCGATAAGCACCTGGGTCTGCTCTAGCAACAGCCCACTCGTGCCGGGAGTATGACCTGGTAGGGGAAATACCCGCACCCCTGGCTGGATCTCGACCTCAGTTGAAAAGGATTTGATCTGAGGAGCGAGTAACGGGTAGATCACTGCCGGGACGTAGGGGTCGTTAACCGCCTGGAAACCGCCCTCAGTGACATATCTGATCTCTGTTTCAGACAGATGGAACGTTGCATTCTTGAACAGATCGAAATTCAGGACATGGTCAAAGTGGAAATGAGTTAAAAACACGTCGTCCACTTCGCCCGGAGCAATCCCTACTTCCTGCAGACGAGTCAGCAGGAGTGCACGGTCGCCATACGAGCCGGTATCGACCAGCATGATCCGGTCGGCTGTGCGCACCAGGGTCACCGAAGACCAGCCGAGTGCGCCGCGGGTTGAAGTCAGCGGGATGCCGGGTAAGAGTAGTTGCCAGCTTACTTCCATAGCTCAGCTCCTGAACAGGCCGCTCCGTGTATGGGTCAGAGCCGGTAGTTTGGTGCGGACCTCGTCAATGCGTGTCCGTTCGATCTGAGCCAAGACCAGAGCTTTTCCTTCTCCTGCGCTGGCAAGCATGACGCCGAAGGGATCAAAAACGGCGCTACGCGCTGAAAAGGGGGCACCACAGAGGTTGCATCCGCCGACATACATGGTGTTCTCAATGGCCCGCGCTTGCAGCAGGGTCAGCCAGTGCTCCTCTTTCATTGTCCCGGCGTACCAGGCTGAGGGTATGATCACGGCCTCGGCCCCGCGCAGGGCCAGGTCGCGGAATAGCTCGGGGAAGCGCAGGTCGTAGCAGATTGCCAGCCCCAGTTGCATCCCTTTGAAGCAGAACACCGGTGGCGGTGTGTCGCCCCCCAGCATCAGGTCGGATTCCCGGACGCTCAGGGCGTCGAACAAGTGGACCTTGTTGTAGCGGGCCAGTAGTGCCCCGTCGGGGCCTAGCGCGACGACAACATTGGCTGCCCGATCCGTTTCTCCCGGAACCTTTTCCCACAGGCCGCAGATCACTGCGATGTCGTGCTCTGTAGCTATGGCGACCAGTGTGCTGACAAAGGGACCGTCGAGCGGTTCGGCGATAGTCGTTAAAGGAACTCCTTCCTGTGGGCGTGCCATAAACATCTCGGGGAATGCGATCAGGTCGGCACCCTGCGCGGCCGCTTGCTGCACGTAACGGCGGGCGGTCTGGAGGTTTTCATCCGGGATCCGCGATATGTCTGTTTGGGCCAGGGCGATAGTCAATGCAGGGGTCATGTCAGTAATCCTCGATGGCGCCGGTTAGGACTTCACAGCTATAACTATGTTCTATGCTGCGGTTGAGTACCGGGTCAATCATGCGGAAGCTGTAGGCATCGCCAACTACCAGCCCGGCAATAGTACCTATAGCTCCTGAGAAGAGTACCAGGCCGTCTTCAAGATGACCGAGACGTTGTTCCAGTTCTGTGATCCAATAGTCAGGTCCGATCAGGGCACCAGTGACATCATTCTGGTAAGGATCATCCACGCCGTTGCGGGTTACAGAACAGTTCAGAATCAGTTTGTCGAAGTGTTCCTTTACTTCCGTATAGGGCCAGGCTTCAGCTGCCATAACATTGAGACAGAGATTCTTCGATTTTGGAATAGAGTGTTTTTCGAGACGTCTGTCAGTGTGGTCAGAGCCGATGGTGACGAAAATCTCGCCTTGATGCCAAAATAAAACGTATTCGACCTCTCCGGATGTGTTCTCTCCGTGGACCTGGATAGCGTCTGTGGTGGTCAGCAGGTGGTTGCCTAATGCAAACAAGGTTGGCACGTGCTGCGGCGCGGGGACACCAACTGCCGCCAGTTCGTCGATATGGTGCTGGACTGCGGCGCGGTCGCGACCGGCCCAGCCGGCATTGAAGACTTTCTTGACGTCGAGATCGACCTGTTCTGGAGTATGGCCGCTTCTGTGGATAGTTAGCGATATGATATTTCTCATTCTAGCCTCTTGTGACGGTTTAACCTGCGGCACCCTTCATTACCAGTCCGGGCAGCAACAGGACGACCTCTGGGAAGGTGGTTATCAATAAAATGGCGAAGAGGATGATCAGGAAAAAAGGGGCCGCCGCTATCACTATCTTTTCCAGGGGCTCATTCGTCAGCCCCTGCAAGACGAAGAGGTTGAAGCCGACTGGTGGAGTGATCTGTCCAGCCTCAATGACCAGCACCAGAAAAATGCCAAACCAGACCGGGTCGAACCCGGAAAGCACCGCTAACGGCAGGGTGATGGGCAGGGTCATCACGATCATAGAGATGCCATCGAGGAAAAAGCCCAGGATGATATAAAAGATCGTGAACAGCAAGATCATGACGTATGGGCCCAGACCGAGGGAGCCGATATAGGTGGCGATTGTCGCCGGCAGGTGCAGATAACCCATGGCGACCGAGAGGAAGCTTGCACCGACGATGATGAAGCAGATCATGGATGAAGTGTTAATCGTACCCTTCACCGAATCGATCAGATTACGCCAGGTCAGGTCGCCGAGCAGGCCAGCCACGACAATACCGCCCAAAACTCCAAGCGCCGCTGCTTCGGAGGGGGTTGCGAAGCCGGTGTAGATGGAGCCAAGGATGAACATAATCAGAAATGAAACTGGGAACAGCTTCCAC
This sequence comes from Desulfuromonadales bacterium, assembly GCA_027065695.1. Classification (GTDB taxonomy): domain Bacteria; phylum Desulfobacterota; class Desulfuromonadia; order Desulfuromonadales; family BM103; genus M0040. Next base: position 10,386 of record JAMONP010000106.1, on the reverse strand, counting down.
AGGGAGGCCAGCATCTCTTTGGCGGTGAAGGTCTCCCGACCAGATGGCGCCAGTTTGGGGTTGATCAACACACGTATGGCTACGTAGCCGCTGTAGAGTCCGGCTAACAACAGACCGGGCAGGATACCAGCGATGAACAGGCGACCAATCGAAACTTCGCCAAGCACGCCATATATAATCAGCACTATGCTTGGCGGGATTAGCAGCCCGAGGGTTCCCGCGCCAGCCAGAGATCCGTAGCTGAGAGATTTGTCATAGCCTTCCTCGTCGAGTCGTCTCAGAGTGATCTTGCCGATGGTGGCAACTGTCGCTGGCGAAGATCCTGAAACTGCAGCAAAAATTGCGCTGCCGACCACGTTGATATGCAGCAGGCGGCCGGGTATGAACTGCACCCAGGGTTTCAGGCCTTCGAACAGCAGCACGGACATCTTGGTCCGCATGATCATTTCGCCGAGGAAGATAAACATTGGCAGAGCTGCCAGCGCCCAGTTGTTGAGGCTGTTCCATAGCGCCTGAGCCCAGATCTTGCCTACAGGCAGGTTGGTGAACAACTCAAGGCTGATGCCAGCCGTTGCCATTAGTGACAGAGCAATCCAGACTCCGGACAGCAGGAAGCCGAAAACGGTGAAAAGGACGGTTAGCAGGGTCAGATTCATATGTCCACCATCTTTGACTCGACGGCACCGGGGCCGTGCACGATGAGGAACAACAGATAAGCCAGTATCTGCAGAGTCATGATGACCAAGCCTACCAGGATGATCGCCTGTGGCATCCACAGGGGTGTTTCAGCAACAGTATAGGCAATGGTGCCGCGCTGAAAGGAGGTTTGTACCATCTCCCACAGAAAAACCGTCGACAGAACGCAGAGCAGCGATCCGACTAGTGCACAGGCGATCTCCAGCAGGTGGAGAGTCCAACCCTTCAGTCGTTCCCGCAGGAAGGTGATGCGGATATGCGCGCCCTGACGAAACGAATATCCCAGCCCCAGATAGATCATCGCGGCCAGGGTATAGCCGGAATATTCACTGGCGATGAGGGTCGATTTGTCGAAGAAGGTCCGCAGCAGAATCTCCGCAAGAATCAGCAGTGTCATAAATGTGAACGCGACGCCGGAAAGGGCGGCGCCGGCCGCCGAGAGCAGTTCCACCACTCTCAGCAGTCGGTTCGCCACATGATTTTTTACATGCATTGCCACCGTCTTTACAGGGCTTTGCGTTTGGCTTCGAACTGGTCCAGGATTTCTTTGCCAGCGGCTCCAGTTTTCTTTCGCCATGCATCGATGATGTAGCTGCCGCTCTTCTTGAGCTTGCCTGCCAGTTCATCGGAAATGGTCGAGTGGATTTTTATGCCATTCTTCTTGAGGATCGCTTCTTCTGCGTCCATGGCGGTCTCAGCAATCTTCCACTGGCGGGTTTCCATGTCGCGACCGACTTTTATGAAGGTTTCTTGCTGCGACTTGGTCAGGCTATTGAATGTGTCGTTGTTGATGTTTATCATGTTTAGAGGGATGGCGAAGTTGATGCGTGTGGTGTCGGAAAGCACTTCCCAAAATTTGCCGGCCACTGCGCTGGTCGAGGAGGTCAGGACTGAGTCAATGGCACCGGTTGCCAGGGCGGGATAGACGTCGCCCCAGGACATGACCACAGCATTAGCACCGGCCTTTTTCAGGACATCAGTGCCGTTTTTGTCGTAAGTACGGATACGTAGACCCTTGATGTCAGCATAGGTATTGATTGGGCGCTTGGCGTGAATCGAACTGGACGGCCAAGGTGCTGTGTAAAGGATGCGCTGGTTTAAACGGGCGGCTTCCTTGTCGTAGTAAGGGCGGGCGATGTCATTAAGCAGTTTGGCTTCCTTGAAATCTTTGACCAGGAAGGGCGATGTGCTCAGTCCGTATATTGGCGAGGTGCCGATAGCCGAACCCATAAGAATGCTGGCCATGGGTACGATGCCGTCTGCGACCGAGGTGAAATTATCTTCGTCCTTCAGTCCAAGGGCACCGCCTTCATGCACAGTGATAATAACTTCGCCGTTGGTGGCCTCCTTGATCCGCTTAGCAAACTCGCGGCAGGTCTCGGCATGCAGGTTGGCACCCGAGTAGGTTGTTGACAGGTCGATCTTGGTCACGGCGAGCACCGGGGCTGTCATAGCCAGAGAAACCAGGCCAGCTACAAGCATCATCATCATTTTTTTCATAACGTCTCCTTTTAGCTTTTGGTTAAAGGCACAACTGCGCCGTTAGTAAAATAGAAGGCAACGTTGCCAGGTGTTGCCCTGAGGTCACACTCACACTTACAGTTAAGTTCTGCTCAAACAATCTATTGACTTCTCTCAGACTCCATGGGGCGATTGGCCGTTATCCGGCGAAGTAGATGACTATCGGGAGAGTCACGACTGACAGTATCGTTGTGACGATGATAATTGCTGCCAAGAGCTCCGGAGATCGGTTGAAGCGGATCGCGTACATGAGGGGCAGGATTGGTGCTGGAGTCGATGTTTGCACCAACCCAACCTTGTAACTCAGACCGACCACACCCATAGTGCCCAGAATAAGTGCTGCAAGGATAGGAGAGATTACCAGACGCAAAAAACTCGCCGTCGCGACTGTACCGATCATCGATCTGGAGAAGTGCACGTCAGCCAATTGCATCCCGAAGACAAAGGTGAAGATCGGGAAGGTCGCCTGACCCAGATAACCGGTGATCGTGTACACAGAAGTAGGCACGGTAATCCCCAGAGATGTTAACATCAAGGCCAGAAAAGTGGCATGGAAAATGGGGATCTTCAACATATCCTTCAGTGCGCCCCGCCTGCTGTCCTGGGTGCTGGAGAAATAGATTGCCAGGGTTGTCAGAGGAACGTTAAAGGTGACAAAGGTAAGGATTGCGCTGAAGTTAGCTTCTGGGCCGTAAGTAAAATAAATCAACGACAAGCCAAAGTTGCCGACATTAATCATCGCCACGCTGAGGATGAAGGAAACCCGTTGTTCCACGTTAAGACGTAGCATTCGGGCTGCCAGCCAAGCGATGCCGGCCAGGGTAGCGCTCAACAGCACCATGAACAGGGCTGGTTGCCCCAGTTCGACGAAACCGATGCGTTTGGTCGAGAGTTCATGAAAGATATTGATCGGCAGCAGCAGATAAAGTACTAGATTGTTGAACTGTTGCGTATCGGCCTTGAACAGCTTTTGGTAACCGTAAGCAAGCCCCACCAAGGCGGTCATCGGCACTATGATCTCGTTGATGACGTGCCAGGATATCATGGTGACTCCTCTTGGTCAGTGATAAGTAAAGGCTGCAAATGCCGTATGCCAGGTTTGATACTACGAACGGCTGCTATGTGCTGCATGGTAGCTGCACATCCGGCTGTTTGGCCCATATCTCAGCTCCTTTTCGACCAATAGCTATGGCTATTACTCTCGAACTTTCGAATTTTCGCTTCGGCCTGTATAGTCTGACAGCCTCCTGATCGAAATTAAAGGAACTGTTGTAAAACCTCTACGTCATAGCCGTGAGTGATGCGGCGATTGAGAATCGGGTCGTAGAGTTCGAACTCGAAGTGCTCACCGTACTTCAGGCCACCGATGGCAGCGAAGGTTCCGCAGAACAGGCAGAAGGATTCACCTGCCGAGATGCAGCTGTCGGGAATGTTCTGTAGAAGGTCGGTCAGGTCCAGGTTGTCACTTAAGGATCCTTCCTGGTAGAGATGCTGTTGACCATCCACGAGCATCCAGGAGCGAAGAATAAGGGAGCCCAGGTGATCCTCAACTTCACTGTAAGCCCAGGCTTTGGCAGCGACCGGTTTACTGCACATTTGCTTTGAGGCAGGGATGCCATATTGTTCGAATTCGCGGTCAGTGTGGTCACTACCTACACTGAGGTAGCGTTGGCCATCGCGTGCGGTGACAACCACACACTCCACTTCTCCTGACGAACTGTCGCCGACAACCTGCATCTGTGAGCTGGTTGTCAAGGTGGCGGGAGCCAGGTTCATGTAGGTCGGCGTCCGGCTCGGAGGATCTATGCCGAGTTTGGCCAACTCATCAATATGTTTCTGCAGGGCTGCACTATCTTTACCAACCCAACCAGCGATAACCAGACGATCAATGGGTAGTTGAACAATGGTGTCGTCTACAGTCAGGCCAAGTATTGTTTCACTCATAAGGTGCTTTCTCCAGACGTTCGTTAGTTAACAAATTGAGTCAAATACAGTGCCATGTTCGGGAAGACTAACATGGCAACAATCATCAGAGCTATCATGATGACAAACGGGATGCTGCCGATCATGACCTCGCTGATGGAGCCGCGGTTCCGGATGCCTTGGACCACGTACAGGTTCAGGCCGACCGGCGGCGTGATGAGCGCCATCTCGATCAGCAGGATCAGCAGGATGCCGAACCAGATCGGGTCGAAACCGAGGCTGGTCACCACCGGTGCCACGATCGGGATGGTGATCACCATCAGCGACAGCGTCTCGACGAAAAAGCCTAGCACCACGTACATCGCGATGATCACCGCCATGGTCGCCATCGGGGTCATGTCCAAACCGTTGACAAATTCGGTCAGCATGGTGGTCAGGCCGATAGATGCCAGGACGAAGTTCAGGAAGTATGCCGCCAGCAGGATCAGCATAATCATTCCCGAGGTGCGCATGGTCCCTTCGACCACGTCACGCAGCACCTGCAGGTTGAGCCGACGGTAGCTTGCTGCAATAACGAGTGCGGTGATCACGCCGAGGGCCGCGGATTCGGTGGGGGTTGCGAGGCCAGCGTAGATGGAACCGATCACGATTACAAAGATGAACAGGACCGGCAGCAAGTCTTTGAGGCTTCCCAGACGTTGCGCCCAGGTCGTCTCCACACGGCGCCCGGCAATCTTCGGGTTGACCAGACAGATTACTACGATGCAAGCCATGAACAATAGCGCCAGCAGTATCCCCGGTACGATTCCGGCCAGAAACAGGCGCGGGATCGAAACGTTGGTCAAGAAGCCGTAAACGATCAGATTGATCGAAGGTGGAATCAAGATACCCAGAGTGCCGCCGGCAGCGATGGACCCGGAGAAAAGGCTTTCGGCATAGCCGAACTTGCGGGCCTGGGGCAGGGCCACGGTGGTGATAGTGGCAGCGGTTGCCACCGAAGACCCCGATGTCGCTGCGAACAGTGCTGAAGTGGCGATATTGGCATGCAACAGTCCACCCGGCAGCCAGGAGAGCCATAGATAGAGCGCTCGGTAGGTGCGCTCAGCAATGCCAGCTCGTAGCAGGATCTCGCCGAGCAGAACGAATAGCGGGATCGTTAACAACAGAAAGTCGGTACCGGCTGACCAGGCAATTTCGCCGATCGCCCTGTAGAGAGGAAATGGTGAAAATATACCACCCAGGCTAAGCCCAAGAGCGGCCAAAGTTGCGGCAACTGGGATGCTCAGCAACAGCAAGGCCAGCAGGACCAATAGGGCTACTGTGACGATCATTGATCACCCCCTACGGCTGGCGCTGTTAAACTAATACCAGTTTCCTCTTCGATGCCATCTTCAAGGGTTGTTGGGCCAGACAGTTGCTGGGCTCCGGTCATATCTTTCTTCGCTAGTCTGGATATAGTCGCCACCAACAGAACCACGATGGTGAACAGGAAAACCATAAGTCCGGCCAACCAGAGCCCCTGTGGGATCCAGAGCGGGGTTTGCAATGGTGTGTTGGCCGTTGATTCCCGGATCACTGAGGTCTGGACTACCATGAATGCGAAATATACCAGTGGGACCAGATAGGCAAGGAAGGTCAGCAAGGAGAGGATATCGAGAGCAGCTCGAAACTTGCTCGGCAGTCGCGTGTAAAGGATGTCGATGCGTATATGTGCTTTGCGCATCAAAGCGAAGCCGAATGCCCAGCTGCAGCTGATTGCCAGTACATAGCTGGAGAGCTCGTCTGCGCCCCCCATACTTATGGAAAAAGCTTTGCGCAAAACGACTTCAATAGCGATCATGGCCGAAGTCAAAAACAGCAGGCTGCCACCGACCCAGACGCCGACAAGGTTAAGCCGTTCAGTAAATTGTAAGAGTCTATCCATAGCGATCAACTTTTTTAAAAACAACCGACGGGCGCGTAAATTTAGCTGACGCCCGTCGGGTTAAGGGAAGGTTACTTGGCCTGGATGTTAACAACTTTGCCGATGGTGGTGTTCCACCGCTCGACGACCTCAGGCTTTACTTTGGCTGCCCAGGCTGGCAGGACATCCTCAATAAGAATTTTCTGAGCGCGCTCAAGGTCTTTATCGGAAATTTGTACCTGCGAGAGTTTGTTTGGTTCGCCATGCGGGCAACTACCACCGGTCAGGCAGTCAATGCCTTCTTGGGTTTCGCGGGCAGTTACTTCCCATGCGGGTTCTTCCAGTTTCTCTTTGATCAAGGACTGAAGCAAGTTTTGCTCTTTGCTGCTAAAGCTGTTCCAGGTCTTCATGCTCATGGCGGTAATCACGTAATCCCAGCCACCTACCGGCAGGGGATAGATGTAGCTGGCAACCTCACCCCAACCAGCCGAATAACCAGACAGGCTGCCGGTGATAGCGCAATCGACCACACCCCGTTGCAATGACTGGGGAACTTCGCCAAAAGACATGGTCACACCAGTCGCATCCAGGGCCGTAACGAATTCCGAAGTGGTCCAACCGCTGGCGCGAATCTTCTTACCTTTGAGGTCGTCAAGGCCGGTGATCTTATCGCGGCAGAAGATGACCTGGGCCGGATAAGGAGCGATCGCCAGCAGCTTGGCATTGAAGTCCTTGGCCAAGGCGTCGGCAACGACCGGGCGGTAAGCGGCGACAACCTTGCGAGCCAAGTCAATATCGGGGGCCAGGGCGGGCATGTCGAGTCCGGCCAGGGCGGGGGAATCGGCGACCACATAGTCGGCGACCGTGTGAACCACGTCAAAAACACCCATATCCATCTGGCGAAGTACCGCCGCACCCTTAAGCTTGACCTGGCCTAATGAGGTCACGTCGGCTTTGATACCAGGCATCGCAGCTGGCAGTGTTTCTGTCCAAAATGGTTTCTCGAAATTTTTGAACATGGTCAGGCTGTTCCAGCTTCCGACAACTCGCAGATCCTTAGCGAACACAGCGGTCCCCGTGAGCAGCAAGATCAGACTTGGAACAATGATGAATTTGACAATTTGTTTCATGGTATACCTCCTTGTTGGTACAGCGTCATTTGAAATACGTCTATGCTTAGGGCTGGTGAAACACCATGTTTCTGAAGTTTATGACATGCTCACGGACGGCTTTTTCGGCAGCGTCTGCATCTCTCTGTTCAAGCTTTTCAAGGATGACTAGATTCTCTTGCAATGTGAAAGACAGGTCATCTTGATTCCTTCTCCGAAACGAGAGATACCATGTGCGGGTGACGAGGTCATAGATGCGCTCTGCCATGGAATCAAGGTATGGATTGTCGAGCAGCGTGACCAGTCCTTGGTGAAACTGGCGTTCGATCGTTAGCAGTGCGTCGAGATCGTTCTGTTTGATGAACTCAGGTACACCATCGAACAGGGAGTGCAGCCTTTCGGCCTGTTCTTGAGTGATTGAGCTCGCCAACTTTCGAACGACATGGACTTCTAGCATAACCCTGGTCTCCAGCAGTTTTTCGAAGTCCCAAAAGTTGATGTTGCTGACGAGGGTCCCCTTGCGGGGCAGAATTGTGACCAATCCTTCAGATGCCAACTGCTGAACCGCCTCCCGGACAGGGGTGCGCCCCATACCGAGATCGCGACATAAATCGTTTTCTACCAGCGTTTTCCCCATAGCGTACTCTAGGGTGATGATTTTTTTTTTCAGACACTGGTATGCTTGAATTTTTAATGATTTATTTGACATTTTTTGTAATATATCACATGTATATGTCTGGTCAATAAAATATATAATATCGTTTTAAAAAGGAGCATCGTAAATGATCACTTCATTGACTGCCTTGGGTGGATTGGCTACTGCGAAGCAAATGGCCAGATTATCACCTGCGAAGTTTCGGTCGTCTGTCCGGCAAGGCCTTTGGCAGAAACCCACGGCAGGCTGCTGTGCCGGATATACACAGCTGAACCTGGTAGTCCTGCCTGAAATCTATGCAGACGATTTCCAGGTTTTTTGCGAGAAAAACCCGAAACCTTGCCCGCTTCTGGAGAGGGTGGACCGGGGGCGGATCGATGCCGTCAGGTTGGCTCCAGGCAGCGACCTGCGCACGGATTGTCCCGGATACAAGGTCTTTCGCGGCAATCGGTCCGAGTTCCTACATGACGTCACCGATGTCTGGCAAGATGACTTTGTCAGTTTTCTGCTTGGTTGCAGCTTCACCTTCGAGCAGGCGATGCTCAAAAACGGTATTCCGGTGCGGCATATTGAATTGGGGTGTAACGTACCTATGTATCTCACCGATATTCCATGTGAACCGGCCGGACCCTTCCACGGCTCGATGGTTGTCAGTATGCGACCGGTCCCCGCAGCTCTGGTCGAGAAGACCCATGCAGTTACCAGTTGCTACCCGGCGGTCCACGGGGCACCGATCCATCATGGCGATCCAGGTGCAATTGGTATCGCCGATCTAGCGTCCCCGGATTTCGGTGATCCGGTGCCGCTGCATCAAGGCGAAGTTCCGGTGTTTTGGGCCTGCGGTGTGACGCCCCAAGTCGCCTTGAGGAATCTGGCTCCGGAGATTGCCATCACCCACGCGCCGGGCTATATGTTTGTTTCTGATCGCCGTGATGAGGATTATTGTGTTGACTGAGGCTAGTACCGTGTAAACCCTAAACTATCGCATCTTACTGGTTATTTGTCGCGCCAGCTGCGTTATGGCTTCAGTTGCATAGCTACGGCTATGGAACTGAAATCACGCCTTACTGGCATGCCAAATTCCTGCGCAATTTTGCGACATTTTAAGATGTACAAGGCAGTAGTGCAGGAAGGCAGCCTCACAAGGCCAAACTCACTAGATCACCGATTCACTGACTTTTTCGTCCTCTTAGTTGCTTTAGCTTTCCATGGGTCATCCGGCCAGGGATGCTTTGGATAGCGACCTTTCATCTCCTTCTGAACTTCCGGATAAATCGTATCCCAGAAACTTTTTAAATCTCGAGTGACAGCCAGTGGTCGACCGGCTGGGGAGAGCAGATGGATCAGGATTGGGACACGGCCATCAGCCAGACGCGGGGTCTCAGTGAGTCCGAACATCTCCTGTAGTTTGACGGCCAGTACAGGCGACTCTTCTCCTGTATAATCGAGCTTGATGCGTGAACCACTTGGCACATCAAGTCTTTCCGGAGCCAGTCGATCTAGTTCTTTTAGTTGTTTCCAGCCAAGTCTGGTCTTAAGTGCTGCGGCCAGATCAATTCGTTTAAGATCACTGCGATTCTTCACAGATGTTAGCCAGGCTGGCAGCCAATCCTCCAGATCTTCCAATAATGTTGTATCTGACCAGTCCAGCCAGTCTTGGTTTGCCCGTTGCTGATGAATGAATGCGGCCCGTGCCTGTAGCTGCCTGGTTTCACGTGTCCAGGGGAGAATTCCAAGCCCTTTGCGCTGTATCAGGTCAAGCAGGGCGGGTAGGGTGTCCTCTGTTGTCACCGTCACAGGTCGTTCTTGCAAAGTAATGGCACCGAGTCGACGTACTTGCCGAGCAATAACCCGGTTTTCACTATCATGCCATCCTGCTTCACGTCGCCACTCCGAATCACCTCCGAACAATTCCTCGACTGTTGCCAGAGAAAGGGTGCTGGCCAGGCGTATTTCGTCCTCACTATTTTTGCGGCCAATTGTTTCGACCGCTACCAACCATTCCGCATCACGAACCACCGAACTGGCTGCAAGAGTCACCCCCTGGCCGTTGCGCAACAAGTAACGATTACTGCCTGGTTTGCGACGCAAGCCGACCCGATCAGGATAAGCACTCGCCAGCAGGCGACTTATAGTTTCCGGGTCCGGCGCAGGTTCCTGGTCTGCTTTGGTTCGTTTTCGCCAGAATGAAGCTGCACGCCGAACCGTGCCAGTACGGGGCGAACGTCCTTGACGAAAGATTTCAAGGCGCTCAAACATATCGCAGTCTCCCGTAGTATGGGCTGTCTGTCGGCCCCTTGCCAACAGATCACGTTCTGAAAGCAGGGCAACCAGATCACTGCCAAGACCGGGACAGTGACCACCAACAGCGGCCACCAGCAGGCAGGCAAGGCGCGGATGTGTCGGATAACGGGCCATTTTGCGTCCAAGGGCGGTCTGTGCGCCATTCTTATCGAGTGCCCCAAGCATTATCAGCAATTGGCGGGCAGCAGCCATGTGGCCGTCTGGAGGGACATCCCGCCAGGTCAGGTTGGTAACATCCTGCACACCCCATTGGACGAGTTCAAAGGCAAGTGGTG
>JAMONP010000105.1 GCA_027065695.1 Desulfuromonadales bacterium | reverse complement strand
TTGAAGAAGTTTGTGTGAAGCGTCTTACACGCACGTGAGCTATCAACTCCGCCAACGAAAGCCCTGGTTCAAGCACTGTCAGGTAAGCCCCATAGCCAACATGAGACTGAGCGTGCACACTGCCATCAATAAAGAGTATCAAGTCTTGCATAAAAAATTAGATGCCTCTTTGATATTGGATGTTCGAGCAGGGATGTATGGCTTTTTTGAGTGCTTCTTTGGCCCCTGGCTTTTTATTTAACAGATCCTCAGTAATCCTGATTATGTGAGCTTCATTCATCTCTACTTGCGTTGCAGTTTGCACAGCCGTTAAATTAATAAAAAAGCTGGAGAACCTGTCCGGCAAATCAGTAGCTATATCTGTATTCAGAAAGTTATGGTTATTATAGATGCGATGATAATAACCTTTCGATTTATCAACAAAAAGAGCAACATCCTTCAAGTTCGTAATTGAAGAAGACTTATTGCAATCCAGCGCACATTTATCATCCACAATACTTTTAGAGCAGCCTTCAATCGGGTAAAGTAAACATTGCCGACTCGTCATGAGCAAAATCGGATGATAAATACTGTAGTAGAGTTCAAAATCTTTGGGTGCGATGATTGTCATCATCTGCTTCCGGCTGATTTCATTGGATATGAATGAACCAGAACAGTTGAATCTTTCCTTTAAGCATAAAAGACTGAAGGAATTAACGATATTCAGATAGGGACCTGCGATCCATGGAATCCCCTTCTTATATGCCTCGTAAGCGATACCGGTGTTGTTGGTTACAATTCGCCCTGGCCTCACCTGATCAAGGATATCAATTGCGGCAGTATAGTCCTTGCCAATCAAGACTGAAGGGAACCATGGGGTTAAGGCCTGGTTTTCCAGAAAAAGCCTTACATACGCAGAAGAGTCATCAGGAACGCAATTGGGGATTTGAAAAAATAGCTCAGCAGAGGTCTGCCGACATTGCTCAAGTTGCTGACTGGAAGAAATCAATACAGAGAGATGGGGGTTAGTTTTTAACTTCTTCTGCTTTTCTAAGCGCGGGGTCTCAATCGGGGCAATATTCTCTTGTGAGCCATTTAGAACAATGGGAGTTTTTTCGACGTCTAATGTGGCAATCTTTGCTTTTACATTCGTGACAATCCCAGCTCTCATATCCTTAAGTTCGGTCTTCGTGAGTCCAATGCCTTTATCAGGGGAGCGTTTATTTGCTTCATGAAAATAATGGGCGGAATGATCCCGAGGATTGTCGGTAAACAGATCTTTATTGAGATGCCCCAGTAGAAAAGCATTGGTGAAATCCCGGTTAAACACCTGATAAAGGGCGGAATCATCGCCGCTTGCTTGATTGTGACTGTAGAAATTGTTGAGCAGGTTGCGCCAGGCACTCACAACCGTATAGACGTAATGAAACTTCTTCATTCTCCCTTCTATCTTTACGGAATCAACGCCAGCGTCAGAGAGTGCCTTAAGATCGTTAAAGGCCGAATTGTCTTTAAGGTTGAGGGGGAAGTCTTTCCTCTCAGGGGTGGTCACGTATTGCTCTCGGCAGGATTGGTTGCAGCGACCGCGATTTGCCGATTTCCCTTCAAGGACAGAGCTTATATAGCAAAGCCCCGAAAAAGAGAGGCAGTTGGAACCATGCACAAATACTTCACTTAGAATGTTTTTTTCATGGCCAACTCTGGTGAGGGTTTTTAACTCATCGAGATTTAGTTCTCTCGATAAATTGACTCGTGTTACCGAGAGTTTATTTAGAAATTTTATCTGACCTTCATTGTGTGTTGTCAGTTGGGTTGATGCATGTATTTTAAGATTTTTAAAATATCTCGACAACAGGTAGAGCAAGCCCAGGTCCTGAACAATCACACCATCGATTTTTGAATTTACAAGTTTGTTCAGTAGGTTGATTAAGGCCCGAATTTCACTTTCAACGATAAGGATGTTGATCGTTATAAAGATTTCGCAGTTGTTTCTGTGGGCAAGAGTGACAATACCGTCTAAGTCATCAAATTCGATATTGGTTGCCCGCATTCTGGCGTTAAAAGTATTCAGCCCGAGGTATATTGCATCGGCACCAGCCGCAATGGCAGCCTTTACCGACTCAATGTCCCCACCTGGTGCGAGTAGCTCAATTTTTCTTTCCATAGGTTTGACTCGTTTGATTGCTCATAGCTGTCGTTATGGGCTGAAGAGGAGTTGAAATATGGGCCAAACAGCTGGGTTTGCAGCCAATCACTCATTGTCGGACAGCCTCTCAGGCTCTGCCGACACAACATCTATTTATCGGTGATGACACTGCTCTATGTATGCAGACAATCCTCAGCCCTGCTATACTTTGGCTATAGAAAAGAAAGCCAGCGTAACTGCTGAACAACAAATGGAGAACACCATGAAAATTTTGACGATAACAATCCTCAGCTTAACCTTGGTTATGATAGGGTTTGTCCAGGTACAAAGCAAGAGTATGGACGAGAAGATGGACAAGGCCAATGACATGACAGTGTCTCAATTAATTAAGCACGACAATATGAACATGAAGAAAGCTGAGGGGGAAAAGAAGGAAGGCCAGACTATGATTCCCAACGATCGAGAACTCCGCAGTCGTCTTACCCCGTTGCAGTACAAAGTCACCCAGCAGGATGGCACCGAGCCGCCTTTCTCCAATGCCTACTGGGATAATCACAGACCGGGGATCTATGTCGATGTCATCTCCGGCGCACCGCTTTTCAGTTCCACTGACAAGTATGAATCCGGGACCGGATGGCCAAGCTTCACCAAGCCTTTGGATCCTGACCAAATCGTTGAGAAGCAGGACCGCAGTTTCTTCTCTGTCCGTACCGAAATCCGCAGCAAAGACGCCGACTCGCACCTTGGTCATGTTTTCAATGATGGACCAGCTCCAACCGGGTTGCGCTACTGCATGAATTCGGCGGCACTGCGTTTCATCCCTCAAGCAGATTTAGAGAAAGAAGGTTACGAAGAATACACAACGTTGTTCAAATAACAAGCGAGGAGCCTGTCCACGGCTTGATGGCCGAACGACTCAACTCATATTTATCAACAAATTTCTACATACCGGGAGGTCGTAATGAAATACAAACGAACCCTTTTCCTCTTAACCATCATGCTCATTTTTGCTACAAATGCCCTGGCCGACAAAACGATCCTGGCTGGAGGCTGCTTCTGGTGCATGGAATCAGATTTTGAAAAACTTGATGGTGTTACCGATGTAGTCTCCGGATTTACCGGCGGCACGTTGCAAGACCCGACCTACAACGGCAACCATGAAGGGCACTATGAAGCGGTCGAAATCACCTATGACCCAAACCAGGTGAGCTACCAGCAGCTGCTTGATCATTACTGGGTAAATATTGACCCCTTTGATGATCGCGGGCAATTCTGTGATAAAGGGTACAGTTACCTGGCAGCAATTTTCGTCGCCAATAAATCGGAAAGGGACCTTGCCGAAAAATCGAAGCGACGCGTTGTCGCGATGTTCCCAGACCAGACAGTGGTCACACCCATCCTGGATGCGACAATCTTCTACCCAATCAAGGGAGACGAAAGTTACCACCAGGATTATTACAAGAACAACCCCATTCGCTACAATGCTTATCGGTGGAACTGTGGTCGCGATCAACGTTTAAAAGCTATCTGGGGCGATAAGGCAACTCATTGAGGAAGGAGGGGGCACGTGACAAGAGAGCAGCATCTGGAGCAATTAAAAACCGGGCAGACGTTTGACCTGCTCATCATCGGCGGCGGCGCAACCGGCTGCGGGGTCGCACTTGATGCGGTAACCCGCGGCCTGAAAGTTGCCCTGATTGAAAAGAACGACTTCGCTGAAGGGACCAGCAGCCGCAGCACCAAGTTGGTTCACGGTGGTGTACGTTACCTTGAGGCTGCGATCAAGAAGCTGGACCGTGTCCAGTACCATCTGGTCAAGGATGGTCTCAAAGAACGCTACCTGCTCTTGAAAAATGCGCCGCATCTTTCCAATCGCCTGCCGCTGGTCACCCCGCTCTACCGATGGATCGATGTCCCTTATGTTTTTGCCGGTCTCAAACTCTACGACTTCCTTTCCGGCAAGCGCCATATTGGTCACAGCCGCCTGCTGAGTCGCAAACAAGCCCTGCGCCGCTTCCCGATGTTGAAACCGGCAGGCCTTAAAGCCGGGGTCCTCTATTACGACGGTCAATTCCATGATGCCCGCATGGCCTTGTCTCTGGCTTTAACTGCAGAATGCCATGGCGCAAGCATTAGCAACCACGTTGCCGTTACCATGTTGCTCAAAGAAGAAGGCCAGATCAGTGGCGCTGAGTTGACTGATTCGCTAACTGGTGAAAGCTGGCCGCTACACGCTAGAGGCGTGATCAATGCGACCGGCCCTTTTGCCGACAGCATCAGGAAGATGGATAACCCTGCCGCGAGTGAAATCATCTCCGCCAGCACGGGCATTCACATCGTGCTCGATAAACGTTTTGCACCAGCAGACACGGGCCTGATGATTCCTGAAACCGATGATGGCCGCGTCCTGTTTGTGCTTCCATGGGAAGATCATGCCCTGATCGGTACTACGGACGAACCGGCAGCAATCACCGAGCATCCCAGGCCCCTCGAAGAGGAAATCGACTATCTGCTGCGTCACGTCACCCGCTATTTCAATCTGAAGGTTGAGAGATCTGATATCAAGGCCACCTGGTCCGGTTTAAGGCCACTGGTTCGCGATCCAGAAGCAGTGGACACCGCCAGCCTGGCCAGAGATCACGTGATCGAGGTGAGTACAGACGGCCTGCTGACAATTGCCGGAGGTAAATGGACAACCTACCGGGAAATGGCAATGGACACCATAGATCAGGCATTAATAAGCTTTCGCCTTGAAACACCAAATCCGGGCTGTCAAACCAAGCATCTGCCGATCCTCGGTGGGGCCAACTACCATGCGCATGGCGACCAGGCCCTGGTTAAAAAATATGGCTTTGCTGCCGACATTGCTGCATATCTACATCGAACTTACGGTGACCAGGCGGAACAGGTTGCCCGGTTAACCTCGCCGCACAAGGCCATACGCCTGGTAAAGGATCATCCGATTCTCGAAGCGGAGGTTATCTATGCAGTGCGTTATGAAATGGCCGAGCGGGTGATTGATGTTCTGGCCCGTCGAACGCCTTTGGCACGGCTTGATATTGCAGCAGCCAGGACGGCAGCCCCCAGGGTGCTGGAGATCATGGCGAAGGAGTTGAGCTGGGATCTACAACGCTGCAAGGATGAGCGTCAAATTACAGAACAACTCTTAAGCGAGGGTCTTTAGTTACGTTGACACATAATTGTAGTAACCAAAGACGTTAATAATGGTCCCTCATTCCTACAAATAAATAAATTTTCACGTTTTTTTCACATTTTCCCTACGCTCCTGTCACACCCTGCCCCCTATAGTGTTGATCAAGAATTACACGTTGCCGACCCCAGAGCCTTTGGACGGGATCCTGACCCGTTCAAACGGCACCACCACACTGGGATGACGCAGATTGGACACTTAAGTTTAGCGAACAACACAAAGATCTTTCCACCTGCTAGTTAAAAGTTACCTCCTGGGCCTTGATGTTATGAGGCCCTTTTTTTATTTGTATAACCCTCACAAAGGCATTAAATAGCCGACCCGGTCTATTCGCCGATTGACAACCCATACGCCTCCGCTAGAGTTAAGGGAACAGAATTCTCCCCCGAACTCATAAAGGAGGCCCGTATGATCAAATCAATCCGAGACGTACTGAAGAAAAAGGGCGACTCTGTAATCAATATCAGCCCTGATGCAACTGTTTATAGCGCATTGGAGTTAATGGCCGCCAAAAATGTCGGCGCTCTGCTCGTCATGAAAGGTCAGCAGGTTGTCGGTATCATCTCTGAACGCGACTACGCACGGAAAGTGATCCTCGAAGGGCGCTCGTCTCTCAAGACGTCTGTCGAAAATATCATGGCCACCAAAGTCCTCTACATTACCAAGGATAAGAGTGTTGAAGAGGGTCTGGCCCTGATGTCCGACAAGCGCTGCCGCCACCTGCCCGTTTTGGAGGACAAGAAACTGATTGGAATGGTTTCCATCGGTGACCTGGTCAATGCACATGTAGCCGAAAAGGACTTTATGATCAACCAGCTGGAGCACTACATACTTGGTGGTTAAATGAACGGGAACGTCCCACACTGGCAACCACTGCATGCTAGTGTCATGTCAAACAATCAATGAGCTGGCTGCATATCTGCCAATTGCGGAAAGAGAACAAGCAAAAGGAATTAACAGACCTTATGGATGATCCCGGCCATACCTGTCATAATTGTAATGCTGTCGCCAAACACGCTAAAAATCTCTGCAACCCAAGTCCTTTTATAAAAATATGAGGTTTTGTGAAAAAGACGGTATACCCGCACATTAAACAAATGTGATCAGGCCCTGGTGGCCATGCTGTATAGAGAGCCCGCCAAGCAATCGGTGGGCTCTTACTCATTGAAACAACACATCCATTGGAGGAGAACTCATCCTTGAGGAAACTGCCGACAGTATTCATATAGCGCCATGCTGGCAGCGGTTGCGGCGTTGAAGCTGTGAGGAAGGCCGTAGACCGGGATCTCAACGACATCGTCCAGAAGCTCCAGGATTTCTGGTGTTAACCCGATACGCTCATTACCAACAACCAGAACCGTGCGACGCATAAAAGTATAGCTGTGCATACTCGTTGAATTGGTGGTCTGTTCGAGGCCCACCAGGCGATAACCGTCGCTATGCAGCTTCCGAAGGACCGGGGCTAAACTGCGGTGCATCGAGATGTTGAGTTCATCAGCCCCATCACGAGCAATCTTTGAGATAAGGGTTGGATTGCCAGTCAGGATAAGTCGCTCCACAGCACAGGCGCTCGCAGTTCTGGCGACACTCGAAATATTGACGTTGCTGCGCATGGGAGCGCAAGCGACAACAAGCTCGCGTGCACGTGTAAGCGAAGAGCCATCCTTGTGACGTAGATGTTCAAATTGATTCATCGAAGAATCCCTTTTCCGGTTTTATCTAAAAGTTCATCTTGTGAATAGAATACTTGTTCCAGATAGAGACCGGAGGCAGGAGCGGTACCAGGGGCGGCCTGACGATCCTTTGCCACCAAGATACGGCAGAGATCCTCACGAGTGTAACGTCCCTCCCCTACCTTGACAATCGCACGGACAATGTTGCGCACCATTTTATACAGGAACCCGTCCGCACAGATATCGAAAGTAATCATTGGGAGTTCGTGGCTGAGAACAGCCTTTGTAACGGTGCGGCGCGTTGACTTTTGCTTGAAGTTTGTTTTCGTTGCAAACGAAGCAAAGTCCTGCTCACCCACGAAAATAGAACAGGCATCAGCCATCGCCTGTACATCAAGAGGCCCTTTGATGTGCCAGACTCTACCATCGTGCTCTGCAGGTAACACGCGGTTGTTCCAGATAAGGTAGCGATAGTGTTTAGCGATGGCTGAGTCGCAGGCGTGAAAGTCTACTGCGGCGCAACTCACAGCAACGATACGCACCTCCACCGGCAAGATCTGGTTGAGTTTCTCCTTGATGAGCTCGGGCTGCGTTCCGGTCGGTAGTTGAAAACTCGCAACCTGACCATGGGCATGAGCTCCGCGATCTGTACGACCGGAGCCTTGCACCGCAACACGGACAGCAAACGCTTTCGTCACTGCCTGCTCAAGAGCGAACTGAATGGTCGGTTTATCTCCATGCCGCTGCCATCCGAGAAAAGAACGGCCATCGTAGGAGAGGGTTACTTTATAGTTGGATAGTGGGGGATTTAATATTGACATAGGTCAAATAATAGCTCTTTCAAACCTTTATTAACAGCAGGTTTATAAAGTTACGAATTTTCTTTGATTTAACACTAGCAGCACAATACAATGTCCCTTGCTTATTTTAATGATTATGCAGGGGGTTTTTCGATTGCATACAGCAACAATCCTGGCCTTATTTCAAAAATTCCATCGCCAGCTCTGCCTGCTGCTACTGGTCATCTTTGGCTTGGCCTGCGGCCAGCTGGCGACAACAATTGTCGAAACATTCCTGCATATGGACGCCTATAAGGAACCTACCAGCCAGCCTGCCTCGCGCACCACTAGCACACAGATTTCTAACCATGACATAAGCCGGATCCTGCAACAGAACATTTTCGACCCGGCCTCACGGGGGCAACGTTCCCCCGTTTTAAAATCTTTAAGCGTTGACAACAGTGCTAAAACGTCAACCCGCAAAAACCTGACTTTGGTTGGCACTCTGGTTGCTGGCACCGAATCCACGGCTCTGGTTGAAGTCAGCAAAAAAATCAAGTTGTTTCATCTTGGAGATCCGATACCTGGCGGTGGTAGCATCGAGGAGATCCACCGTAACCGGGTGTCAATCCGTAACCAGGACAATTCAACCACCGACCTGACCCTGCACAAAGTGACAGCTAACCAGAGAAGGGCCATAGGGAATTCAGCGTCCGGCTCAGGAATCCGCTCCATAGGGGAAAATCGCTGGGCAATCTCCCGGACCACAGCCGATTCAACCAGGACCAATATTGCTGTACAACTGCGACTGGCACAGCTGGAACCCCGGATTATCAACGGCCGCACAGACGGTTTTCTGGTCCGGAAACTTAATCGTAGTTCTCTGCTTACTCAGATGGGCATCAAACCTGGCGATGTGATTCTGCGGGTCAACAATATGGCCCTCGATAGTCCGGAAAAAGCACTGCAAATTCTGCAACAGCTTCGGGAAGCTCGTCAGTTGACAGTCGATCTGGAACGTAAAGACAAACCGATGACATTTGCTTATGAAATCAACTAAGGAGAACCTCTTGGTGAAAACTGCGAGCAAGTACCGATTGTTGGGCGGCCACTATCTGATTGGATTGCTGCTGCTGGCCCTGGTGCTACCGTTGCCGTCGTTTGCCCAGAGCCGGAAGCAACAGAGCGGCATGGCTGAAGGGCAGGTCACACTCGACTTCAGAGCTGTGGAACTAACCGACCTGATCAATACCATCAGCGAGCTGACCGGGAAGAACTTCCTTTACGACGAGAAGGTCAAAGGCAAGGTTACGATTGTCTCCCCGGAGAGCATGACTCTCGAAGAAGCATACCAGCTCTTTCTTTCGGTGCTCTACGTCAAAGGTTACACCATCGTGCCATCTGGCAAGGTTAACAAGATCGTGCCGATAAAAGGGGTCCGAAGTGAAGGCCTGCCGACCATAGTCGATGGTTATCGACATAGTACAGAACAGTTTATCACCCGTTTGGTGCGCCTGGAATACCTCGATGCAGCAACTATTGCCAGGACCGTACTGCAGCCGCTGGTGGCAGCTACAGGTCATCTCCTTGCCTATCCACCAACCAATACCCTGATTATCACAGATAGCGGCGCGAATATCGAACGCCTGCTTCGCATCATCCGTGAACTCGACTTGCCCGGTTCAGCCAGCCTTCTCGAGGTGATCCCTCTGCAAAATTCAGATGCCGAGGAAATTGCCAAAATCTGCACCGAGATCATTGCTCAGCCAACTACTAACCGCGTCCGCAAAAAGAGTACGCCAGCCAGTCAGAAAGGAGTCAGCAAGGTGATTCCTTACACGCGGACTAACTCCCTGATCGTCATGGCTAATGCTGATGACATGAAGAAAATCAAAGGCTTGATCCTGATCGTGGATAAGGAATCAGAGAGCAAACGCGCGAATATCAATCTCTATTATCTGGAAAATGCCGATGCTGAAACTCTGGCATCAACCTTAAACGAGATACTGACCGGTATCAAGACTCAGGCTCAGGCTATCGGCAAGAATCGGGGCAACAAAAGTCCCCTTTCCTCAGGGCCGGTGACCATTACCGCTGACAAACCAACCAACTCGTTGATCATCAATGCCAGCCATGAGGATTACATAACCCTGCAAGGGATCATCAAACAGCTTGATATCAAGCGCAAGCAGGTCTACGTCGAGGTCCTCATCATGGAACTCTCGATGGATGCCACGCAACGTCTGGGTGTTTCCCTGCAAGGTGCCGCTACGATTAACGGTCATAGTGTGATTTTAGGTGGCAGCAACCAGAACACCGGGCCAGTTGGTATCGCTAATGCTATGGACAATGAGGACGGTGGATTGCCGTCGATGTTGACCCAGGCTATTGATGGTTTGTTGGCTGGCGGTTTTTTTAACCCGATAACAATTGACGGCCCGAATGGTAACAAAATTACGGTACCAAGTCTTTCTGTGCTGATTGACCTCTCGCAAACCGATAGCGATATAAATATCCTCTCGGCACCGCGACTGCTGACCTCGGACAATGAGGAAGCAGAAATCATCGTTGGTGCCAATGTGCCGGTAATCACAGGACGATTAACAGACTCCGGCAGCACAGGTCTTGCCCAGAGCGTTACTGTTGAACGTCAGGATGTTGCCTTGATCCTGCGCTTTACTCCGCAGGTAACCGAGGGCGATCTGGTCCGTCTGACAATTTATCAAGAGCTGACTGACATTGTCCCGGCGAGTGCGGCCTTAAGCGCCAGCGTCGGCGATCCCAACGAAGTCGGACCGACTTTTACCAAACGCGTACTGCGTAACACGGTATTAGTAGAGAATGGCAAGACCGTGGTCCTTGGCGGTCTGATCGACAGTAATATCACCGAGTCAGTGACCAAGGTACCAATCCTCGGCGACCTGCCTTTCATCGGCTGGCTCTTTCGGCGCACCTCCTCCGAGGAGAAGAAAACTAATCTGCTGATTTTTATTAACCCGACCATTGTCAAGAACTCTGGTGACCTGGAGCAGATAACCGGGCGCAATCGCCAGGCAGCCAGTGGTTTTTTAACCAGTGAAATGGTTGAGTCATTGCCGGAAAACTTCTTTGGCAAACTAGGCGGGACACCAGAAGCACAGGATCCTGCAGAAGCAGGTCTGAAGACTTATGAAATTGATAGTGAAACAACGACTCCAGCCGACGAGAACAGCTCTGCAGGCAGTGACCAATGGGTAACCCCGGCTCCACGGCGGAACTCCGACCAATAACTCTTGCCAATCATTAAGATGGGGCAGTCCAAAGATGCATAGCTGGCGATTAATCGGTGACATACTAGTTGAAGATTTCGCTCTGGCACGGGATCAGGTTGATGCGGCCCTGACTGAGCAGCAGCAAACACCGAAACGACTCGGCGAACTACTGCAAACACGTCAGGCGATCGATGCAACTCTCCTGGCTCGTGCTCTGGCGATCCAGCACGATTTGGAATTCGTTGATTCAATCCCGGCCGAAACAACTGTTGATGACCTGCATACATTGATTCCAATCGGGTTTGCCAAGCAATATCTCATCTTCCCGCTCTCCCGAAGTGCAAATCGCTTACAAGTTGCAATCTGTGACCCCGGCGACAGTCGTCCGATCAACGATCTAAACACCCTGACCGGAGCTTTGATCGAACCTTGCCTTGCCACCCCGGAAGAAATTCTGCTGGCAATCAACCGGGCTTATGAAAAGCAGGCGGGCGGGACCGGTGACGTGATTGAGGAGATCGAAGAAGGCAGTGCCGATGGGCTCTCCGGCAATCTTGAACCTCGTGACCTCCTTGACAGCTCCGACGAGGCGCCGATCATCCGTTTCGTCAACAGCCTGATCACCCAGGGTTTCAAGGAGCGGGCCAGTGATATCCATATCGAGCCCTTCGAACAGGAGCTCATCGTCCGCTACCGGATTGACGGCCTGCTCTACGAAGTCAATAAGCCACCGCTTAAAGCCCACGCCGGAATTGTCTCCCGCATCAAGATCGTCGCCCAACTGGATATCGCCGAAAAACGGTTGCCGCAGGACGGTCGTTTCCGCGTGCGTATGGGTGGCCGAGATATGGATATCCGCGTATCAACGCTGCCCACAGCTTTTGGCGAACGCGTGGTCCTGCGTCTACTCGATAAAGCCTCAAGTGTCCTCAGTCTTGAGGAGATCGGCCTGGATAGCGATCTATTGAAGCCCTTCGAGGCGATGATTAACAAGAACCACGGGATTTTCCTGGTCACCGGTCCGACCGGATCCGGCAAAACCACCACCCTGTACGCAGCCCTGACCCGTCTTAACAACCGTGAGAAGAATATCATAACCGTTGAAGACCCGATTGAGTACCAGCTGCCGGGTGTTGGCCAGATCCAGGTCAACCCGAAGATTGACTTAACCTTCGCCAATGGCTTGCGCTCGATTCTGCGCCAGGATCCAGACATCATCATGGTCGGTGAAATTCGTGATCGTGAAACCGCTGAGATTGCCGTGCAATCGGCTTTGACCGGGCACATGGTCTTTTCAACTCTGCATACTAATGACGCAGCTGGTGCCTTGACCCGCCTGGTTGAGATGGGGATTGAACCGTTTCTGGCGGCTTCAAGTATTGTCGGCATCTTTGCTCAGCGTCTGGTGAGATCGATCTGTCCACACTGCAAGGAGCATCACCAGCCACCTGAGGAACTGCTACGTGAGATCGCCAGTGAGAGCCCTCTGCCAGCCGGAACCACCTTCTATCGTGGCACAGGCTGTGACAAGTGTATGCAAATCGGCTATTGGGGACGGACCGGTATCTACGAATTACTAAAAGTGGATGACAACATACGCGAACTACTGTTACAGGATAAAGACGCCGCTTCGATCAAGAAAGCCGCGATTGCAGGAGGCATGCTTTCTCTGCGGAGTGCCGGTCTTGCCAAAGCGCTGCAGGGCATGACAACTCTTGAGGAAGTGATGCGCGTCACTCAGGAGGAGGGTTAGGTGCCGCTGTTCGAATACACCGGGCTGGATGGTCAGGGCCGCAAGGTTTCCGGGCGGATCGATGGGACCGGACGTAGTCTGGTATCTCAACAGTTGCGCGAGCAGGGCATCTTTCCGACTGAACTCCACGAAAGTTCCAGCCCACACACACGCCGTCGCTGGTCGAACCTGCTGGTCAGTCTGCAACGCTCAACAGCAGAGCTCGCCTCGGCAACCCGCCAGCTCGCCACCCTGCTCGGTGCAGGGCTGTCTCTCGACGTAGCTCTGAGCACCGTTGCCGAACAAACCGATCAACCGATGATTGGTCGTGTCCTGGCTGATGTTCGCGAAGAGATCATCCAGGGAAACCCGCTGCACCAGGCATTAGCCAAACATCGGGCAGTCTTTCCAGACCTCTTTATCAATATGGTTCAGGTCGGTGAAAACAGCGGTACACTTGATGAGGCTTTACAGCGTCTGGCTGATTTTCTCGAGAACCAGGCCCGAACTCGTGCGCGCATCCAGGCTGCCCTTGCCTACCCGGTGCTGATGACCCTGGTTGGCAGCGGTGTACTGGCATTTCTGTTCGTGTTTGTGGTGCCAAAGATCACCCGCATGTTGCAGGAAATGGAGATGGCTCTACCATGGCCGACCTTGTTTCTGATCAATCTGGTCGATTTTCTGACATCTTGGTGGTGGTTACTGACCATTGGCCTGGTGGCCACTATTACACTCCTGCTGCGTTATCGACGGACTGAAAACGGACGCTTGCGCACCGACCAGATGCTGCTTAAGACACCACTGTTCGGTCGTCTACTGCTGCTGATTGCAACATCACGTTTCTCTCGCACCCTTGGCACACTGCTGCAGAGCGGAGTGCCGCTGATCAAGGCCCTCGACATCTCCCGCAACCTGCTTACTAATCGTGTGTTGAGCCTGGCAGTGGAGAGCGCCATAGTGCAGGTGCAGGAAGGCGGCAGCCTGGCCGAGGCCTTGCGGGAAAGTGCAGTCTTTCCTCCGATGCTTATTCAGGTGACGGCTGCTGGTGAACAGAGTGGTAAGCTGGAAGAAATGTTGTTTCGGGTCGCTGATACTTACGAACACCAGTCCGACCTGTCAATCACCGGCATGCTCTCCCTGCTCGAACCTCTGATGATTCTCTTCATGGGTGGCGTGGTAGGCTTCGCGGTGCTGGCCATACTGCTGCCGATCTTTCAGGCGAGCCAGGGGTTCGGGTGATTTGAATTTATAAAAGGAGTGTTGTATATGTCATCAATGAATAATCGTTCCTGCCGTGGTTTTACTTTGATAGAAATTATGGTGGTTGTGGTGATCCTCGGTATCCTGGCCGCAATCGTCGTGCCGCGGTTGCTAAGCCGCCCAGATGAGGCCAAGGTCACCAAGGCCAAGGTGGATATGAAAAGTATCGAAGAGTCGCTTGGCCTGTTTAAGCTCGATAATGGATTCTACCCTTCTACGGAACAGGGACTCAAGGCCTTGGTCAACAAGCCGGAGACCGGCCGTATCCCGGCCAAATATTCGGTTGATGGCTACCTGAAAAAAGTGCCTGTCGATCCGTGGAATAAGCCGTATCTCTATATCTCTCCGGGAGTGCATAGCCGCGATTTCGACATGATCAGTTACGGTGCTGACGGCGAACCTGGCGGCGAAGAATTTGATGCCGACATTAATAGTTGGGAACTTGACTAGCAATCTGACTGTCCCATTAGTAATCCGACTGCTACCAGGACAAAGAAACCACAAGGTCTCAGGGCAAGAAGTCCACAGGGCCTCAGAACAGGCCGGGTTCACCCTGATTGAATTGGGGGTGGTGGTCGTACTGATAGCTCTATTCGCCATCTTTACAATTCCACTCTTTAGCACAACCGGGACCAGTGACCTCGGTTACTCTGCTCGTCGCCTGGGTGGTACGATCAAATATCTGTTTAATGAATCAGCTCTGACCGGCAGGGAGCATCGCCTGATTTACAATCTGGACCGGGGCACCTATCGGGCCAGAATTGTTGAGGCAGACGGCGAAATCGTTGATCTTCCCGGATTTGGTAAGGAGACCTCGCTGACTGGTGATGTCAGCTTCCGTGATGTGCAATTGCCAGGCCGGGGCACTTTTACCTCTGGAGAAGTAACGGTGCGGATTTACCCGAGTGGTTGGATCGAGGAAACTGGTGTGCATTTTGAAGGTGGCTCCGGAGACATACTGACTCTGCATATCATGCCGCTGACCGGAACCAGCGAGGTATTCGAGGGCTACAAGACGCTATGATGGCTACAACCATTAAAGCTTGCGGGCGACTTAAGATCTCTGCCCAATTCAGGGGTTCTGGGCAACTTAAGGGGTCAGAACAGCGGGCCTTCACCCTGCTGGAAATTATGATTGCGCTGGCTATTGTCGGCGTTGCCATGGTGGCTTTGTTGAGTCTTGGTAATCGCTCTATTGGTGTGCATGATCGTTTGCAACATTTGACTCAGGCGACCCTGCTGGCACAACAGAAAATGGCGGAGAGTGAACTCGAAGCCCGTCGTGACGGCGTGGCGCAAATGGCTGATAGCGCCGGAGCATTTGCCGAGCCGTTCACTGATTACCAATGGCGTATCGAGATCAACAACACTCCGCTACCAGCGGTGCAGATGGTCACGGTCACGGTCCTCTGGGGCGAGGAAGAACGTAATGAGGCAGTCGATGTCACCTCTTTCCTCTTCTAATCTGAGGCAGCGGCGGGGTCTGCGTGGCTTCACTCTGATCGAAGTGCTGGTTTCTATCAGCCTGCTGGCTATTGTCATGACCTCGATTTACGGAATCTTCAGCAGTATCAATGCAACCAAAGTACGTCTCGACAGCGATAGTGCCGAGTATCATCTGGCACGCGTGGTCTTTGACCGTCTCGGTCGGGAACTGCATGGTGCCTACTACCGGCGCGGCGATCAGAGCACCCTGTTTCGCGGCGGTGTCAATGCCCAGGGCGAATCGTTCCTGGAGTTGACGACCACAGCGGTGACGCCCTTAAGTGCCACAGGTACAGGAATTGCCGAGGTTCGCTATCGTTTGACAGCTGATAATGAGTCACAGGGGGGTCGCCAGGTGTTGCTGCGTGGTGAGCGCCCCCGGCAGTCTGCGACGATCGCTGTTGATGATCGCATGATGCGATTTGCACCGGATGTTGCCAGCCTGTCTCTGCGTTTCTATAGCAACGGAAGCTGGCAGAATGAGTGGGATGCCCGGCAGGATGGGCTGCCACAACTGGTGGAAATCGCCCTGGTGGTTGGCCATGATGAGCAACGGCAGATTCCATTCGCCACAACTTTTGACATTCCGGACATCAGCGCACAATGAAAAAGTCCAGGAGTAATCGAGGGATGGCGCTGCTGGTGGTGCTGGTCGTAATCGCCCTGCTGACCTCCCTTTTGACTGAACTGGCTTTTTCAACCCTGGTTGACTTACGGCTGACCGAAACGTTTCGCGATACCACCCGGGCCTACTACCTGGCCAAAGGTGGTATCAATGCCGGTCGTATGATCATCCAGGATGATCGCAATGGTTACGATGGTTTCGACGAACTCTGGAACCAGGGGGTCATTAATTACCCGGTCGCTGACGGTGCCGTCACTGTGCGTATTTACGATCAGGACGGCAAACTGGGGATCAATACGCTGGTCGACGATAACACACCGACAACCCTGATGGTTGATCGATTCTATCGTCTGTTCACAACCCTGGGTCTCGATGATCCGGCCGAGTTAACCGCCGCTCTGATCGACTGGCTCGATAGTGGTGACACCCCATACCAGACAATTCTCACTGACGGTGCTGACCTCCCTGTCGCTGGCGCTGAGAGCGCTTATTACCAGGGACTGCCGCATCCTTATCCGGTCAAGAACGGTCGTCTGGAGACCCTTGAAGAGCTGTCCTTGGTCAAGGGATTTACCCCGGAAGTCATACGTCGGGTTCTGCCGCATGTCAGTCTGCGTGATCAGACTATGGTGAATATCAACACCGCCAGTGCAGAGGTACTCATGGCTCTCGATCTGGAAATTGACACCGGAGTGGTTAAAGATCTGATCAGCTATCGTCGGGAGACGCCCATTGAACATTTGCAACAACTTGAAGATGAGATCCCTACGGTTGCCTACAGCGTCCTGAAAACTCTTGGCAACCTGAAGCATCTGGGAGTATTAAGTCGCCACTATCGGATCGAGGCAGATGCCGTGGTCAACGACGGCCGGCGGCGTCTTCTGGCCGAAGTGGATAAACAAGGCAACCAATTATTGTTTTTCAAGGTAAACTGACTGCTATGACAAAACGATTGATCGGCATTGATCTTGGCCAGAGAAGTCTGCGACTGGCGATCCTCACCCGCGAGCAAGGCGTCATCTCGGTCGCTTCGGTTACGGAAAGCCCTCACGAAGAGACGGCCGACCAAAGGGCTATCCTGCAGAGCTTCCTGAACAGTGACTTTCATCTTGGTGACCGTTTGGCTGCCTGTTTACCTGGCGGTGCTGCGTTCATCAGGAGACTGACTTTTCCCTTCAGTGAACGCAAAAAGATAACAGCCGCGCTTTCTTTTGAGATGGCATCTCAATTACCGGTCACACTTGACGGCTACACCACGGTTTTGCAACCGCCAGTCAAAACTCCGGAGGGGGCCGTTGTCGTTGCTGCAGCGGTGAAAACGACTCAGTTGGCAGAAGCTCTGGAACCCTTTGACGCATCGGGCATCCCTTTACATGTTATGGATCTGGCTCCGCACGCCTATGTTGCCGGTCTTAAAGATTTCCTGACCGATGGTCTTCTGGTCTGCGCTATGGAACAGAGCACAAGTCTGGCCTTGATAAGTGCAGGAGAGGTTCTCGATTATCGACAATTACCCCTTGGCCCGGAAACGTCGGTTGCCGACCAGGCCCGTGCCATCCACCGGGAAGCGATCGCCCTGAGTCGAACGCAGTCGTTGGATGGCATGACACTGCAGCTGATGGGACCTCTGGCCACCCGGGGACTGGTTACGGGCCTCAGTGCTTTGCGGGATCATGTGGAACTACTCTCTATCGATATTAACGGCCAGATCATTGAGGCAACGTTGCTGCCAGCCGTAGCCCTCGCTCTAAGAGCCGCGGATACCGGCAAAGGCCAGGCCTTCAACCTGCGCCAGGGAGCCTTCGCTCTCAAAGGAGAATGGGTCGGCTTACGCAAAACCCTGGTGTTGGCTGCCTGTCTGGCTGGGCTCACTCTGGTTACCGTTGCTGCCAGCATGGGATTGAGTTACTTCGATAAACAGCAGCAGGCTGACATCCTGCAGCAACAGATAGTCTCACTTTATAAAGAGACATTTCCACAAGCGACCACGATCGTTGATGTTCCTCTACAGATGAAAAGTGCAATCCGCCAGTTGCAGGAGGATGTCGGCATGATTGCTCACGACCAGCCTTCATCATTGCATCTACTGCGAGCACTCTCCGATTTACCAGAGTCACTTACTGTTGATATTGATGAATTCACCATGGAACGCAACGAAGTGCGAATTTCCGGGCGCACCAGTACTTTCGAAGCAGTCAACCGCATGGCCGAGACTTTTCGTAAATCTGCCTACTTTAAAAAAGTTGAGGTTGCTGAATCGAAGATGGACCTGGCTGGCAAGCAGGTCAGCTACCGCATGCGCATGACCTTGAGTGGGAAGGGTGCGTCATCATGATCAAATCCTTGAATCAGAGAGAACGTTATGTGCTGGCGGGTGGAGCAGTGGTACTCGGCCTTTTACTGGTTGCCTTTGGTGTGGTGCTCCCTTACGGAACAGCCATTGAACGTCTCGACAAAACAATCCGTTCCCGTCAGGGACAACTGGCAGAGGTCAGACAATTACAGACTGACTACCAGGTTCTAAAGAAACAGGCAGGCCAGTTGCAACGTGACCTGGGCCGAAGCAAAGCCACTCCACCTTTGACCTTTCTCGAGGAGACCGCCAGCCGGATTGCCGGACGTGAAAATCTTGTTCTAATGAGGCCACTGCCAGCGGTCACGCAAGGCCAGTTGCGCATCGAAACTATCGAATTTAAGCTGGAACGGATCGGTCTGGAACAGGCTTTGCGGATTTTGCAGAAAGTCGAGCAGGCCCGACCACCGATGAGAGTTGATCGACTACACCTCAAACAACGCTTTGACAACGCCGCACAACTTGACATGACTGTTACGGTCAGCTCGACACGGAGAAACTGATGTGGTTTTCGAAACCCATTCGACGCAAGGTCACAGGGGAAACTACAGTAACCAGGTTCTCCCGGGGACGTTACCTCGCTACTGGAGTTTGCCTTTTCCTCCTCGGCCTCCTTGGCAGTTTTTACCTGACTTTTCCTGATAAGATCCTCAGACAACGGTTAGTCTACGAGCTTGAAACCCGGCTACCGATTCAGGTTGATCTTACCGAAGCCACTTTGCAACCGCTACTGACTCTGGCTGGTGAGCAGATGACAATCCACTTATCTGGCCAACCTGAAGCTCTCTTTCAAGTTGACACTTTCCAGGTCAGCCCCCGCTGGAGTAAATTGCTCATTGGCGATCCCGGGTTAGAAGGCGAATTCAGGTCATCGACAGGCAAACTTTCTTTTTCCTGGCAACAAAGCGGACCGCTAGCCATAAACGGCACCACCTTGCCCTTCGACATTCCGTTGGCGACCCGCCAGGCAATGCGTATTTCCGGCAATATCAGTACGGCAGAAGTGGCGACAACAGCTCCTCTGCAAAGTGAGACCAGAAGTCGAATCGACATCTATCTTGATCAGATCCTTGTCAAGGGCCTCGAAGCTTTGACTGCAAACGCGACTGGTTTACGACTCGGCGATATCTCTCTGCAGATAACTGGTCAGGGAACATCGTTTTCTATAAAACAGTTAAAAATAAGCGGAGGTGATTTGCTGGTCTCAGGTAATGGGACCCTGATTCTGGCGACGGCAAAGCCACAAAACAGCCGTATCAATCTCAATTTCTCGGTCCGCGCCGGCAACCAGGCCGACCCGACGCTGGCCAGTCTCCTTGAACTCGTCGGGACTTCTCAGGCAAACGGCAGCCGCAAGCTCCGTATGACAGGCACCTTGGCCCAACCTGTATTCAGGTGAACCCGCACGGATTCTCTCCCCAGCCGTCCTGTGTTCAGCACTCTATGGGCTTCAGACGTCTACTGGCATCTTGGTTAATTGAGGAACCCTTTGCAACTCACTCTGTTTTTTCTTCGCCAGTGCCAGATAGTTTCCACAGAGGATAAAGAGAACACCGGACACTGCAGACAGTGACCATTGATAATCCTCCCAGATAGTTGAGAGAGCAAGGGCGACGACCGGAAAGAGCAACGTGGCATAGGCAGCGCGTCCTGGCCCGATTCTGCCAACCAGGCTGAGATAGCAGCCGAATGCAATCACCGAACCGAACAGCGCCAAGTAAGCGAGAGAAATCAGATAAGGTGCCGTGAGATCAATGGTTAAGGGCGTGCCACTGATGATTACAACCAGAGCCATACAGAGTGAGCCATAAGCCATGCCGAAGGCATTGGTCTGCACCACAGGCAGTTTGCGACGCTGGTTGCGTGCCGAGATAATATTGCCAAGTGAGGCCAGATAAGTCGCAGCAAAACTGAGCAACATACCAACGATCACCGGACCGGAAAAATTAACTGCCGCCATCTCAGGCCAGAACAACAAAACCAGTCCAACCATCCCCAGTGCCCCCCCCATAAGAACTTTCAGATCTATCGGCGTGCCGAGAAATAGCCGTCCATTAAGCAGGTTCATGACAACGATTGTAGAGAAAACCACTGCGGCCAGGCCGCTGGTTATCTGCAGTTCAGCCAGATAGAAGAGCAGATAATTCACGGAAAAGAGGAAAACCCCTTGCATGACAATATAGAAATGTTCGCTACGAGAGAATCGCAGTGGCAAGCGCCGCACCAGGCACCAGCTGAACAGGATCATTGCGGCCAGAGCAAAACGATAGGCTACCGACTGCGCCGGATCAACCATACCGAGTTGGAACTTGATCCCCAGCCAGGTGGAACCCCAGATCAAGATTGTGATCGTATAAAAAAGAATGTTGGCCATGCTTAACTTTCCTGTGATGCTGTCAGTTGCTCTTTGGCCAGTCGACCGAGAGTTTCAATAGCGACTTCGACTGCTGGATTCCAGCAAGCAGCATTGAGACGAATAGAGTTACGGTATCTGCCGTCAACTGAAAATATCGGCCCAGGGGCAATCGTTATCCCCTGCACTTTAGCTTTCTTATAGAGGACCAGAGAGTCGACTCCTTCCGGCATCTCCACCCAGAGAACAAAACCACCCTGGGGGCGTGAAACCCGTGTGCCAACAGGAAAGGTGCAGCCAATAGCATCCCCCATCTGAGCTGTCTGGCGAGCGTAGACCCTGCGGATAGAACGAAGATGATGCTCGTAACCACCGTTGGCGAGAAATTCCGCAATGGCAAGCTGGGGCGGACTTGCTGAAGCAATATTGGCAAGCATCTTACCGCGCTCAATCTGCTCCTGGTAACGGCCGGCGGCAACCCAGCCAACTCTGTATCCTGGAGCCAGCGTTTTACTGAAGGATGAGCAGAGCAGTACATTGCCGGTTTTGTCAAAGGATTTGGCTACGGAAGGCCGGTCATCGCGATAGGAAAGATCTCCGTAAATGTCATCTTCGATCAACGGCACCTGATGCTCTTCAAGCATCTTCACCAGGCGCAGTTTATCTTCATCAGACATCCGGCCACCGAGTGGATTATTGAAATTAGAAATAACTATACACGCCTTAACTTCACCCGAATTGCCCTCAAGAGCATATTCAAGCGCCTCCAGACTGATGCCACCACGCGGTGAAGCGGGAATCTCAAGTGCTTTAAGGCCGAGATCCTGAATCATCTGTAGGAAATTAAAGTAGACCGGCGTCTCTATCGCCACAGCATCACCCGGCTTACAGAGAACCCGCAGTGCCAGGACGACAGCTTCAACACAACCTGATGTAATCACGATTTGATCAGGACTGAGAGTGCAACCAGACAGCAACAAGCGTTGCGCAATCTGTTTGCGCAACCGTAAATTCCCCGGCGGAAGTGAGTAAGAAACAGCCTGAGTGGGAAAACGTCGCATTTCGCGCGCCAGCATACGGTTGAGTTTTTCAATCGGCAGCAATTCGGGATTCGGAACCGCGATACCAAGTTGCAGCAGCTTCGGATCGAGAAGGTCGCGCATGACAACCTGATAGATACTGGAAAGGCTGACCTCGGAAGGATTGATTGCCGGACGATCGACCACTGGCTCAGCAGGAAGTTCCGGCAGGCGGGCGCGCACATAATAACCTGATTGTGGACGGGCTTCGAGCAAACAGCGATCCTCAAGCAGGTTATAAGCTTCCTTGACTGTATTGATACTGACCTGCAGCTGCTTGCTCAAGTTGCGAATCGACGGCACACGATCACCGGGACGCAGGGTACCCTGCTCAACCAGATAGTTGATCTTGCCAGCGACTTCCTCATAAAGCGGGATTTTCTCACCTGGTCGGCCGCTGATGTCAATCATGACAGTCTCCTCAAACTCACTCGCCTGTATTTCTAACAGCTTGTCACATATCCCGACAGATACAGTTACCGCATTCGTTAACGGTCACAGTTTCGAGACAACCTATCTGTGATGGTTACAATTGTAAAGGATTGTATCTGGTACCGGAAGTTGAAGTGCGCTTGAATATATATCAACAAATGAGAAAAACTTGGCATAACAGAGGAAAGGAATTTGACATGGAACTCTTACTGAACGAACGGGAACTGCTTGATCTTGGCGAGAATCTGCGCGGTGTAAGGATTGTCTGTCGTCAAGGCAGGTGCTGGCTCACTCAGGCAGGTGACAGTCGCGACCATATTCTGAGAGCTGGTAACAGCTTTATGGTCAGCGCCAACGGGCAACTGATCATCACTGCCACAGAATCCTGTCGGCTCATGCTGATCGAACCTTTAGTGCAACACAGACAATCACGTCCAGTAAATATTCTTTATGGATTACTCAAAGATTGTACGACAAGCAGAGTTTGACTGCTCCATTCCCATTCTCCCAGAAAGAGATCTTTCAGGATCGCAAGAACCGTCAGGTCAGGATGCAGCGCTAAGGCACTAAGGGACGTTCCTGCTTATTGCCTTAACAACGACAACAACTTGCAGTCTTTCAGGCCTGACCCTACGCTTGACCCTACGCTTGTATCACCAAAATCGTAAAAAACCAATCAACCGTAGGGTTTGCAAACAGCCCCATCGTTTGCGAACGCGGTACCCAACCAACAAAAAAGCCAGCCACAAACCCAAAAAAACCACCCCAAAAGCCAAACAAAAGCCAGCCCTTATTGAAATTGCCGCAAGCAATTGAAGCTTTTTGACAGCGTGCGCATGGTGGGGCTATGCACACCCTACCGTAGCAATCATTCATCAACAACGGTGAAGGGGCAGAGGGACTACGCTCAGTCCATCACTTCGGCGTTCGCCGGGGCAACTCCCAACCTGGGCGAGGATAATGGCAGGTGTAACCGTGAGGTAATCGCTCCAGGTAGTCTTGGTGCTCGGATTCCGCCTCCCAGAAAGAGCCGACGGGCACGACCTGCGTGATGACCTTGCCAGGCCACAGACCCGAAGCGTCGACATCGGCAATCGTTTCTAAAGCTGTTTGTTTCTGCGCCTCGCTGACATAATAGATTGCTGAACGATAGGACGTGCCCCGGTCATTACCTTGACGATTGAGAGTGGTGGGGTCGTGGATCTGAAAGTAATACTCCAATAGAAGGCGGTACGAGATCCTTTCCGCATCGAACAAAATCTCAATACCCTCGGCATGCGATCCATGGTTGCGATAGGTGGCGTTGGCCACATCACCACCAGTGTAGCCCACCCGGGTAGCCTCGACCCCTGGCAACTTACGTATCAGATCTTGCATACCCCAAAAGCAGCCACCGGCAAGCACTGCGCGTTCCTGTGTCATCATTCCTTCTCCACTTGATCAAGATTATCCCAGTTACAGCAACTTACCACTCACCAGAATCTCCATCATCTGGTGTCCAGGGTCAACAACAACACCTGATTCCTGGGCAGCAGATTCAGAGTACTCTGCAACAGCCTTTTTCGAGACAAACTCGCTGCCGGACCCAGCGAGAACAAATGGTACAGGATCCTTGGTATGTGTCATTTTGGCCACCGGGGTAGGATGATCAGGGAGCAGAAGGACACGATAGTCACCCAACGCATCGATACCATTCATGACCGTACCAACAACATCTTCATCAAAACGTTCGATCGCCTCGATTTTATCACTCAAGCTGCCGCCATGAGCGGCCTCATCAGGTGCCTCTACATGCAGATAAACAAAGTCCCTGGTCTGCAGTGCTTCCAGAGCAGCCTCGGCTTTGCCTCGATAATTGGTATCTAGGTAGCCGGTGGCTCCCGGTACGTTGATGACGTCCAGGCCAGCATAGATACCAATGCCTTTGATCAAATCAACCGCCGAGATCACTGCTCCGCTCAAACTGAATTTCTCCTGTAGGGTCGGCATTTGCGGGCGACGGCCTTGTCCCCAAAGCCAGATGGAGTTGGCGGCAGACTTGCCTTCACTCTCGCGTTTGAGATTAACCGGATGGCGCTTGAAGAGGAGTTGTGCGGCATTGACAATCTGCATCAGCGGCATAGACTCTTTTGAACGCGACACATGATCCAGAATACTCTTGCCGGTTAAATCATGTGGTGGCAGGACATTGAAATCATCCCGTCCACCTTTCCAGACCATCAGATGACGGTAGGAAACACCAGGGTAAAACTGGAACTCATCATCACCCAGTTCCTCCTGGAGACACTCGATCAGTTCACGCGCTTCCGCTGTTGTAATATGTCCAGCTGAAAAGTCTTGCATGAGCACATCACCACCAGCCAAGCCAAGAGTGACCAGATTAAGCCGAAAAGCGACATCGTCAGGGCCAAGTTCAACCCCCATACTGGCCGCTTCCAATGGCGAGCGTCCGGTATAGCATGTGGCCGGATCGTAGCCAAAAACTGACAGGTTGGCGACATCAGAACCAGGATGAAATTCAGTGGGGACCGTTGCTGCAAGACCGATAATGCCCTGCTGAGCAAGTTTATCCATGTTAGGGGTAACCGCTGCCTGCAGAGGCGTTTTGCCATCAAGCTCTTCAATCGGCTCATCGGACATGCCGTCACCAAGTAAAATAATGTATTTCATGGGATCCAGATAAAGGATTAAGGGTTAAGGGTCACTGATTACTGATTACTGGTTTCACCCTCTGGGATGATGCTGGGTATGCAGTTTCTTCAAACGTTCGCGGGTAACGTGAGTATAAATCTGCGTTGTAGAGATATCTGCATGCCCGAGCATTGCCTGTACAGAGCGCAGATCAGCACCGTTTTCCAGAAGATGCGTTGCAAACGAATGCCGCATCATATGCGGCGTAACACTTTGTGTGATTCCAGCCTCCAGGGCACGGCGCTTAATAATCTTCCAGAAACCCTGACGTGTCAAGCCTTCGCCGGAACGATTAAGGAACAGGTGGTGTGATCCACGTTGTTTGTCGAGCCCCGGCCGACCATAATCCAGATATGCGCACAGGGCATCAACTGCAGCTAATCCCAAAGGTACAATACGCTGCTTACTGCGCTTGCCAAAAGCGGTCAGATAACCGACATCCATCTGCAAATCACTCAGCTGCAGCGAGACCAGTTCAGAAACACGTAAGC
Source organism: Desulfuromonadales bacterium (assembly GCA_027065695.1). Lineage (GTDB taxonomy): Bacteria > Desulfobacterota > Desulfuromonadia > Desulfuromonadales > BM103 > M0040. The sequence continues at coordinate 35,868 of JAMONP010000105.1, read as the reverse complement.
CGGTCGCATAGAGGACCTCAAGCATGGCCCGATCCCGCCAGGCCAGCGAAGATTCTCCCTTCGGACTGGCCAGGAGGTTATCCACGTCAAACGTTGACAGAGTGTGCGGCAAAGCGGTGAGACTTTTAGGAGAGATGACCTGGTCTGTTGGGTTATTTGCGGCCATCTTCTCCCGGACCAGGAATTTATGAAAAGTCCTCAGTGCCGCCAGGGTACGTGCCCTGCTTCTGGCTGACAGCCCGGCATCCTTCCGATGACTGAGAAAACGCAATACAACAGCTGGCGTTATACTCTCCAGGGTCGTAATCTCCACCTCCTCCAGGTAGTCCAGGTAACGCGCCAGATCTCGACCGTAGGCATCAAGCGTATTGCGAGCCAGGCCACGCTCAACAGCCAGATAGTTAAGATAATAGTCGAGGTAACGATTCATAACTTATATTATGTGCCGTCTGTTTTTGCATACACTTTCATGCAATCGAGAAGCGCCTTACGAATATCCTCACGCCTAGCTTTACTGCTGATTGTCTGGCCAAAAATATCTTTAACATAGAAGGTATCAGCAACCTGATCGACCTTGGTAGAAATTTTCGCAACGTGGATATAGAGGCCCATATCGGCAAGGGTCCGGGTGATTCTGTAAAGTAAACCAACCTCATCGTGCGCAAAGATATCAATAACCGTGTGCTCTCTGGAAACATCACAATCAAAATCAACACGGTTCGGGAAACGCGGCAACTTCTGACTGAGTAAGGAACTGCCTTTCTCTCGTTTTTCGACCAGACTCGAGACTTTCACGCGTCCCTCAAGAACAGCGGTCAGATCAGACTGGACTTTCTCCCATTTCGCCGGGAGGTCAATGACACCACCCACGGACTTATTGACGTGCAGGATATCCAAGGCAAAACCGTTGTTGCGAGTATAGATTTGCGCACCGAGGATATTGATACCGTTGGCAGCCATAACTCCGGTGATCATACTGAAGAGACCGGGCACGTCCAGGGCGGAAATTGTCACACTGGTGTATTCTGAATCAACATCGTGGGTCACCTGCATGGCGACGGTGTCATTGCCACGTGACAACTCAAGAGCAACATGATCCTGTATTTCCCATGAACGGTGAGTTAACAGGTAGCGCAGGGTCATTGAACGCAGGCGGTCTTTAACCCGTTTTTCCCCAAAGTCCTCTTTCAGGGCAGCTAAAACCTTACGTTTGCGATTACGAATTCTTTCGGAACGCAGACCACTGATAAAGTTGCCGCGTTCGAGAGTCTCGTAAGTTTTCTCGTAAAGATCTTGAAGTAGATGCCCCTTCCATTCGGACCAGACATCAGGTCCAACCGCCTTAAGATCAGCAAAAGTCAGCATATAGAGCATTTTCAGGGTTTCGACCATTTCCATGGTATTGGCGAAGTCCTGAATCAAACGAATATCATTCAAATCGCGACGTTGTGAGATATGCGCCATATCAAGATGGTGACGTACCAGGAACTCAAGACGCTGACTGCTCTCCTTGCTCAGATGCAAGCGACGAGCAATCTTGGGCATCATGTCTGCGCCCTTGTTAGAATGATCCTTACCCTCCCCTTTGCCGATATCATGAAAAAGCACAGCTAGCACAATCAACTCCGGCTTGCCAATATCAGTGGCTAAGCGGGTCAATAACGGCTTACGCTCCTTATAGACTCCTGACCAGAGCTTCTCGATCTCCTCAACTGCAAAGATCGAATGGATATCGACTGTATAAACATGGTAGGCATCGTGCTGGACCTGGCAGTAAATCCTCTTGAATTCGGGGATATACTTGTTCAGAAAAGTGAGATGGTGCATATCGCGCAGACTATGGGCAACACCAGTTGGGCCACGCATAATCTCCAGGAACATCTCGGACACTTCACGATTACGTCGGAAACTGTCGTTAACCAGCGACAGGTTGTCTCGAAGCTGGCCCTTTACATCCGAGCTCAAAGCAAGGTTGTTCTGCTTGGCCAGCAGAAAAGCCTGCATCATTGCTTCCGGACGACTTTTAAAGAGATTTTTACGAGCCGTTTTCAGCTCACCACGATAGCTGAAGAAATCACTGCCAAGACTACGCCGGCCAAGATAACCGAGAATCCCTGTTGATGATTCTTTGTCCTTGAAAGCTCTGACTATTAAAGTAGACGCCAGGTGTTCGGTCCTGGTCGCGTGGGCATAATAGTCTTGCATGAATTGCTCTACAGAAAGAGCCGTTTTACTATCCCGATAACCTAAAAATAAAGCTATCTGCTCCTGCTTGTCATACTGAATCTGGTCGGTTTTACGCTTGGATTGAAAATGCAGTTCATTTCGAATCCGCCAGAGGTAGTCGAAAGCCCCTTCGATTTCCCCCATTTCCCGCTCTGAGATAACCCCTTTCTTCAACAGGTCGCGCAACCCCTTGGCTTTGAACTTGACCCGTGCCATCCATATTGCCGTATGCAGGTCGCGCAAACCTCCCTCGCCTTCCTTGATATTCGGCTCCAGCATATAGACTGACGAACCGTACTTGGCGAGTCGGACTTTATGCTCTTCGTATTTTTCCTTCAAAAAGTTCTGGCTGTTACGATTCATTATTGACTGTAGAACCTGGCGCTCGAACTCATGAAAAAGCACTTCATCACCCACCAGAAAACGGCCATCCAACAGAGCCGTACGTATGGTAATATCCTGCTGAGCCAGCGTCAGACAGTTTGATGATGTGCGGACACTGTAACCAACATCGAGGTTGAGATCCCACAATAAATAAAGAACCCGTTCAGCAATTTTTTCTGCCAGGTCCTTGTTCTTATCACTGCAGTAGAACATCACGTCAATATCAGAGAGCGGATTCATTTCGCCACGGCCATAACCGCCAATGGCAATGACGGCAGCACAAACCTTGCCCGCAGTAGGAAACTCAGCAGCAGCACAACGATAAAGATTGCGAATCAACTCATCGTCCATGGCCGAAATACATTGAGTAACCTCACTGCCTGTGCCACCAGCATTGTGCATTTCGTGGCAACGATTGCGATGATACTCCAGATAATGACGTGCCGCTTCCAGAAGAAAGGAACGTCTCTTTTCAAAAGAGATATCCCCGGCCATCATCAGTTCTGTGGCAAAAAAATCGTCTTGAGTTTGCAATGTTTTATCCTAACAGCCTGTCGGACAATCAGGGCTGAAGCGAAAATTTGAATGTTTGAGGACAGCTTTTAGCTCATTTGAGAGTAATAGCCGTAGCTATTGGTCGAAAAGGAGCTGAGATATGAACCAAACAGACGAATTTGCAGCCAGTTTATTGATTGCCCGACAGGCTGTTAACGGGGATGTCATTTTAACGGGCCGCTATCAGTTTGTTGTTGACTGCATATTTTTTAACCGCCATGGCAATAGCTTTGGCTGATGCTTTTTGGTAAGCACTGCTTTTCAGACGCTTTTCTTCACGAGGGTTGCTGAGAAAAGCTGTTTCCACCAGAACAGAAGGCATTGTTGCACCGAGCAGCACATAAAAAGGGCCCTGTCGAACACCCAGATTTTTTATGTTACTGTATTTTTTACTGAGTTGGTGTACCAGAGTCCTTTGAATTTCTGTTGCCAAGCGACTCGATTCATTAATCTTGGCATTCGCCATCAGATCAAACAGAATCAGCTCGAGATCTGAAACCTGCTTGAGTGTGGTACCGTTCTCACGCGCAGCGACGGCTGCCGCCTTGTCGTTCTTGGAAAAGTTTAGGTAGTAAGTCTCTATACCGTAGGGCTTACGGCTCTTGTTGGCATTGGCGTGGAGCGATATAAACAGATCAGCGCCAACTTTGTTGGCGATAGCAGTGCGTTCTTCAAGCGGCAGGTAAACGTCAGCACTACGGGTCAAAATAACTTCACAATGCAGTAACTTCCTCAGTTCTTTTGCCAAAGCCTTGGCCAGCTTAAGCGTAACGGTTTTTTCATAAACATTACTCGGGCCGACAGCTCCGGGGTCCTTACCACCGTGCCCGGCGTCGACAACAATCCGGCGCAGGGCCGATGCCGCTGGCACCTTGGGAATGTGCAGCGGCTGTTGCCCTTTGGGTGTGGCCTTGAGGACCTTGGCGATAGCATCGTTTCCGGTGTCTGGAAGCGCTCTTATTTCAGCTTCACGACGTTTTGTGGGGCCCCTGTCCCCGCCAATGTCAGTCACTTTGGAGCTCTCAGTGTTGTCAATTTCTCCGGTAATATCAATGCCCCCGGCAATATCAATAACAATGCGCCATGGATCATTTAATGGAAAAACCTTATAATCGCCGACGCTACCCAGGTCCAAAACGACACGAACTGTATCGGACTGTGGATGACCGGTACGAATCCGGCGCAACAGACCATCTTCAACGATCGTCGGCTCTTGCAGGGCTTTATCCAGACCTGTTTTTTCAATATCGACGTAGAGACGCGGAGGATTGCCATTGCCTGGTTCAGGCACAAGGTAATGAGTTGAAAAGCTGGTCTCACTGGAGACATCCAGAACAATTCGGGTATAACCGGGGTTCGACCAATAACGAATCGCAGTCAGACGTCCCTCTCCTGTAGATGCTTTGGTCCTTCCCGAAGCCTGCGTTCCATACGATGACTTCTTCGCAGGTTGATAAGCTGTTTGCGCAGGCTTTTTAACCACAGATTTTTCCGGTGGCGGTGCATACGCGGCCAGTGCTTGCAGGCGAGCCCTAGCTTTACCGAACATATCACCGTGCGGTGCGGTATTTACCAGACGCTTATAAATAATGTAGGCACGCTGCTTATTATTTAGGGCTTGCTCAAGCAGTATACCGGCCTTCAGTAAGGCGTCATCAGCAAGAGAACTCTCCGGGTATTGCTCTGCCATTTGCTCAAAAATTTCTACCGCCCGCTTGGCGTCCGGTTTGATTCGACTGATGCCATAGAGTCCCGAAATTGTCTTGCCACACATGTACAGAGAGTCAGCACCTCGTTTTGATTTCGGGAAACGTTTATATACCAATTCAAATTGGTTATAAACCTTTTCCCACTGCTCACGATACATCTGCTTGCGCGATGAATTCTGTAGCGAATAATAAGAATCTCGCGCCTTCTGATATGCCCGTTCTGTGCTTTCGGCAAAAACACTGGTTGGCGAAATGAGGCAAAGAAAGGTCAGTAAACAAACAACCATATATTTCATAACTTGCAAATATTCAGCATTATAAAATACTGTCATTCCCGAGGGTGTCATCGGTAATCCAGATTTCAAAACGTGGATCCCCGATAGAATCATTCGGGGATGACAGCCGTTTTTGTAAACAAGTGTACAGTTCATAGCAACTTTTTGAGTTCGTCAAGCATGTTGAGTGCCTCAAGCGGCGTCAGAACAGAAACATCAATCTCTTCGATACGCTGCCTGACGAGATCTGGCTGTTCAAACAGGCCAAGTTGCGGTGTTTCAGTCCTCTTTTTGGCATATTTGCTACGCGCTAGACGTGGTGCACCAGACTCGTATTCACCAGATTCCAAGTTACGTAAAACTTCCTTGGCACGTTCTATAACCGCACTCGGCAAACCTGCCAGACGCGCGACCTGAATGCCGTAGGAGTGGCTGGCACCACCCTTGACGATGCGCCGCAGAAAAATAATCTGATCGTTCCATTCCTTGACAGCAACGTTGTAATTCTGCACCCTCTCACGGGTCTGAGCCAGATCGGTCAATTCATGGTAATGAGTGGCAAAAAGTGTTTTGGCTGCTACCTTGGCATTGTCATGCAAATATTCAGCCACCGCCCAGGCGATGCTGACCCCATCAAAAGTAGAGGTACCGCGACCAATCTCGTCGAGCACGATCAGGCTGCGGGGCGTGGCATGGTTGAGGATATTAGCGGCTTCTGTCATCTCAACCATAAATGTTGACTGGCCCCGTGCCAGGTTATCACTGGCACCAACCCTGGTGAAGATTCGATCAACGATGCCGATCTTAGCGTTTTTTGCCGGTACCAGACTGCCCATCTGCGCCATCAAGACCAGTAGAGCGACTTGACGCATAAACGTCGATTTACCAGCCATATTCGGGCCGGTAATGATCAAAATCTGTCTCTCCACAGTATCCATATGGACATCGTTGGCAACAAAACGCTCACCCAGGTCCATGGTTTCAATAACCGGATGACGCCCATCCTCGATCAGGAGTTCCGTCGATTCGTTCATCACAGGACAGCAGTAGTTGCGTTCATGAGCCAGGTCGGCAAGACCAAGCAGTACATCCAGAGTTGCAACCTTATCAGCAGTTTCCTGAATACGCCGGCCCTGTCGGGCGACCTGCTGCCGCACCTCCTGAAAGAGATCATACTCGATCACGACCACCCGTTCTTCGGCACCGAGAACTTTTTCTTCATATCCCTTCAAAGTCGGCGTAATAAATCTTTCGGCGTTGGCCAATGTCTGCTTACGCTGGTAATCCTCCGGGACACGCTCCAGATACGACTTGGTCACTTCAATATAATAGCCGAACACCTTGTTATATCTGACCTTGAGTGACGGGATTCCCGTGCGCTCTTTTTCTTCCCGTTCAAGGCTGGCGATCCAGCCCTTGCCCTCGCGACTTATACTGCGCAGCTCATCCAGCTCGGCATTATAACCCTCACGGATCAAGCCACCCTCGCGCATCACAAAAGGAGGATCGTCGACAATGGCACTTGCGATCAGTTCAACCATGTCCGGCATGGGGTCCAGACTCTCTCGCAGATCGCTCAGCAACGGGCCTTCACTCTGCTTGAGCAAGTCGATGATTTGTGGCAGCTTCTCAAGTGATGTTCGCAGGGCAGCCAGATCTTTAGCATTGCCTGTTGCCATGGCGATCCGGCCATTGAGCCGTTCCAGGTCATAAACATCGTCAAGCGTGCGACGCAGGTCATCACGGCAAAGACTTTCCCGTACAAACTCTTCAACTGCACTGTGGCGTGCTTCGATACTTTGCAAATCGACTAACGGATGGGTCATCCATTGCCGCAGCTTACGCGCGCCCATAGCCGTTACAGTGCGATCCATGACACCGATCAGTGAACCGCGACGACCACCATCATGCAGCGACCCTGTCAGTTCCAGATTGCGGCGCGTAAAGTCATCGAGGACCATGTGATCGCACACATAGTAAGTCTGCAGGGTTTGCAGGTGAGAAGCGGCTCCCTTCTGGGTTTCTTCAAGATAGTAAAGAACCATTCCGGCAGCTTGGATTGCAGCAGGCATGTCGTGACAGCCAAAGCCCTCAAGGGAACTGCCCGGGAAAAATTCCAGCAGCACCTGCCGAGCACGATCCTCGGCAGCGGCCCAATCCGGTGGACGATTGATGATGCGCCCATGTAAGGGACTCTGCAGAGCATTGATCAGTTGATCACCGATACTGCCGTCAGCAATAAGCACTTCGGCCGGATCCCTGGAGATGATCTCACCAGCAGTGCTCTCGGGGTCAAGAAGTTCGGTCACCCGGAATTCGCCAGTGGTAATATCAACATAGGCAACACCATAACGCTCATCATCGACATGGCTGATGGCCATAAGATAATTATTGCGACGAGGATCCAGGGTGTCAGTATCGACAACCAGTCCAGGAGTCACGACCCTGACAACAGCGCGTTTGACGATACCTTTGGCCGTTTTGGGATCTTCAACCTGTTCGCAGATTGCGACATTGTGGCCATGCTGGACAAGTTTGGCGATGTATGGCTGACAACTGTGAAAAGGAATCCCACATAGAGGTATTTCTGCAGCGGCACCTTTGTTACGTGCGGTCAAGGTAATGTTGAGTACCCGCGAAGCAACCACAGCATCTTCCATGAACATTTCGTAAAAATCACCCAGGCGAAAGAAGAGGATTGCATCCGGATAATCAGACTTGATCTCCAGATACTGCTGCATCATGGGTGTTGTTTTCGCCATTGGACTCCATAACCCTAAAAAAAACAACCCGTTAGAGGGTCGGAATGAGATTTTCAAACTCTTGATTCAGAACTTCATTATGTTAACAAAACAGCAAGTTGACTGTAAACAGCAAAGACCCGATTGCAGGTAATTTTCAGGTTAAAACTAAGTAATTCTGACGGTTGCAAACATACCACAAAGTGCATTATGGTAAGGACCACATGAGGTTCACCAGAGGAGATTCAATATCGTCATGACACCTTCAGCAAAGCTTCACCCTCTGCTACAGGGGTTGAACAAAAAAGATTACAACCTAGAGAACCTTGACGACGAAATTCGCGTCGACAAGCTATCCGTTGACCTGTTGCGGCATCTCTACCAGGATCTGACTCAACAGAGGAGTGTGCCACCTGAACAGGCCGGCGAATTTTGTCAGGGAGCCGATTATTTTCTGCGCGAATTCATCGTTGCTGATCGCTGTGAAAACCTGTTTGCCGTGGCAGCGTTGCACGTCCGTCAATTTGCAGGACACTGGTACATCATCCGTACACCGGAACCCAACCTCACTGAGCTAACAAAAATTCTCACCGGGACAGCAGAATTTTATGCTTTTCTTGCCAGACAGAGGCTGGTTACTGAAGTCGCAGCCAACGAGATTACTTCTCAGTGCCGGGAACTCGACTATTACCAGCAGAGAATAGACGACTTCTGGGCTATTGAGGATAACGGTTACATTGCCTGGCAACAATCCTGCCCTCTCGAACCTATAAACGACAACTGATCCACTATGACACAAGTCAATAAATCACCAAAACTGGCAGCAGCCAGCCTCTCCATAATCACCGCACTGGGTCTGGCCATACTCAAACTCATCACCGGTCTGTTTACCGGTAGCCTTGCCGTTTTCACCTCCGCAATTGACTCACTGCTTGACATACTCATGTCAGGCATCAACTTCATGGCGATACGCCATGCTGAACAACCGGCTGACGAGCAACATCCCTACGGTCACGGCAAGTTTGAGACCCTGGCGACGATCTTTCAGTCCATCATCATAGCGGCTTCCGGTGTCTGGATCATATACGAAGCAATGCAACGTATGATCGAGGCCAGCCCTATCAAACAAACCGGCATAGGCATCGCAGTAATGTCCATCAGCACGGTCGCCTCATTCATGATCAGTCGTCACTTGCGCCGGATTGCCAAAAAAACTGATTCTTCCGCCCTTGAAGCTGATTCCCTGCATTTTTCGATGGATGTCTACACCAACCTGGCGCTGTTGATCGGACTGATCCTCATCAGCCAGTTTGATCTACCCTGGCTCGATCCAGTCATGTCGATTCTGGTTGCTGTCTATATCCTTTATGAATCGCTTCGTCTGTTACGCCACGCTATGCGCGATATCCTTGATGAACAACTCCCCGAAGCAGTTCGCCATGAAATAGAAGAGTTGATCAACGATCACAAAGATGAGCTGTTCGACTTCCACAATCTCCGTACTCGTCGTGCCGGATCACAGAAACTGATTGATTTCCACTTAACCGTCTGCAAGCACCTCTCGGTCGAAGATGCCCACGACGTTACTGAATATATCGAAAAAAAGATTGGCGAGAAGATTAAAGGAACGGATGTCACCATCCATGTCGAGCCCTGTCGGCGGCATGATTGCCCGGGGCGTGAGGAGTGTCCGGTTCAGTTTGTTCGTCATTCAAAGGAGGAACTGTAGGGTTTGCAAACAGACCCACCGTTTGCGAACGCGGTAACAACCCTCAGTCCGTCTTCTCCTTCAACCTGCGCAAATCTTCAATAACCTGAAGACTCCCTTTACGGCGATCATCCATCTCATCGAAAATCCGCTGAGCCATATCACTGACACGGTTCACAGAGATCTCTATCTGGCTGGTATTATCGGCCTGGCTGGAGGTTGCAGAAACCATATCTTGAGTCATTGATCTGATTTCCTCAACAGAGGTAACGATATTTTTCGCACCACTGGCTTCTTCACGAGAGGCCCTGGAAACTTGCGCGGACATCTCACCCAACTCTTCTACTGATTTATTGACCCCGATCACTGACTGGGAAATTTCCTGGGTTGATTTGCGGATATCGTGAGCCATTTCCATGGCCTCCTGGGAGCTCCCCAGTATCTGGGAAAGCACATCAGCCATCTCCTCTCCCTGCTTCATGCCATCGTTGACCAGTTGGTGCGTGCTATGGATATGGTCAACTGTCTCCCGGGTGTACTTCTGGATTTCTTCGATAATCTCATTAATCTGATCCGTCGAAGAAGCAGCTTCCTGTGCCAGAGTCCTGATTTCGTCAGCAACAACCGCAAATGAACGCCCATGCTCACCGGCCTGGGAGGCAATAATCGCAGCATTCAACGCCAGCAAACTGGTTTTCCTGGTTAAATCTGTGACGACCGAGGTAATCGTACCGACTTCATCTCCCTTGGTCGAAAGATTGGTAATGACTCCTTCGGCCTGTTCTACAGCAGTTACAATCCCACGCATACCATCGAGAACCTGCCCAGCTGTCTCGACACCATGTTCAGCACGTTCCTTAACTGTTTCCGACATGGCATGTGAACGAACACTGTTCTCCTCGACAGCACCGATGGTGTATTGGATTTCAGTCATCGACGCAATCGAACCCTCCATAAACTCGTTGAGAGTTTTCAGATTGTTGGACACTTGATCGATAGATACGGAAATCTGACCAACAGCTGAGCGTGTTGAATTGACCGACTCTTGAATAACCCCGGCACCACCAGAGATATAAGCTGTGGCACTGGTCGTTGATGCTGTAGCCATACGTAAAGATGTTATTAATTCGGCATGTTCATCACGATATTTAAGGAATTCATTGAAGGTATGCTCAAGCTGCCTGGTCAGGGATTCAACGGCATCGAGCAAATTGATACGCATCAAGGACGAGGAGATCTGGTCGGCAAACAGCTTGACCGTGTCGACATCGGTATCGGTCAGCTTGCCACGCTTATATTTATTATCAACAGCCAGCAGGCCGATCGATTGGTTGCGTACAATGATTGGACAGAGAATAAAGTTACGCGATCGCAACTGCGGGACAGCGTCACATGGCGGTTGCAGATGATACTCTTCTGGCATTTTGGTAATATCATCGATCAACAGGACCTGACGGTCATTGATAGACTTGTAAAGGCAACCGGCCCTTTCGTCGAGGGGTAGCTTTCTCTTCGCCCTGTCACTACCCAGATTGGCTCCGCGACTCACGGCAAAATAGAGTTGTTTCTCAGTTTCATCCACCATCAGGACATTGACGCGATCAAAACCGATGACCTCATGCAAACCATCGGCTGTTAAACGCAGAACGTCCTGTCTGTCGACGCTTTTCTGCAGATCGGCGTTAATCGTATGAAAATTCTTGATACTACGATCCAGATCGGTAAAACGGCGCTCAAAGGTGCTTTTCTGTTCAGCAATTTCATGATTAAGATGGTCCAGCTTTACTGCCCGATCATGAATTTGCTGTGACGACCGTCCGATAAAGAAACCGAAGGAGCCAAGGACCATCATGGTGCCGCCACACATATAAGCGTACATGTAGCTGTTCTGCTCGGACCCCATGATGTCCTGAAACACCTGGTCAAGTAGAGAGCTGCTATCATCCCAGAACAACATCAAGCGCAGGACAATCCAGCCAAGCGGCGCCATGACACCCAATAATATGCCATAGCCTGCAAAAATGACCTCGCGTTTGCTACCACCGCCATTAAAATTTTCGGTGACCGTCACAGCCTCTCTCCTTAACCTCATTTCAGAATACTTAGGGGCAGCAAAGTGGTCTCTTATAGAGGCCTTGAGCGCCCAAGCATGACACCCAGGGTCTCGGCAGTCTTAACCAGATCACCATCTGGATCAATGCGATTCAGAGAATCAACGGCCTCGACAATATCAACATCACACACCTCACGCCCCCGCAACGAAACCATCCGGCCATATCGACCCTGTTCGATCAATTCAACTGCTTTGACACCAAATCTGGAGGCAAGAATCCTGTCAAAAGGCGAAGGTGTGCCACCACGCTGCACATGACCAAGCACCACAACTCTGGTTTCGACCTGCATCCGCTCTGCGATTTCATCGGCAACAAAGACGGCTATACCACCCAGACGCTCAACACCCTGATTCTCAGGCCCTGTAAGTTGAATGATCTTTTGGCCATCAGCGGGAAAAGCACCCTCTGCAACAACCACAATTGAAAACTTGCTGCCACGCACTTTACGCTGATCTATGGCAGTGCACACAGCGTCCAGATCAAAAGGTATCTCCGGTATAAGAATAACGTCGGCAGATCCGGCAAGGCCGGACTCGAGAGCGATCCAACCTGCATCACGCCCCATAACCTCGACCACCATAACCCGGTGATGGCTCTCCGCTGTGCTGTGTAACCTGTCCAGTGCCTCGGTAACAATACCTACAGCAGTGTTGTAGCCAAAAGTAACATCTGTACCGCGTAGATCGTTATCGATCGTCTTCGGCACACCAACCATCGGGATACCCTTTTCCTGTAAAGCGCGAGCAATCTTCAGGGTGCCATCTCCACCAACAGCAATCAACGCATCAGCACCAAGACGATGAAAATTAGCAACAACTTCAGCGGAGATATCTACCAGACGTGTCTCGCCATTTTCCTCGACAGGATAAGCGAGCGGATTGCCACGATTACTAGTTCCCAGTATCGTCCCGCCACGCGGCAGAAGACCACGCACAGAGTCAAGGGGCAGTTCGCGCCAGCGCGGCTCTCCAACCAGTCCGTCAAAACCGTCTTCAATACCAATCACACGCCAGTCACGCGCCATGGTTGCACTACGCACAACACCGCGAATAACAGCATTCAAACCAGGGCAATCTCCACCACCGGTCAATATCGCAATTGTTCGATTCATAAGTGACTCTCTCTGTTTAGTACCAACAATTTGTCAAAATACCAAGCAGTGATCGCTTGCAAAAAATCCAGCTTCAGTCCCAAAATTATCACTTCTTACGCTGTTCTGTCGCTATCGCCAGTTTGGTAAAACCAGCATCTCTGGCCAAATCCATTAAAGTAACAACTTTACCGTGTTTTGAATCCTGGTCTGCCATCAACAGGACAGTTGTCAGCTTGGCGTCAGACTGATGTTCGGCGAGAACCCCTTTAAAATCATCAAGAGAGATTTTTTTGTTGTGGTAATAAATTACACCTTCTCGAGAAAGTGTAATTTTGATCTCTTTCGGCTCACGATCAATCGTCTGGGCAGAAGTCTCGGGAAGTTTGATGGAAATTCCAGGGCTTTCCACAAAAGTTGTAGAGATCATGAAGAAAATCAACAGAAGAAAAACCACATCGACCATGGGTGTCATGTCGATTCGTGGCTCATCATTTTGCTTGCGTAGAAAGCCCATTTACTCCTCCAGCAGGTCAACCAGACGAAGTGAATATTCTTCCATTTCAATAATTAATTGGTCGAGACGCCCGGAAAGATAACGATGCGCGAGGATAACCGGGATAGCAACTGTCATACCTGCCGCAGTGGTTATCAAAGCTTCGGAAATACCACCACCGAGAGTGGCCGGCGTACCCATTCCCTGACTTGCGATCACATTGAAAGCCCTGATCATGCCGAGTACAGTACCAAGTAATCCCAGCAGCGGGGAAATCGTTGCAATAGTACTCAAAAGCCCCAAAAAACGTTGTAAAGGAGCAGCCTCTCTACGCCCGGTTTCTTCAACAACAGCCTTGATCTGCTCCCGGTTGCGTCCGGCGACACGCAGTGCGGCAAGAAAAACCTGTGCCAGTGGGGAGTCCGCCTGGTGACAGGTAGCCACAGCTTCTTCGTGTAAATGTTTGGAAACTAACGGCTCAACCTTATGGGCGAGTTCCCTGAATTCCCGTCTAACCTTAATGTAGGTCCAGAGACGTTCCAGGAAAATTCCGAGGGCGAAGATAGAACAGAGTGCAATCGGATACATTAAGTATCCGCCTTTTTGAATAACAAGCCACATAATTAATCAAAGTTCCTTGGATTTAAGGGCCGTGATAGCCGATTGTGTGAGTCGCCTGAATGAGTCGATAGACATTATTCATAACATTCGAACAATTTTATTGGTTTTTATGCTGGATTACAATGAAAACCCGGAAAAGCTTTGGCAAGCAAAGTGTAAGTTCTCTCAATATGCTGAGGAATCACTCTGGTATCAGCAAGGATTGGCATAAAATTACTATCTCCTCTCCAGCGTGGAACGATATGCATATGGATGTGATCAGCAATACCTGCTCCAGCAGCCTGACCTATATTCCAACCGACATTGAACCCCTGTGCGGCACAGACTTCACGCAGCACCCTCTGGCTGAGCACCATAAACTCGTGGATTTCAAGAACCTCCTGCTTTTCAAGTTCGCAGGGATCAGACAAATGACGGTAGGGGGAAACCATCAGATGGCCATTGGAGTAAGGATAGCGATTCATGATGACATAGCTGTACTCCCCTCGTATTACAATTAGACGCGATTGATCATCTGCAGGGTCTTCATCAACACAGAATATACAACAATCATCTTCCGGACCCTGGATATATTCAAGCCTCCAGGGTGCCCACAGTCGATCCATCATTTTCTTCCTATTCCTTTACTTAATTTTACGACGCCATCAGTCGAGTCGGATGATTGTCCCCTGAATATCATCGCCGATCTCCAAAAGACCGACGCTGTGATAATCCATACTACGCATGTCTGTAGCACTACCAGGGTTGAAGAACAACATGCCATCGTGCCGATAACAGGCGGATCGGTGGCTATGTCCATAAACCAGGCAATCGAGCGATACAGAAGAAAACTCTGCATAGACTCGTTCCTCAAGGCCGTCTGGAGCCCCCCAGCCGTGAATCATGCCTATGGTGAAGCCGCCGATATTAATTATTTTCTTCAAGGGGACACCCGCTATTGCCGGATCCATGTTACCACGGACGGCATGGAACGGATAAGCGTCAAAAGCACTCAAAAGATCAGGATCGACCAGGTCTCCTGCATGCAGGATCAGATCAACTGGAGCGAGAACATTTTCGATCAGATCCAGCAGAAACCTCTGTGCATCATCTGAATCAGACAGATGAGTGTCTGCAAGGACCCCTACTCTTAAAGGAGATTCAGGTGAACTATTCATCAAATATTATCCTTCCAGTCTGTCGGCCCGTCAATGAACCAGGAGCCTGTATTGTAGCCAAAAAGCTTTCTGTGAAAAAAAGATGACCCTCCATAATTATCGTCAGCGAATCTACCTGTCAATCCTTCTAAAAAAATCTTTCAAAAAAAATGCACAAAAACAACCTGCCATGGCCAATTTCAGCCACAAACAACCCGCCATGAGCCTGTCCGACAATAAGGGTCGAAGCGAAAAACCAGAAGTTTGAGAATAGATTTTGGCTCGTTTGAAAGTAATAGCCATAACTATTGGTCGACAAGGAGCTGAAATATGAGCCAAACAGCTGGGTTTGCAGCCGATCATGGATTGTCGAACAGGCTCCTAGCTCTTAATTTGAGTCATTATGTAGCTTGACGCGCAAGATAAAAGCGTTATCTTAGTGTTGTCTCAATACTTTTGTTGTTCGTGTTTATCTATTGGCATCAGCATTGCTTTACAAAGGTGCCTTAATTCTTATCGGCCAAGGCGTTTTCCCTTGACAAAAGACTGCAATGAGCCTTATCTAACATTTTACTATAGCTAAAAAAATTTACCGAAACAAAAACTGGAAGAACTATTGGCTTCAAGCAACAAGCCAGGAGGACACAAAACATGTCAAAACGTCAGGAAGCGCTCGATTATCACTCAATGGGGCGTAAAGGTAAAATTGAAGTTATTACCACCAAACCATGTGCAACCAGCAGGGACCTTTCTCTGGCTTATAGCCCGGGTGTCGCTGAACCTTGCCTGGACATTGAAAAGAACCCTGATGACGCTTATGAATATACTGCAAAAGGCAACCTGGTCGCCGTTGTATCAAACGGCACAGCAGTACTCGGTCTTGGTGATATCGGCGCATTGGCCGGCAAACCGGTTATGGAGGGAAAAGGTGTCCTGTTTAAAAGTTTCGCCGACGTCGACGTCTTTGATATTGAACTCGACACCAAGGATTCCGATGAACTGATCCGCACCGTCAAGCTGCTTGAGCCAACATTTGGCGGCATCAATCTCGAAGATATCAAGGGTCCCGAGTGCTTCTACATCGAAGAAGAGCTGCAGAAGATTATGAACATCCCGGTCTTCCATGATGACCAGCACGGCACCGCTATCATCTCTGCTGCTGGCATGCTCAACGCTCTTGAGATTGTCGGCAAGGACGTCGGCAAATGCAAGATTGTTATAAACGGTGCCGGTGCCGCTGGCATCGCCTGTGCAAACCTCGCTATCACCATGGGCATCAACAAAAACAACGTTATCCTCTGCGACACTAAAGGTGTCATCTACAAAGGCCGTACCGCTGGGATGAATGATTACAAGGAACGTCTGGCCGCCGAGACCGAAGCACGTACCTTGGAAGACGCCATGAAGGATGCCGACATCTTCTTCGGCGTTTCCGCCAAAGGGGCTCTGACCGCCGATATGCTGCGTTCAATGGCCAAAGATCCGATTGTCTTTGCCATGGCCAACCCTGACCCGGAGATCACTCCACCAGAAGCTAAAGCTGTACGTGAAGATGTGATCATCGGCACCGGCCGTTCCGATTACAACAATCAGGTCAACAACGTGCTTTGCTTCCCCTTCCTCTTCCGTGGCGCGCTCGATGTCCGTGCCAGCGCCATCAATGACGAGATGAAACTGGCCGCGGTCAAGGCGCTCGCAGATCTTGGCAAGTTGGACGTTCCCGAGTCTGTACGTAAGGCATACAGAGGTGAGTCGATCGAATTCGGCCGTGAATACCTGATCCCCAAACCTTTTGACCCACGCGTGCTGTTGCATGTTGCACCGGCTGTGGCACAAGCGGCCATGGACTCCGGGGTCGCTCGTCGTCCTATCAAAGATATGGCAAAATACATTGAGAGTCTCGAAGCCATGCAGGGCCGCTCCAAACAGATTATGCGCACCCTGATTAACAAGGCCAAGACCTGTCCGAAACGGATCGTCTTCCCGGAAGGTGAAGAAGAAAAAATCCTGCGCGCAGCTCACATCCTGGTTGAAGAAGGTATCGCCAAGCCGATCCTGCTTGGTGACGAAGCCGAGATCAAACTCAATGCGGCCAAGGCAAATGTCGACCTTGCCGGGATCACAATTATCGACCCAAGCAAAAGTGACATGGTAGAAAGTTATACTGCAGAATTCTTCACCATGCGCCAACGCAAGGGAGTCACCCTGGCAGAGGCCCATCGCACCATGAACAAGAGCCGCAATCATTTTGGTTCGATGATGGTCCTTAAGGGCGACGCCGACACCCTGCTCTCGGGGATCAACCATCACTACCCAGAAACCATCCGCCCAGCTCTGGAAGTTATCGGCAAGCACGAAAAACTCTCCAAGGTGCACGGCATGTACATGATGGTCACCAAGAAGGAAGCGTCCTTCTTTGCCGACACCACTGTGTCTATCGAACCAACAGCAGAAGAGCTGGCTGAAACAGCTATTCTGACCGCCCAGAAGGCCCGTCAATTCGATTTCGAGCCCAAGGTTGCCATGTTATCCTTCTCCAACTTTGGCAGTGCGGTACATCCACTGACAACCAAGGTCAAAAAAGCCACTCAACTGGTTAAAGACTTTGACCCGGAGTTGGTCGTTGACGGTGAGATTCAGGCCAACGTCGCCCTTGATCCTGAGTTGGTCGAGAACCAATACCCCTTCTCGAAGCTCAAGGGTGATGCCAACGTCTTTATCTTCCCCGACCTGCAATCAGGCAACATTGCCTACAAGCTGCTGCATAAACTGGGTGGTGCCGAGCAGATCGGACCAATCCTCATGGGTATGAAGAAACCGGTTCACATTCTGCAGCGCGGTGACGCAGTTGCTGATATTATCAACATGGCTGCGGTTGCTGTGGTTGATGCTCAGGAGTATGCTGCCAGAGAGAAATAGGAACCGGGACGCGAAGGTCAAAAAAACAAAAGT
Organism: Desulfuromonadales bacterium; assembly: GCA_027065695.1. Lineage (GTDB taxonomy): Bacteria > Desulfobacterota > Desulfuromonadia > Desulfuromonadales > BM103 > M0040. The sequence goes on along the minus strand of JAMONP010000105.1, from coordinate 17,861 downwards.
GTAAAGGGGCAGCCTGTTGCAGGCTGCCCCTAATAGTTTTTGGAGAGCAGGGTCGGAGTGCAAAGATGCAAACTTCTCCAGCATCTCTTTTAACCTACCGTGCTTCCCTAAAAATAAAGTGGCTGTGGAAATTCGCTTGCATTATGAATTAAGGACCTCGCTCAGCGATCCAGATCGCATGGAGATCACCTTTATTATCTTGTTCAGGTACGCGGGATTGTTTCACCTTGAACCCAACCTTGCGCAGACGCCCCATAAAATTACGGCTCGTTGCAGCCGACCACACAGCCAACACCCCTTCTGGACGCAATGCTCGATAAGCATCCGTCAAGCCATCAGTCGAATACAACCAATCATTCTTCTTGCGGGTTAAGCCATTGGGGCCATTATCGACATCGAGCAAGATCGCGTCATATTTCTGCCGCTGCGAACGCAGAAGTTTGGCGACGTCTCCCTCGCGAACCCTGGTCCGTTCATCCTGCAGAGGATGTCCCGCGTATGGCCCCAGAACGCCCCGGTTCCAGACAACCACGCCCGGCACCAGCTCGGCCACCACCACTTCTGCATCGGCCCCAAGATAACGTAGAGCTGCAGCCAGCGTAAACCCCATGCCTAGACCACCAATCAGTACCCGAGGTTGAGCACGACTGGATATTTTACGGCAGGCAAGCTCTGCCAACGCATCCTCAGACTGATGAGCCCACGTACTCATCAGGACACCTGAACCTTCGATACTGATGGAGTATTCCGCATCACACTTGAATAGTTGCAGCTTGCCACCACTACCTGGGATCAGAGCTGTATCAACTAATTCTGCATCATCTATTGTTTCATCTGTAACATTTAAAGTCATAACACCAAGCAACCTGTCTGATTTATAGATGAGCTGGCTAGAGCTTGTCCGACAATGAGGGTCGAAGCGAAAAGCCAGAAGTTTGAGAACAGATTTTAGCTCGTTTGAGAGTAATAGCCATAGCTATTGATCGAAAAGGAGCTGAAATATGGGCCAAACAACTGGGTTTGTAGCCGATCATGGATTGTCGGACAAGCTCCTGAAAATTTCATGCCCACAATGTAGCATATTATACGGTTTCTATGTTCGTCACAAAAATCTGTCAAAAACTTTACCTTGAAAACATTATCAGGCATTAACGATAAACGATTCAACCCTGAATCAACCCACAGGTTTTGCAGTTTTTCATGAGTTTTTTAACAGATATTATATTTTTTTCGCCGTATTGACATCCATCAAAGAACCGATAGACTTAGGTTAAACAGTGGCGAAATAAGTCAGCATGGAGCACTTAAAAAACCTGCGGGCAACCCGTGGCAAGCGCCTGGCGGCAATTGCCAGACAGCCCCGACAGGACCTGGATTGACCAGTTAAAGTCTACCATTAAAAAGGTAGAAGATTCAGGGTGGCACCAGCGGCAATTTCGTCACTGTTGTATTATATGCAGCAACAATCAAGCTAAGGCGACCGAATGGTCGCCTTTATGTTGAGACTGCCTCGTTATTGCTTTATCGCATACCTCTTCAGCAACAAACTATTTGTCACCACACTAGACGCTAGAAAAAGCCATCGCCAGGCCAGCAAATTCCGGCTTGAGAGCAATACCGAAAACAGGATAAAGCAGCCCTGCTCCTGGTAACGACAGACAATGGCCTACCCTCATCTGGCAATACAAATGACAGACTTACCCTCATCCTTTCCGGACTCCACTCAAGACGTCACAGGACTCATAAAATGCGCTGATGCCGGCACCATAAGCAATGCCAAGAAAGATACCGGTAAAGAGTGGCAGAACAGCAGATTTCCCAAGTCCCAGACACTGCATTGCCGGTTCAATCCGTGAGCCAAGATCACGGAACACTTTAGCATAACGCAGCACTTCAAATATCACCACTAACGGCACGACTATAATAACCAGTTTACCGCATAACATCAGGGCGCCGAGACAGGCATCAAGAAGCACAGTCATCCCGCCACCCCCAATGCCTGCAGCCCCATCATCAGCCAGCCGGCAACAGCAGCAAGCAGGATGCGACAAAGAGTCAGCACTCCACCACGAGCACCGGTACTGCTTAAGACACCACCTTCGAGAACCAGATTATTAGCGATACCCATCATGATGCCACACTGAGTGACCTGCCATGGTGTCAGATCCAGAGTCGCCAGAATTGCTATTGCAGCATAAAGATTGATCAATCCCCGCAATAAAGGCAAACGCCGTTGCGCCAGGCAGACCGAACAAGTCCATGAGCGGTGCACACCATGTGCCCAAGCTGTCGAGCAGACCATAGGCTTTACATATATCGACAATAATGTAGAGCGGCAGAACAAATTTGATCATCTTAAAAACAGTCTGCCAACCCTCAACCACTCCGTAACAGACGCGCTGCGAGATTGGCGGAAGCTGTTCGTTCTCTGTTCTTTCTCTGTTCTTTCCATATTTTATTCACTCTTGGCGCGGTTGACATATCGATAGTCCATACCTATAGTGACGCCCATGAGAGCACTCTTTCTTGCAGACGCACATCTTCGTAAACCTTCTGATCTGAATTATTTAGCCCTGCTGGCTTTTTTAGATGAGCAGTGTGGTAAAACGGACCTGCTGGTCCTGCTAGGGGATATTTTTGAATTCTGGATTGGCAAAGAAACTGTGACCGACAACTATGCCCCCTTGGTCGATGCTTTTGAACGCATGCACCAACAGGGGACAAAACTGGTTTATGTCGAAGGTAACCACGATTTTCACCTGGGCCCGGTTTTTACCCAAAGGCTGAATTGTCAGGTTCTCCCCGACGGCGGCAGTATCGATCTCGATGGCAAAAAAGTCTTCCTTGCCCACGGCGACCTGGCCAACCCAGACGATACCGGCTATCGTTATTTGCGTAAGTTCCTGCGCAGCAACATGGTTCGCTTCTTGATACGCACCCTGCCAAACAAACTACTTATGGCGATTGGCGATCAAGCTGGCAACGAAAGTCGTAAAAGTTCAGTGGAACAACGCCGCAACTCACCAGCCATCGAGATTTTGCAGCCCTATGCAGAGACAATTCTCGCCCAGGGACATCAGGCTATCGTCACCGGTCACTATCATCAACCTTTTTACAAAAAACTGGGCGACGGAGAACTCATCGCCCTAGGTGACTGGATCACTCAATATTCTTACGCAGTCTATAAAGATCACACCTTTACTTTGCAGAGTTATTCGGCAGCCTCTGTCTCCACAGACGCCTCAACCCGATCATCATACTTTTCCTGACCCTCATTCTCTTCAACCTGCAGCACCAGATCTCGTAATGTCATACCGGCAAGAGCCTGCTCCTCAGCTACTTTCAAGGTTTCAGCAAGCCCAGCGATGACACCACGCTCAGGGGTCTTACACAGACTACTGTAATCTGTGCCGTCCGCAGCCAAACCACGGATCACATCGTAAAGATTGATCTTTTCCAGGGCCTGAGCTGGCTGATAGCCGACATCATCGACATTCTGCGCTGTGGCCACGACATACCCAAGTCGGACCAGCTCATCCAGAATAGAGTGCAGCAGGCGCGGCGGAACATCCAGACGTGATACCAGTCCTTCCCGCTCCAGCGCCGACTGACCATGATAGAAGCGACGGCCGATAAAAAGCAAAACAGTCAGGGCAATAAATTCACGGCTGGCAAAATTCACCCGCGCGCCGCGAATATCCTGTCGGATAGCTTGAAGGTTCTGGGTAGCATAGGTCATTTCCACACCAAGCAAAACGATCATCCATGAAAGATAAATCCAGACCATCAGGATTGGTAGGGCCGCCATAGTCCCATAAATTGCGTTGTAACGCGCTACACCAACCTGAGAGTTCAAATAACCCCACTGGCTGAGTTGCCAGAGAGTGCCGCCAAAAACCCCACCGATCAAAGCTGCCCGTGGGCTGACCTTGACATTCGGCATGAACAGGTAAAGTCCGGCAAAAACCAGCCACATCACCATGAACGGCAGAACCTCAAAAAGTGACAGGAATACTTCGCCGACATACTCGTACTCCAGCAGTGTTTGCACAAGCTGTTGGCTTTTCAAGGTACTGGTCATGGAGATGGCCAGTACCACGAAGAGCGGGCCTATGGTTACTACTGAGAAATAGTCAGTAAAACGGCGCAGTAACGGACGGGTCTCCTCAACGTCCCAGATGCTGTTGAATGATGTTTCGATGTTTGAAAGCAGGTTTAGTACTGTGATGATCAGTAAGAGCAATCCGTAGGTGCCAAGACGTGCGACATTGGTGTTGTTAATATACTCGACAATCTGGGTAACAGCCGCATTGCCACCAACTGCCAATTGTTCAAGTAACAGCGGTTCCAGCTCATTCTGGACCCCAAAGCCTTTGAGGACGGCAAACATCAGCGCCAGCAGCGGCACCAGGGACAGCAGGGTGGTAAAAGTAAGAGCCGAGGCGCGCAACATGCAACTATCGGCAAGAAAACCACGCACGACCAGAGTCAGAATTTGTCCCTGGTTGAGCAGGAAACGCCGCCACCAGCGTCGGTCAGAAGTATCCATCTCCCAGAGGTCATGTTCCAGAAAACTTCGGCTACGATCAATAATCGTACTCAGGACACTCAAACGCACCTCACAATTCGTTAATCCAGATCAACATCAACCGTTAATCCAGATTGACATCAACTACCGGCAGACCAAACTCAGCAAGGCCCTTCCTGAACTCTTTCGAATTACCAACCAGAACAATCTGCTGCCGGGAGAGATCGATAAATTCACGTGCCACTCGTTGTACATCAGCTGCCGTCACAGCAGCTATTCGATCACGGTAACGAGCCAGGTAATCTTGCGGATAATCGTAAAAAGCCATGGTCATCTGTCTGTTGACCACAGAATGAGTATTTTCAAAACCGAACACGAACGAGTTGATCTGGCTTTCTTTCGCTAACTGCAATTCCTCATCCGTCACCAAATTATTACGTAAATCTACCATAATTTCACGTGTCAGGCTAAGTGCCGGGATCACGGAGACATTCTTGGTCTCAGTCCCTGCGATAAAAGGACCTGGCAGACGACGACCTACCTGGAAGTAAGAGTAGGCCGAATAAGCCAGACCACGGTTCGAGCGGATTTCGCGCATCATGCGTGAATTGAAGCCACCGCCACCGAGAATGTAGTTGAGAACACGGACAGCATACTGATCAGGATGATCCTTGGTCAGTCCCAGATCGCCGATCACGATCGTGGTCTGTGAGAGATCTTTAGTAGCCACCTGTATTGAACCAGATTCCGGTTGCACAATCGGCGGTATTTGTTGTTCGGGAACCTCTTGTCTGCCCCAGTCGCCAAAGGTTTGCTCAAAAACTTGCAAAAGGTTCTCACGGTCAAAGTCGCCTGACACCGCTATCCAGAGATTGTTAGGAGCAAAATATCGCTGATGAAAATCAACCATATCCTGCCTTGTAACTGCCGACAGGGTTTCCTTGGTTGGAGAATATCCTAGATAATGGTCAGGATAAAGAGCTGCCATAATAAGGCGTCTCGAAATAGCACCAGGACTATCATTCTGGCGGCGCAGGTGTTCCTGTGCCTGCAAACGCTCCAGTTCAAGTCGTTCCGATGCAAACCCCGGCCTGCGCAGCAGGTCTCCCAGCACGGCCACTCCCTTCTGCAGATCTTCCGTGCGCAAGGAAATATCCAGCTGTGCTGTATAAGGTCCCATACTGGCACTCAGGTCAGCCGCCAATTGGTCAAGGTATTCATCCAGCTCTTCAGGAGTCCGGTCTCCGGCTCCACCAGTGCGCCAGGTACTACCGAACAGGCGGGTAAAACCGATCTTATTTGCTGGAGTGCTTATGCCTCCGGATCCGATCATGGCTGTCATCTGCACCAGGGGAAGCTCATTGTCTTCCTTAAGATACAGATGAATGCCGTTGTCAAGCACCAGTGTTTCTACTTCAGGCAGCTGGAAATCCAAAGCAGGGTAGTGGAGCTGATCAGGACTCTCAGGCAATGGGGCCGTGCAGCTGACCAGAAACACCAGTGCAACCAGAAATACCGGGGTGACAATACAGGAAGGGAAAACACGCAGACAACGAGAGAAAATCATAATGATGCGTCCTCCCTTTTTAGAACAACAACGGTGCGATTGGCTGAAGTAAAGTATTTATTGGCAACCTTTTTGATATCTTCAGCAGTGATTTTGTCAATCTCAGCGGCATAAGTGACCAGGTAGTGCCAATCTCCCAGAAGCGACTGATAGCTGGTCAGCAGCCTGGCCAGACCTGAGTTACTTTTGAGCTGCCGTAGTTGATCGGTCACCAGCCGATTCCTGACTTTGGTCAACTCCGTCTCATCGACCAGCTCCTTCTTGAGCTTGTCGAGCTCGGCGTAAATAGCAACTTCCAGTTCCTCTGTCGTATGCGGATAACGCGGAATAGCATCAATGACAAACAGGTTGGGGTAACGTGAACCCGGAGCTCCGTAGACGGATACCGAGGTTGCCAGCTGCTGTTCTTCCACCAGCGAACGATAGAGCCGTGAGGTACGCCCGTTGCCAAGAATCTGGTCGATCAGATCAAAGACATAGTCAACCTTATCCGGCATAGTCGGTTTATGGTAGGCAATCGCCAGCCGCGGCTCAGCGTCAAAGATATCGACAATCCGTTTTTCACCGTTTTGCTCAGGCTCCACGGCAGTAACGGTAGGAACCGGGGTTCCAGGTGCAATATCACCAAAATAACGACCCACCAAAGCGATGGCATCTGCCGCCTTGATGTCTCCGACCAAGGCAATCACGGTATTTACAGGCGCATAGTATTTGTGCAGGAACTCGCGGGTTTTTTGTGGGCTCAGGTTGGCAATATCCGAGTGCCAGCCAATGATCGGATTGCGGTAAGGGTGCACATTGAAAGCATTGTTTATCATGCTCTCGTAATGCCGCCGGCGCGGATTAGTATCGTAGGAACGCCGCCGTTCCTCGCGAATCACATCCCGTTCGGTGTAGAACTCTCGTAATATGGGGTTCTTCATCCGGTCAGATTCGATCAGCGCCCAGAGCTCCATCTTGTTCGACGGTAGGGAAATCAGGTAAGTGGTCAAATCCTTACTGGTGAAAGCATTGTACCCGGAGCCGCCATTCTCAGAATAAATGTTAGAGAAGACATCCTTGACCACGTACTGCTTGTGCTCTGCCTGCAGATCTGCCAATTCCTTTTCGAGGGCAACGACCTGTGACTGGTCTGCACCAACCTGAAGGCGCAGAGCATCCAGCTTGCTACCGACCCTTTCGATCTTCTCAAGGATCGGCTTTTCTTTAACATAATCGGTGGTCCCAAGGGTTTTGGTCCCCTTGAACAACATATGCTCAAGAAGATGAGCCACACCACGGGTTTCACTGGTCTCATGTACCGAACCGACGCCGATAGTGATATAGGCCGAAACAATTGGCGTATCATGTCGTTCAACCACCATAAGTTTCAAACCGTTGGCAAACGTATGTTCAATAACCTTCTCTTCAAGGGTACTGCTGCCCAGAACTGTTCCGGTAAAACAGAGTAGCAATAAAATCAACAAATAACACAATCGTTTCATTATCATTTTCCTATCTGACGAAATTCATGTCCGGAGGATAAACATGATGAAGGTTTATGGAGCTAACCAAATGACAAAGTTCATTATAACCACAACCAGGCTGACGGTCGAGAGAGACATTACATTTTTTAGATATATCATGTACTCAGGCTGTCGCGACAGTTTGTCTCTCTTCAATGTTGACCCATGGTCATGACCATGGTAATCTCTGCTTAACGATAGGAGTATTGATATGCAAACAATCAAAGCATCAGAATTTAAAGCAAAATGCCTCCATTTAATGGATGAAGTCGCTGAAACAGGGGAGGAAATTATCATTACAAAAAATGGCAAACCGGTCTCTATCCTCAAAGCATATAAAAAAATACCCCAAACCCTTTTCGGTCAACAGAAGGATACCGTCTTCAGCAAGGATGATTTAATCGATCCCGTTGCTGTCTCCTGGGATGCAGAATAATGGTCCTGCTTGATACCCACGTACTGATCTGGATTGTTGAGGGAAATCAAAAACTTGGCAGTCAATCACTCAAAAAAACCAATCAATCCCTTGCCGAGGGTCAATTAGCCGTAGCATCAATCACCTTTTGGGAAATTGCAATGTTGATCGACAAAAAGCGACTTGAATTTCATATTGAGCTCGATACCTGGCGACGTGATCTGTTGCGAGATGGTGTCATTGAAATTCCGCTAACCGGCTCTGCGGCAGTTAAAGCGGGACAACTTAAAGATTTCCACGGTGATCCTGCTGATCGTATGATTGTTGCGACAGCACTTGAGAATGGGGCAACACTGATAACTGCGGATAAAAAAATCCTTAAATGGAGTCAGTTGAAACAGAAGTTTGATGCATCACAATAACGCGCTAAGAGACCAAGACCGCAGGGTTGCGCCCCTGCTCGTCGCCTGACTCTTTTGTCGTGCCACAAAAGAGTCAGCAGAAAAAGGCACCCGAACTCCTTAGCCCTACAGATTCCCTCCATTCCGTGGAGTTTTGCAAGGGATTTCTGGAGATTCAGGTTCTGCAGTAAGACCCTCATTGGATATGGCGCAGGCCCGCAACAACCGCCTGCCCTAGAGAGATGCCACCGTCATTAGGTGGAACGAGTGAATGGGTAAAAACTTTAAAACCTGATCTTTCAAGACGCTCCAAAGTCATCTCGGTCAAAAGTGCATTTTGAAAAACCCCGCCGGAAAGAACAACCTGGGAAAGAGCCGTCTGCTGCCTGATCTGGCAACAGACATCTCTAATCATGTCCGCCAGAGAGGCATGAAATCGACCGGCAATCAACGCTGTTGAGACACCTGCTTCAAGATCGACGACAATCTCTGCAACGAGTGGTCGCGGGTCGAAGATGATCTGATCAGCGTCTTGCGACAACAGATACGTATAAGATTGTGTTTGGGTCGGGTCAGCAACCATTTCCAACTGCATTGCGGCCTGCCCCTCAAAGGAGACCTTCTGACGCAGATCGAGCAGGGAGGCGACAGCATCGAAAAGTCTGCCGCAACTGGAGCTAAGCGGTGCGTTGATTCCTTTCCTGGTCGCTTGAGTAACCAGACGCAACTCGGTTTCGGCAATACTGTCAAAGATCTTAACGTTGTCCGGTATCTCCCCATAGATCGAGAGCAGGCAACTCAAAGCCATCCGCCAGGGTTCCTTGGTCGCCAGATCACCTCCCGGCATTGGCAGATAGCGAAAATGACCAACCCGCTCATAGCTCTTCATGTCTCCAACCAAAAATTCGCCACCCCAGATTTTGCCGTCTGTTCCATAACCAATACCGTCGAAAATGACACCAATGGCAGGGTTTTCGACGCCATGCTCGGCCAGGCAACTGGCCAGATGAGCATGGTGGTGCTGCACCGCAACAGTTGGCAAGCCACTTTCCTCGATGGCATATCTGGTTGAATAGTAGTCAGGGTGAAGATCGTGAGCGATCCGCTCCGGGCGAACTTCTAGAATCGATTGCAGATGATTGATGGTTTGCTTAAAAGAATCATAGACCTCGAGATTTTTCAGATCACCGATATGCTGGCTCAAAAAAGCACGATCGCCCCGGGTCAGGCAGATGGTATTTTTCAACTCGGCACCAACTGCCAGGACAGATCGGCTCTCCACCGACAAGGCCACCGCACGCGGCACAAAGCCACGCGAACGGCGCAACAACAGCGGCCGATCAGCCATCACCCGTGCAATTGAATCATCAGTACGGGTATGAATACGGCGATTATGAATCAGGAAAGCATCAGCGATTTCTCCCAGGCGCTGACAAGCTTCATCATCCTCGAAGGCGATCGGTTCATCAGAGAGGTTGGCGCTGGTCATCACCAGAGCCTCAAAATCGTCTTGCAACAACAGGAAATGTAACGGGGTATAAGGGAGCATGACCCCAAAATAGCGGTTGGCCGGTGAGATACTTTCAGCAAGCTTGTGATCTGCCCTCTTCTGCAGGAGCACAATTGGACGCTCTACCCCCAGCAGCAGGCGAGCTTCATCTTTACTGACACGAGCAAAACGTCGCACCGTCTCAAGATTACCTGTCATCAAGGCAAAAGGCTTTTCGTCACGCTGCTTACGGCGGCGAAGTTCAAGTACTGCATCCTGGTTGCCAGCATCAACCGCCAGATGGTAACCACCCAACCCCTTGATTGCCAGGATCTGTCCCTTCTTGAGTCGACTGATTGCTTCAGAGAGTGGATCAAACCGAGGATCTTCTCTGGTGACTGGTTGTCCCTTGGCAGCAAGCAACCGCAATCCTGGACCACAGTCAGAGCAGGCATTCGGCTGGGCGTGGAAGCGGCGTGATGTCGGATCGTCATATTCTGCCTGGCAAGCGTCGCAAAGCTGGAATTCCGCCATAGTCGTCAGTGATCGATCGTAAGGAGTGCCGGTGACAATTGTGTAACGTGGGCCGCAATTGGTGCAGTTGATAAAAGGATAATGATAGCGACGATCAGCGGGGTCGAAAAGTTCTTGCAGACAATCATCGCAGACAAAGGTGTCCGGTGCGATCTGCACACGGCGAGTCTCGTCAACGCGACTCTGCAATATCTCGAAACCTGTTGTCCCGTGTATGGGGATTTCTTGGGTGTTAAGAGACTGAATAACAGCCAGTGGTGGTTTTTCGCTACGGATGGCGGTGCCAAACTTATGTAAGGCGCCGACTTGCCCCTCAACTTCGATCATTACCCCACGGGTATCGTTGCACACCGATCCGGTCAGCCCAAAGCGTTTGGCCAACTGATAAATGAATGGGCGGAAACCGACGCCCTGTACAATCCCTTCGATGATGATTTTCTGTCGTTGCAAAACAATTCCAGGTTATGGGGTTTGAGACCTACAACGCTCAAGGAGCCTCTATTAAGCCATATTTCCCCATTTTATAACGCAAAGTCCCACGAGGTAAGCTGAGCATACGTGCCGTTTTGGCAACATTGCCACCGGTGATACCAACCGCCTGAGCGATCAGATCCTTCTCCAGGCGGCCGACAATTTCCTCAAATAATATTCCTTCTGGAGGAATCTGGTAATTAAAAGCCACCTCATTCTGCGGTTTGTCGCCCCAGATTTCACGAGGCAGACATTCCGGCGTGATTGTCTCCTGGTTGTGCATAATGCAAATGCGCTCCACAACATTACGCAGCTCACGCACATTCCCCGGCCAGTGATAACGCATCAGGAGATCTAGAGCGGCGCGAGAAATATCACGAATATTCTTATTGAACTCTTCACTGTAGTGCTTGAGAAAAAACTCCAGCAACGGCGGGATATCCTCGCGACGATCACGCAAAGGTGGTACATGGATCGGAAAGACATTGAGTCGATAGAAAAGATCTTCACGAAAGAGCTTCTGTTCAAGTGCCTCCTTAAGGTCAAGATTAGTCGCCGCTACAATCCGGACATCAATGTCGATATTTCGATTACCACCCAATCTGCGGATTCTGCGATCTTCGAGAACTCTGAGGAGCTTGACCTGAAGATTCAGATCCATTTCACCAATCTCATCAAGGAAGATTGTGCCACCACTGGCTTCTTCAAAGAGACCAATTTTACGATTTTTTGCATCGGTAAACGCACCCCGCTCGTGCCCGAAGAGTTCTGTTTCCAGTAAATTGAATGGCAATGATCCACAGTTGATTTCAACAAAAGACCGATCCTTGCGAGGCGACATCTGGTGAATAGCCCTGGCCACCAGCTCTTTACCGGTGCCTGACTCACCAGTAATAAGAACCGTGGATGTTCCATGTTTGGCAACTTCACGGATCTGCCGGTAAACCTGTGTCAACTGCTCGCTGGAGCCGACCATAACATTGTCTCCGGCTAATTCTCGAGTTTGACTGCCACGCCGCAACTGGCGAACTTCGCGACGCAGGTTCTGCGTCTCCAGAGCCAGACGGACAATCAGACGGATGGCATCCGCCTTGAAAGGTTTCTTGATGTAATCATAAGCACCAAGCTTCAGTGCATCTACAGCACTTTCAACGGTGCCGTAACCTGTGATAATGATCACGAGAACTCCGGGATCGATCTCACGCATGGCTCGTAGTACATCGAGGCCACTCTGGGCACCAAGGTTCAAGTCGAGCAGGACCAGATCGACGTCCGCTTCACTGACTTCCTTGATTGCGTCATCACCATTATCCGTAGAGTAAGGGTGATAACCATCATCCGTGAGGATCCTTTCAAGATTCTCACGGATAAAAGCTTCGTCATCCACGATCAGAATGCGTTCCATATTGAAATAACCTCGATTAGGTACTGTCGAAAGAGTTAGGAAGTATTTTAATGACGTTAATGATAGGTGACAAGAAGAAAAGTGGCTGAAAGTAGCCTTTTTTACTAATTTGGCCCAAACTGAAGAGGCAAAAATCCACCGCAAGGCTAATTCTGGCCACTATCAGCAAGATAGACCTTAAATTCGCTGCCCTCTCCCACCTGGCTCTGTACCTCTATACGACCGCCGTGACTGGTGATAATAGTGTGGGTGATAGAGAGTCCCAGACCTGTCCCTTCCCCTTTGGTCGTATAAAAAGGCTCGAAAATAAGAGCGAGTCGATCAGCAGAGATCCCCTGCCCTGTATCACGAATCGTCATCAGGATACCGTCTGTAATACGTTCTGCAGAGATCCACAATTCACCGCCATCCGGCATAGCATCCAAAGCATTGGTCAGCAGATTCAAGATCGCCTGTTTCAACCTATCACTAGCCATGCGTGGCAAAAGCAACGTCTCGGGGATATCTTCGTGGAGTTGAATCTGCTGCTGCTGGAACTGCTTACCCATCAGGAAGAGCGTATCACGTAGAATCACGGCAAAATCACCCTGAGTCATACGAATATCAGGCAAAGAAGCGAAATTCAAGAGTTCATTAACCAATCCCTCCAGTCGTTCAATTTCTTGCAACGCCCGCTGAATCAGAGCCTGATCTCCAGGGTGGGCAAGCATGCGATCGTGCAGTTCATCGAGTAAAAGACTTATACCGGTCAGCGGATTACGCACTTCATGGGCAATTCTCGCAGAAAGGCGACCTAGTGAGGCAAGACGTTCAAAGCGAGCTATCTGTTGACGAAAGCTGACCCGTTCCGTCAAGTCTTCAATGGTCAGAATGTGGCCGCCCTCCCCACTGGAGGAAAGCTGATGTAGAGCCAATCGATAAGTCAACATTCGGCCGGCTCTTTCCAGTGAAGCGTAGTCACTCCAACGCTCAACTTCCATGCTCTGAGAAATGGCTTCGCGCAGTTCCGGGAAATCCTGCAAAATCTCATTAAGCGGTAAATGCCCTTTTGTCTCATCTTTAATTTTCAGGATTGCTCGTGCCGCACCATTCAGTGATGTTACAGATTGAGTACTGTCTAGTGTCAAGATCCCAACATCGACATTTTCAACAATCGTCTGTTTGAAATCCCTCTCCTGCTTGATCTCTTTACGCGAAAGCCGCAAAACTGCCAACGTCTTGAGTAGTCTCTCACGACGTTCATTGAGCTGCCTTGCCATAGTATTGAATGCTGCAGCTAGCTCAGCGACTTCAACCGGGCTGGCGATTTCCACTTGCGTCCCAAGCTTGCCTTGTGCCATCTCCTGAGTCCCGGCAATCAGAGTTGACAATGGGCTGGTGATATTTTGTGCCAGACGATAAGCGACAAAAACTACCAGTAAAGCCGTCAGCCCGATCAACACCCAGGCGCCGGTCAAAAATGCCTTATAAAGCAGGCTGATATTCGCAGAAGCAGATTCGGCCATTTTACGAAACTGCTTCACTTCGGCACCAATCGTTATACCGCCAAAAACTCCTGTTTCTGCGTAAGGACCTGTATCATAAAAAATTGGTGCAAACGCCATGATTTTCTTTGACCCACCAACGTTGGTAACATCCACGACACCAGAACGACCACCAAGTACAGATTGATGGACCTCCGGGTAATTGGGATGAATAAACTCTGCTTCACGCAGGTTATAAGGGATAGCGCCAGTGGCAATCGACTCCGGGCTGGAATTCTTAGTATATGGAGGCACAAGGTTACCTTGTTTATCAAGCCCTCTGATATCCCAGAATTTTGGATGAGTAATGATCCAGCCTTCATCATCAAACATAAAGGCATAATTGCCACTCTGATAAGAAGGAAACGTAACAAACCTCTCTTCTGTAGGAGCAATGTGCTGAGTAAACTCCATCAGGTGGCGATGATCCAGTGAGAGAACGACTACTCCTTGAAGTTGGCCGTCTTCCGCAAAAACCGGTTGTGCAAAACGAACCACCCCCTCATAAGAAGCCCCGCCAATGGCCTCTTCTGGGGTCGCTGCTCCAGCAAGCTGTGCCTGTTTACTGACATGCCAGCCGGTTACATGTGAAACATAGATCTGACCTTTCGGAAGCTTTCGCGCTGAGTTAAAATAGGTTTCCGTCAGATAGGTCGTGTTGGCAGGGTCAGATACATCACGCAGATCTTCAGATAAGACGCCGTCAACAATCCGCAGGCGCTCAGTGCCATTCGGGTCAATAAAAGCAATTTCCTTGTAAAGACTTACAGGTGGACGTAATTCATGTGGGCCCGGACTGGCTCCTGTGCCTGTACGCACCCAAATCGGCCGACGGTGGTTTTGAATAAACCAGAGGTACTTCTCCGGCTCAACGGGCAATTGTGACAGGGTCCCCAGGTCACTCTCGACCCTGCGCAGAAATGTACGCACCTCGTCTGCAACCATGACGGCTCGTAATTCAAGGGTCTCCAAAGCTTGTTTATCCAAGGCTTTGATAGCACTGACGCGTAATATCTTTTCAACTGTATCCAGACTCTGGCCGGCAAAAAGTGCCAGCAGAATCAGCGGCAACAAAGTCAGGCTACAAAAGACATAGAGGAGTTTCTTGTGAAAAGACAGGCGGGGCATCTGGGCAGTATAACAGGAGGGGTACCTGATCGGGTACCAAGATTTTCACAAAAGAAGTCAGAATCAGTTGATCAGTCTTGACGAGAAAGGCATCCGTCTGGAATGTATGGCAAGCGGCAACAGATCCTGATGTTTGAGAAGAACTTCTTCCAGAGTGACACCGTCACTGATGATAACATCTTGAGGACTGAAAATTGTGCGTGCAAAGTGACTGCCATCGGGGCGACTGAATACCTCGATCAAGTATTCGTCACCTGCAAAGGCACACTTAAGTTGATGGACAAGTTGAACATTCTCCATGATATCCCTGCTTCTATAAATTAAGGAGACACGTGACATTCAAAGACAGAGCAAATATCGCGCCAAAAAAAACATCGTTTTAATGGCTTTAAACAGGGGGGATAACGTTAAAAAAGCTAAAACACGTTATTTGTGGTGGGAATATGACGGAGTTACAACGGGGCACCTGCTGAAGTGGAAACTTAACCGTTTAATGAGTACGACTGACAACGTAATCTGCCAGTCTGACCAGGGCTTCCTTGGCCGGGCACTCAGCAAATGCAACAAGATGACTCTTGGCTGATTCAACCAGAATTTTTGCCTTTTTCCTGGTGTAGTCGATACCGTCATAGGAATGAATCAGGGCGACAACATACTGCAGATCTGCATCAGGCAGGACTTCCTGCTCGACAATGGCAGTAACCTTCTCATGTTCTTCAGAAGTGCAACGACTCAAGGTGTGAATCAGGGGAAGTGTAACTTTGCCCTCCAGCAGATCATGGCCACATTCTTTACCAAATTCAGTCTGGTCGGCGACATAATCAAGGGCGTCATCCATAAACTGAAAGGCGATGCCGAGGTCCATACCGAAAGCCGCTAAAGCCTCTTCATCCTCGACAGAGCAACCACCAAGAATCGCCCCGCAACGACTAGCTGCTGACAGCAGCACCGCCGTCTTGTTCTGGACAACTTCAACATAATGCTCTTCTTGAATTTCAACGTCACTCGTACTGATCAGTTGCAGTACCTCTCCTTCTGCCATATGGGTGGTAGCATCAGCGAGAGCTTTAAGAGTACTCAAGTTGCCAGCACGCACCATGATGGAGAACGACTTGGCAAAGAGAAAATCACCAACCAGAACACTGGCTTCATTCCCCCAGACAGCATTGGCGGAATCCTGTCCACGTCGCAGTACAGCACTATCAACAACGTCATCATGCAACAGAGTTGCCGTATGGATAAACTCGACAACACTGGCCAAACCTATATGGGCGTCACCCTGATAACCAGCAAGTCTGGCACTGAGCAACAACATCATCGGACGCACACGCTTGCCACCGCTAGCCAGCACATATTCGCCAACCTTACGGATCAACGGTACGCGTGAGGTCAGATCCTCACGAAACTGTGCTTCGACGCGACGAATCTCGTCATTTAAAAGATTAAGTACAAAGTCCATAATTATGGGGAATCCGCTGGAGGAATTACCGCTTATCCTAATGAATCCTCACGAAGTATGTCAAAGCTTTTTTGTTTATTTTTTTTTGTTGATGCCAACAGGCCAACCCTGCAACATCTTTGTAAGTTAAGCT
Organism: Desulfuromonadales bacterium; assembly: GCA_027065695.1. Taxonomy (GTDB): domain Bacteria; phylum Desulfobacterota; class Desulfuromonadia; order Desulfuromonadales; family BM103; genus M0040. The sequence continues at coordinate 1,303 of JAMONP010000105.1, read as the reverse complement.
CTTGATTTATCACTTACAACATCTTAAATCAATCGTCAAACATAGCCTGAACCTTTTTGAAATTATTATTGGAAATGACCTGTTAAAAGTATTTTTGCTTTTTTTGAATAATCTGGTGAAAAAGAAAGCTTTTTGATACATATTTAATACAAGAAGCGTTAACTTGATCAAAAAAACGTTATATGTGTTTTTTTGAATATGACTAATAAGTATAACAGGTGAATTTATGAAATGAAATTTCCTTACCGACTTCAGTATACGTCGGCCCTGGCCTCTGGCAGAGGCTCTTGAATAGCGCCTTCAGCCATGATCCGAATCGCTTATTCGATGAGCGTGGCAAGAGTGTCATTATCAATCGGGAGTTGATTGCGCCTGTCGGCGTAGTTTTGCTGCTGATGGCTATAGCCCTCTATGGGATCAGCACCATTCGCGTCAATGATAACCCCGTCAAGTGGTTTACTCCAGATCATCCGGTGCGGGTTGCCGATGAAGTTCTCAACCGGCATTTCGGTGGCACCTATACGGCCTACCTGACTCTGTAAGCGAGCAACCCCGGTCAATCTGACTTTGCCGAACTGGCCCAGGTCGCTACAGAGATCGATGCTGAAACGCTTTCCTCCTGGTATAAACTTGCCGATGCCATCAATTATTTATCAGTAGAAGGTTTGACCTGGAACCGTTTCAGTACCGATATTGCCGCTATCAAATGGGTGCAGCTTGAGTTCAGCCGTATGGGCGACTGGGCGACCCTGCAACTGAAAACAGACATCTATTACGATGATGTCGTTGATCAAGATGATATTGACCTGGAAGACGGCAGCGGCTGGCTTGATCTGCGCGAGGCGAATCTGAGCTTTTCGCCGCATGATCAGGCTGATGTCAAGTTCGGTCGGCAAATCCTGACTTGGGGTACAGGCGACTTGCTCTTTATCAACGACCTCTTCCCCAAAGACTGGCAGGCTTTTTTCAGCGGTCGGGATGTGGATTATCTCAAAGCCCCATCCGATGCAATCTTCGTAAGTTTTTTTCCTGAGTGGGCCAACATCGACCTGGTTTATACGCCACGCTTTGATGCTGATCGGTTTATCAGCGGTGAACGTCTCTCCTACTGGAACCCGGCCTTAAACAAGTTAGCTGGCGACGATGCCGTGATCAAGGTTGATCGCCCCGATGACTGGTTCAGTGATGATGAATGGTCGTTGCGAGTTTCACGTAACTTCGAGGGTTACGAACTTGAGTTCTACGCTTACGACGGTTACTGGAAGAGTCCGTCTGGCTTCGATTCTGCATCAGGCAAGGCGCC
>JAMONP010000104.1 GCA_027065695.1 Desulfuromonadales bacterium | reverse complement strand
CTCATTCAATGGCAACAAACCTCTTATGCAGTGATATGGTGTCCTGTTCCTTGCACCCGGAGAGAGAGAAGTCGTAAATAAAATATCGACGCAACATTACATCCAACTCTATCAATCTAATTAAGCCAAGCGCATAAATGTGATTACTCATTGTTACTTAAATAGTGATTCAAATTCTACTCGATCAAAAACCTCAAGTTTGCCACCACGAGTAGCATTATAAATATTGATGCCATGCTCGCTGGCAATAGCTTTAGCTTTAGTAAATGATTTGGCCTGAATATCAAGATTTGGGACATTCCATTTCTCTCCAATCTTACGATATTCTGGATGGAAATGATTAACCTCGCCCTCGCACTCCAGCTCAATTCCATTAGCTGGTTTTTGTGGTAAATCAAAATTAAAATCAACCCCAGCAATATATATAGGATTGCAGCCCATATAAAAGGCAAATTGCAACATACTGTAGATAACGGTTGAGCCCCAATAAAATCCGGCTAAAGGGTCAAATCCGAAAGAAGGGAAATTCTCTGACATCGGTTCACATACAAACTCATAATATAACCCTCTCTCAGATTTGGGGGTAAATTTCAGGGCCTCGATGGGGAAAAACTTAGGGAAGCCTGAAAGCCCTTCAATAACATCCCAGTTTTGCCTTAAGACTAAATTGTCTTCGACAAAATAATAAGTAGGGCGCCAAGATTGTTCAGGAAAGGACAGATAGATTTTATTTGCGGCGAAGGTTAGGTCATCTGATAGGAGATCAAGGTCTTTAATGTTTAAACTCGGACCATTACCAAGGATAAAACAACGGCGGCCTTTGTGTTTGTGCTTAAGGGCCACAAGTTTTCTATCATTTTCATCTACAATTTTATTGCGTGCCCTCAACCATCGTTGCCAACGAAAAAAATAAAACCTACACCTCCCAACAAGAGCTGGTCGGATTAAAGCACTATTTGCAAACAAATAGAACGGATTCAGACCCTTGTGAAACTTCATTTAACAGACTCCGAAATAACAGAGTTGACAATCAAGAGATCCGCAATACAAAAAATCAAAATCGAGTGTAAGGCTTCTATAATATTATAGTTGCTGCTATCAACCCAAAAGTTAATATTTCCCAAAGATCGCAAACTGTTCCCAGGATCAAATCCGGTAAAAGTTACTACCGTCAAACCCTTTTCCCGAGCGACCCGGGCAGCATTAATCACATTTTTCGATTCACCACTACAACTGAGCAGAAAAACTGCATCTTCTGCATTGGCATAATCTTTAATGCATTGGGCAATCCAATATTCTTGTCCATAATCATTCGAATAAGCACTCATCAAATTATGATCGTTAAATGCAATCGCGCGTACTTTGCTCTGCTTCGTAAAATCAGTAGCTGCATGACTGGAGGTCGAGGAGCTGCCACCATTGCCAGAAAAAATCATTTTGCCGCCCCTAACTGATACCTCACGGCACAAGTCTCTCAGTTTGAGAAGTTCCAAACTGTAATCGATAGAGAACAAAGCCTTCTGATGCCCTGAGAGATGCTCATCAAGGGCCGCATTGTCATCGTTATCCTGCTCCATGATATTGGCAACAGTTAAAACCCAGATCAAATGAGTCGTTTCAACAAAGTTATAAGCATTGCTGTCTACCCAAAAATTCAGACTACCTAAACTGCGCAACACATTCTCTGGAGAGAAACCAGAGAAAGTAACAACCTCAAAACTTTTTTCAAGAGCATACTTTGCCGCATTCACAATATTTGGAGAAGAGCCACTTGAACTGATCAGCACAACGACATCACCAGGATCAGCGTAGGCTTCCAGCGCACGCATAACCCAATTTTCGTAGCCATAGTCATTTGCGAAAGCGGTAATCAAACTATGATCGTTAAAGCAGATCGAACGCACCTTGGCATGCTGAGTAAAATCTGTCGCAGCATGGCTCGAGATCGACGCACTCGCACCATTACCAGCAAAAATCAACTTATTGCCACTTGCCTTGACACCTTTGCAAACAGCACTAAAAGCAAGCAGCTCTTCCCGAATGTCAGTCTCTGAGAAGACACGCCGATAGTAAGAGAAATAATCATCAATGAATTGTTGATCTTTTTTGTCCATCAAGAGGCGATCTCCTTTGGCCTTCCAGCTGCATAAATCCGGTCAATCATCTTCATTACATTCAGTGCATCGGTTGAAGTTCCGTAACGAACATTCTGATTCTGTGCGATGCAGTCAAAAAAATGGTCAATCTCCGACTGCCAAGAGGTATCTACATGATAGACAACATGTTCTTCACTTTCGAAACGGCCATCCTGTAAATGAGTAGGATTGCGTTTTATTGCCAGATTTTCATCACCGTAAGCACCGGAAGACGTTTTCAGCCCATTCAATATCAGCGCACCACCTTCCAGAAACACTTCGAGAGAAAACAGATATCGCCACTGCGTCATAGTGGAGTGAATGGAGGCGCAGGTACCTGACTTGCTGTTACGGAATATTGCAAAAACATTATCTTCAATATCGTCTATCTTCCAGAAAAGATTCGATACAATAGACGACACTTCATCAAAATCACCACCTAAGTGGAGTAACAGGTCGATCATATGAATGCCTTGGTCAAGCAGGATCCCTGCCCCGGCTATTTGAGGGTCTGCGCGCCACCCGTCGAAAAAAGATTGATCAACTTCTTTGCCGTAACGTCCACGCACCCAAAGCACACGACCCAAATCACCAGATTCCACAACCTGCTTCATTTTCTGGATACTCCGATGATGCCTATGGTTAAAACCATACATCAGCTTTCGGTCAGAAGCGGCCTTTTCAGCAATAATAACCTCCTCCACCTGTTGAGCGTTAAAACCGGGAGGTTTTTCGGAAAAAACATGTTTTCCAGCGTTCAGAGCCTGAATACACAGAACCGGGATATAAGAATTCGGTGTACAAACAAAAACTGTATCAACCTCTGAGGATTCGATAATCTCCGCAGGACTCTTCGTGACCTTGTACGAACAGTTTAATGGAGGGTTAATATCATAAACAGCAACGATTCGACCCTTACCTGAATTTTCGATAGCATTGGCTCGAATTTTTCCCATTTTGCCAAAGCCGATAATTCCACACTTAATCATTAAATTGGCCTTTAAGACTCGGAGTATTTCTGCAGGAACGTTAAGAAATCTGCTGCTGTGCCTTGTATGAATTCCTTACAGGTGCTAGCTATGTGTGGTGTTCGGATAAAGCGATCTGTAGGCAGTTCAGTCAACTTGCCACGATAAGGTTCTTCCCAGAACACATCCATAGCAGCACGCAGTCTACTGGACGATAATTCGGCGAACAAGGCGTTTTCATCGACCACAGGGCCTCGCGCGGTATTCACCAGCAACGCGCCATCAGACATCCATGTCAAGCGTTCCGCATTGAACAAGCCCTTAGTTTCCTCAGTCAGTGGGACATGTAGACTTACACAATCGGCGGCCCTGACTTTTGGTTCAAAGTTTTCTGGTGAGTCTTGAGCCGTATCGTATGTAGAGACTTCCAAAAAAGCATTCATTTTGTCGGTAACACGGCGACCAATACGGCCTGCCCCTATAACCAACAAGCGTTTTTTATGAAGCGTTTTACGATCAGACTTTTGCCACGAGCCCCATTCACTAGCTCCAGCATAAAGCCCTTTGAGAATCAGATGACAGGTAAATGCAGCAGTCTCCTCGAAGATAAAGTCACAGGTCGCCTCTGTGGGCAGTGCAATCTCGATGCCTCGCTCTCTAGCCTCGGCAAATGGCAGGTTGTCTGTTCCAACACCTGTTTTAAAAACACCTTTTAACTTATGGTAATCATTTAAATTGAACTTTTTCCCACCCACCAGGATTATTTCCGCTGAAGACTTATTATCTGTATATTCCAGAGGAGGCAAATAACCATCAAGCGTAGTTGTTAATTTGTAAATTTTCATACTTTATCGATTCACCTCACATCTAAAAGAAGAACACTCTAAGACAAAACAACTATTTGATTCTTTTTTGCTTCAATTGCACCCACCAGCAGCGCAAAAATCTACATGTCGTGGGAGCCCCTTATCGGAGTCATCAAACATAAAAGTTATTTTTAAGCAAAGTCGATTGTCATCAATACTACTCCTGCAATACACATTTAAAAGCTTGATAAACATAGTCTTCTGTCAAATACTTTTTTGTATAGGAGAGCACATTTAACTCTATCCTTTCCCTGAATTCATCATCAATCAACAATTTAACTGTACATTCCGCAAAATCATCCCAGCCTGCAGCAACTAACCATGTTACATCATCATTCTCAATCAAGCCCTCAATACCATTTTCCGTCGACACAAGAGCCTTCCCATAGCTAAGAGCCTCAATTGTTTTGATTTTCAAACCAGTCCCTAAATCAACGGGGTTGATAACAAGATTCGCACTTCTATACTCCTGATCAATCTCGGAATCGCTCAGTCTTCCTAGCGCACAGGAATTAGACAAACCATTAGGTAATGAAGAACCAACCGGCCCAGCGACTCTCAATGTTGCATCTGGAACAAGTTCCAACACCCTAGGCCAGGAATGTTTGCAAAACAATGCCAGCCCCCTTCGATTAAGAGGGTTATCACCTCCAACAAACAAAATACTATTCTTAACAATATTTTTTACTGGACGCTCAACACTCTCCCTACAGTAGTGGCCTAAGATTATAACCTTTTTTTCAGGCAACATTTTTTTGAATAATGCCGCCTCATATTTTTGCAGAGCAATAATAACATCACATTTATTCAGCTTTGATTTTTCAAATTCTTCAGAAACTTCTCGGCCCTGTGTATCTCCACCCACATCACCAATTTCCTTTTTAACCCTGGAAATCATATCGTGCGTATGAATCAATTTTAAAATATTCGCGGGGACAACATCTAACACATCGGCGATATAAATGTACTCCACAATGACTGCTTTCACAGAGGAATCTTTACATAGCTCTTCTACAACATTTTTTGTTTCTAGCCAGCATGGTCTTACATCAACAAAACGTATCTTATGTATCTTCTTTTTAAAAAAATTTATTACCCTATTTATAAATCCATTATTTTTATCATCTTTATAAATGTATTTACATACTGGATAGAATTCATCAACTAGACTCTCTGTAAAATCAATCAGACCTTGATCTACAGCATTAGATTGGTATACGAACTGTATGTGATATTTGTTCTTTCTTAACCACAATAACAAGTTGTATATTACCTGTCTGTTACCACCATGTGACAAAGGATAGGGAGGAGTAAAAGCAACGATAATGATCTTTTTCATTTATGCTCCTGCTCTTCATTTCCGACAACAATACATTGAATTAATGTGGTCATAACTCATAAACAGTTGTTTGTATAACTGTTAAATACCATTCATGATATTCACCCCTAGTATTATCTCATTCAATTATAATTTTTCTTCCGTCTACATACTCCCAAGTGCGAGCTATTTTTTTCCTCCGGGCAATGAGAAACTTTTCAACAACATCCAAGGTACTCCAATAGTCAACATCAAGTGCCTCCCTTTCATCAATGGGGAACAATCCCAAATTGCCGACAAAAGCCGGGCCATTTTGTTCTGGGTCATTCATTTCGTAAGCCTCGACAAAAGCTTCTCGTCTCCAGCCAGCAATCGCCCAACAGATTGACTGGATGTTTTCAAGTTCATTCGAAGGTTGCTTGTACTTTCGCGAAAAAGAGACAGGTTGATCCTGATAAAAACTCTCCGCCCCCAGTTCGGTCGTCGCAAACAAACTGTCAAAAGAACCCGATTTCAATATCTCCACAAAAGCTTTTATTGTTTCCGGCTTCAACAGTGGTGAAGTGGCATTAATCTGGCACACATACTCTGCTTCCGTGTTGGTTGTCATAAAATGATAAAGATAGTGTTCATTGATCACACAGCGCTCGCCAGAACAATTGCGAGACTTGGTGTTTTGCATACAAGCGCGTCCTCCCCACTCCTTAGGCCGCCTATGAAAGAGCACTTTATGGTCTTCGGCTATGGATTCGAAAATTGCATCCTCGGAATTCAGAAAGACATCCTCAAAAGCACCCGACTCTTTGCACGCATCGATTGTATATGAACATAAGACCTTGCCATCTACGAGGATAATGTTCTTATCTGGGACACGGGTACTGCCTAGGAGGACCGGGATCATAGCTGTAACGCGCGACATAATTATGCAGCTCCTTATGAAGATTTATTGAAAGAGATCAGGTAATCTGAGAGCCACTCAGTAATTTTCGGAGTTACAGGTAATGGTGTCTTGTACATCTGACCAAGTCCCTTGGTCAGAATCACATTGATTTCTATACCAACAGTCTTTTTGTCTTTTCTGAGCAACGCGAAGAAATTGTCCAAATTAATATCCGGCAAACAAGTATCACCCCAGTTTTTCTGCAACAACACATGCATACGCTGATATTCATCCTGCACAATCAACCCCATTTTTGCAGACAGGTGGTTGGCAATGTCCATACCAATCGATACAGCAATCCCGTGTGGGATCTCATAATTAGTCAATGTTTCAATTGCGTGACCAAAAGAATGTCCATAATTGAAAATATTACGCGGGCCTTGATCGAATTCATCCCTTTCCACATAACCCTTCTTGATTTCCAGGCTGTGGTAAACCAATTCACACAGCACAGATTTATCTTTAAAGGCAAGGGCGTACTCGTGCGACATCCGCTGGAAATCCACTTCCCCTGAAACCAGGTAATAATGGAGCATCTCCCCCATTCCAGAGCGAAAATCAAGCGACGTCAAAGTATCCAGAAAGTTCACATCGATGACAATTTCCCTTGGGGGATAAAACCCTCCCAACTGGTTTTTATAATCTCCGAAATTAATGGAGGTTTTACTTCCGATACAGCTGTCACATTGTGCCAGAAGGGTTGTTGGGTAAAAAAACCAGTCGACGCCGCGAAAGAGGATTGAGGATGTAAATGCTGTTATGTCTTGAACAACACCACCACCGATCGCAATTAAGCGATTGTTCTTTCGAAAGCCAATTTCTATGAGTTCTTTGATGAAAGGCTCAACACCTTGATAACTCTTCTTTTTTTCTGATGATTCAATAATAATATAATGCACTTCCTTGAGCATGTGCAAAAGTCTGTCTTTATAGATTTCCAACACCTTTGCATCAACGACAACCACATCACCATGTTCAATATGTTCTGTCAGACGAGGTACAAAATCATCGACAAACAGGACATTGTATGGATGCTTTATAGATTGTACAGTCATACTTTTCAAACACATACAAAACCTCCATCAACCACCAGATTCTGTCCGGTTATGTAGGTATTTAGATCGCTAGCCAGAAACAATACTGCTTTTGAAATTTCTTCGGGGGTCGCAAAACGCCCCAAAGGAACCTGTTGAAAGAGTTGTTCACGTTCATCAGTAGTAAGGGTTTTTGCGGTCAATTCCGTGTCGGTAAATCCAGGCGATACAGCGTTAACGAGAATGCCGTGCGGAGCCAAATCGACCGCAGTAGCCCTAGTCATACCTACAAGGCCACTCTTGGTTGCTGAATACATTGCTCGCCCAGACTTTGTAATGATGCTCCAGATCGAAGCAATGTTGACGATGCGGCCGTAAGAGTTTTTCTTCATGTTCAGGCTCACCGATTTGCAGAGCAATAATGGTGCCCGGAGGTTTATGGACAGCAGGTAATCAAGATCGTCTGCAGAAACCTGGTCAATCGGACGAATAAGGTTTGCCCCTGCATTATTGATCAACACATGAATTTGTGGACCATCCTCAATTTTCCCAAGAAATAAATCTGTCGACTTATCACATGAGAAATCCACCTGAACCCATTTAACATTGTCTTTACCAGAACACTTATTTTCCTCATTTAACGCGTCAACTTGTTCTTGCAAGGTCCCAGTCAATATCAGCGAGGCTCCAAGAGACTCAAATCCAGAGGCTATTGCAGCACCAATCCCTTTCGTAGCACCGGTAACGAGGACTGTCTTTCCATTAAAATCAAGATTCATCTCACAAGCCTTAACGTGAAGAGTTCTAATGGCCAAGTCGTACAGCCATCAATCATTTACCGAGCAAATCAATCGGAATTTTTACGACAACCTTTTTAATTATCTCCGGCTCTCCCGAAACAATTTTTGGACAATGTGCATCACCGGGCATAAAGATAGCAAACATACCAGAGAGCATCACGACTCGTGAAACTTCCTCTAAAGGTAGTGCAAACTCTTCCCTATCCTTTTCAACCAGGTAGCGTACCGGAGGTCCTAACCGATCCGTATCTATCCAGTGGATACACTCACTACCAGAAATCAGATATTGGATATCTACCGTATGCTTGTGATTCTCCCAGCAACACCGTGACAGATCCTGAGTTTCATACCCATGAACATTTGCATACCAGCCAGACTGATCAAACAGATAATCACCAAAACCGACCAAAGCTGATTTTTTATGTATCCATTCCAAAGACTCAATAAAAACTTTATGCTTTAGAATCGGCCGCCACGATGTCTCATTATTGATATACGCTGAGAACATTTTACCCTCAAATTAATTTATAAGAAGCTATCTATCATGTGTGCCTTTTATTAAACTTCTCAGGCAAGAGCAACCCATTACACAGAACTGGAAAAGATAAGAAGCAGCATGGCATATTTTAAAAGTAACCGTTTTATTAGAGTTCAAAACAACAGGATGACCAGTTTTGACAAGTTGATCATAAACTGACCCCAGCTTAGTACCGAATGCTTTTATACTGGTTGTTTGCATGACTATTTGAGCCTCCGCTAGAGTAATGCCTTGTTGCTCCAAAACCTTTTCAATTTCGTCCCCTAAATCCAGATCTCGGGACATGGTGACATAATGACCTACACCCTTAATGACCTCTCTCAACACTGGCAAATCGCTACAAATTACTGGTGTTCGTGACCAGATAGCTTCAACAGGCGGGTACCCATATCCTTCAAACTGGGTAAAGAAAACCAACAATGACGCCTTGCGAAGCAACTCAAACTTTGTCACCTCACTGACTCTGCAATGGGATTGGACTTCAACACCATGCTTTTTCGACACAGCCAGAATTTGCTGCCAGAAAACACCTTCGGGCGGATGACCACAAATTATATTAAGTTTACGACCTCTCCAGCGCTCATTTATAGCCTCGGCGAGTTCTTTGGCGCCTTTATGTGAAGACTCTTGGTTAAATCTTGTAATACACACTATTTCAACTTTAGAGGTGTCACTCGTCCTTGATTTCTGCAAAGCATATTCATTTACAGGTGGATACAAGTAGGGGAAAAGTGCATTTCCTGCCAACCTTCCATAATAGCGTCGAGCCCACTTTTCACTTTCTTTTGTACTTGAGATAATTGCGTCTGCATAGCGAGCACAGAGTCTCCAGCCATTCCACAAACACTCTTTTTTAGGAACAGGCGATAGAGAGTTAAACCAATTAGGAGACTCAAAGTTCAGCAATGCAAGATAAGCTGCTTTTCTCTGGGTAAAATTGATTGCAGAAAAATACATTTTATCCAACCTTGTCATGTGTGGGACAACAACAACCAGGTTGGGATTAACATCTGGCGGGTTAGTAAACATCGGATCTACATGGAGAACTATCTCATCGTGGCAGGGGAAATCACTGAATTCTGCAAAAAAACTTGGGTAACAATCGACCCACAGGCAAACGTCTACTCCTTGTTCAGCTAACGCCTCAGCCATAATGAGTGCGTGGTATCGGCCACCGGAGATACCCGTTCCTGGCATTCTGGCAACAATAACAACGTCACTTAAGTGATTTCCTTTATCTAAATTATTTTTCACTTTATGCTAAAACTCATCACTCATCATCTCTATATAGATTTGAAATAGCAACCGCAAAGGGCTCTCTTTTTATTACTTAACCGCAATGAATTATTTCCAGAATCGCCCCCCTGGAATTTACTAACGGCGTACTTTAAAAGAGGATTGAATTAATTGTTGCGTAAAATTTCGACACAAGCTGAATAGCTTCCTCAATATTGACTGAGCGGACCAGCGACTAAGCCCTAAATCAGTAATGATTACCTGGTAGAGTAACCAAACCAACGCGACAGCGAAATACGCTATTGGCTGGCTAATTCCTGAAAAATACAAACACACAGATCCCAGGCAGAAAAAGATCAAGCGATTGAGAGCCCTTTTAAATTTCGTCTTATCTCCCCCACAACGATAAATTATATAAACAACTGTATGCTGAAACAAGTGTGACAGAGCAAGAATCAAACCCGTTGTCGTTGGAATTAAGACAACAAGTCCCCCATAGTTTTTTAAAAATTGCAGGAGGATATAATATGGGATACGTTTTTCAGGTGGCTTACTATTATATGTAAAAAAAACCACCCTTAAGAAAACTAGAAAAATCATCCACAACAGAAAAGACAGGTAGGCTTGATTAATGTTTAAAAGCACAAAACCTGCGCCACTTGTAATTAATGCCGTCAACCAACCATAAATATTTATTGAATAGCATTCAAAATGACCCTGGGAGCCTGACAAAGTTGGGGTCGTTTCTTCTCTGGAGGCTTTTATATCATTTTCATAGTAACCAATTTCGTATATTGCATAAAAAGAAACGAAAAACAAAAAAACTGGGAATAAATCCGGAAGTTCTTTTACAAAAAGAACAAGCCAAATTATTAAATCTTGTCCAAAAATTTGGCCAGAAACATACTCATGAGCAGGGTATTTCCCTTGCGAGACGTAACGAAAAGGGAAATACCCCAGGGTCGCCTTCATCCGTGGTTCGTTCCAACGAGTTAAAACACTTTGCCCAGATTTCTCGAGAAGGTCTAGGTCCTCAAGTGAATCCGTAACGCCTACGGCCTTCCTCCATTCAACATCAGGATAGTTCTTTTCAATGGCTGAGACCTTTCCTTCTGTTCTAATATCTCGACCACCTGGTAACAAATCAGATGCAATAAGAGATGGGTATTTATATCCAAGACAAGCACACCTTTTTAGCAAAGGTGAGATCAATACACTAAAGCCATTCGACACAATTATAATACGATCACCTACTTTAGCATTTACAGCTTCCCAGAGCGGCCAATTTAACCTTTCGCGACTAATTTTATCGGCAGACTTCCTCCAAAACAGGATTGACCATGGCAATAGGATGGAGATGGCTAAAACACGTGCACGATCTGGTAACCTTGATGACAACCGTCTACTAACTCTTGCAACAGTTTTATCGATGATCTCAGCTAACAATCGCGGCTTTGCATTAGAGATATACAGCTCAGTTGAATTGCCTAACAAAAGAGTATGATCAAAATCAAGGACAGCCAAAACTACATCTTTTTCTAGACATTCTGAAACAGACTCATATGGAGTCCCTGATTCTATTAATAACTTATGGTTATCAATATTTTCCTGAGCGACAATCTCACGAATAACTTCAGAGGGCCAATTATTAACATTTGGTAAAATATAGGCATTTTCATATAACCACCCACAATATGTTTTGAAATTGTCATTCTTTTTTTCGAATTCAAATCTTTTGAGACAATATTCCATCGCTTTTGGCAGGTCTTTATTGTGGTAAGCTTCATAGCATATATCCTTGCCTGACATTAATGTCTTACCACAGAGGATAGTCGGCTTTTCCTTGACCAGAGAAGCAAATTCAAGACTTGATCCATTTAGGACAATGACATCACACGCACTTATCAATTCTTCAACATTGTCAGTCGTTATGAATATATTTTCGCCTATTTCTTGCTGTTTAATTAAGTGGTATGTATTCGGATGTGGTTTGTAAAAAGTCACACCTTCATGTAGTTTGCTCACTTCATGAACTAGAGCAAGTGAGCTTGAAAAACCAGGGCTATTTATGAAACGATCTGGATGATCACAAGGAATCATTGCAGTATTTATATCTGCCATCCCGATGACGAGTACACGTAGATCTTTTGAAGTACCTTCTAAAAAATTACTTATAGAAAAATCGTGGCGTTTCGTGATGGTTGCACCACGCTCATTACTGCTTTCTTTTTGTTTTTGAACAATCGAGTTGCCTAAGTGCCTATATTTTTCCTTATCGTGTTTAGAGATAAGTGCGCTTAAGCTCAGCTGACTCAACTCACTAAAGCCTCCATAGCCGCCCTTATCGACCAGAAATGACCCGGGGATATGTCCTCTTTCAAAGGTAAGGACGTTAACCCCCATAACTTTAGCAAGGTCAAACGGGATTCCCGTATGTGGAATCAACGGGTTTAAAGCCATGACCAGCCTGGGTTTATATTTATTCAAAAAATCATAGGACAATAAAGCATGTCGGTTAATTATTTCATTTGCATCCATATATTCGTATGAGATGCCATTCAATTCTGTCAAGCGCCGCTCATACTTAGCGAGATCAATACAATCAAGAACCCTTTCGGGAATGCAGTTATCTGAATTGTATTTTTCTTTTCCAAGATCCCAATGAAGTGAGATATCACAATAACTCCCCCCCCAGACCAGAACACTCTCGGGATAAACCAAGCTACGAAGTTGACGAAAAAACAACTTATCTTCTTCGCGTTTATGTAGAGTCGAAACAACAAGAATCATAAGTAGGGCTTGCTGAATAGCATCATAAGTACTTAAGTTTCCCTGTCAAGTTGACAGTTGTAAGTGTGATTCTCCCAACAGCACACCGTTTCGGGGAATGTCTCATAGCCGTAGACATTCGCTACAAGTTCAGTTCGCCTAAGGAATAATAACCAAACTCGACTGTTGCAACATATTTTTATAGCCACGCTAAAGACTCACGAAAAACCGCTTGTTGCAACGCAGGCTTCCATACTGCATCATCTTCTAGGTACAATGAGAACAGATTATGTTTACCTTCTTACACGTCAGAGGTCATCAACATGAAGGATTCGGCAGCTTTCACAGAACATGTAAATATGTTTCGTCTAGGACCTCACTGCCATTTTATTATACAAGTGGACAATTTTACTGTATACAAAAACAGGGAGTAAAGACTTAAGCATAAGGATGCAAGCATCTTGAAACAGTTTCTTCCTCATTGCTACTGACTTGGAGGGGTGATAAAAGTAATCCAAAGCCCCCCCCCAAGAAACAATAAGTTTTTCCAGATCGCAACTCGAAGAGGTATCTATTAACCCTTTTTCAATAAACTTATCAAGAAATGCTGCGGCAGTATCTGTCAAATCATACAAAAGGCAAATCTTCAAATACTGAACAATCCTGTCAGATGTCCAGAACTCAGGGTAACGATCAACATGGCGAAGACTTCTGAGGTATAAAAAATCGCAATATACGTCCTGCCCTGTACGCATTTTTAGAGGCTTAGATGTTAAATACTTCCACTGGCAAAGATGCGATAGTCTAAAAATCTCAAAATCATATTCTGTTAGAAAATCATGGATAGCGCTAAACGTTTTTTGGCCACTATACGTTTCAATAAACTCAGCCTCGACCTGAAGACCTAGAACAGATTGTGACAAAACGTCTCTAGCAGTCTCCAGAACTTCATAAGTCAAACCCTGAACATCAATCTTGAGAAAATCGGGAGGAGGTATCTCAAATTCAGTAATGGCTTGATCTAGCCCAAGCGTTTCTATTTCAACCTGAGAGACTGTTTCAAATATTTTCTGGCCTTCGGGAAAAGCGCTGAAATCGTACCGGTTAACGACCTCCTTACATGGGGGAAGCAGAGACGAGGTTGTTTGGCGATAATTAATATAGAGCGTCCTCATTTCACTGGGACCAATCGCAATGTTGTAGTTCCTTCTCCCTTCCACCAAGCTCGCCCGTGAATCAGGCTCAAAATTGACCAGCAAGAGGCCGTCTGCAATCCAGCAAAAAGGGGGAGGAGTCCCGCCACTCGCACCTAAATCATATAAGCAGAGTGGCTTCCCCAAAGATAAGAAGGAGTTCAAACTTTTGACATTTGGGGTTCTTGAGCTCCATTCGCCTTTAAAATAATTCAACATTTTTCACCATCACCTTTACAGTTCAGAGTATGTACGAAACAGGACAAAACACCTCAATTGACTTTCTTTAATTGAGTAAGGTCAGTCAAAACCTGGCAAAACTATTCCAAGCATTATAGATTTTAGCCTTAAGGCTTTTCATACTAAAGATGTTTGAAGAATTCTTTGGTGGAGAGATGTCTTTAAACAGGGAAGCTATGCGGTCGCTTTTGTCAAAGACACTTTGAGGATCAAAACTTACAGCCTGAAAACCTGCGAAATAATGCTGCCAAACGAGAACAAAATCCAAATAGAACGTTTGATCTTCTTTGTTCATCCAAGGACGCAAGCGTAAATCGAGCTTATTGTCAGGAGGAACGGGAACCACCTCTACGCTAGACACCGCATCAAGGGAGAAATCAATAATATTGTTGGGCCCCAAACGCCTCACAATGGCATCTTTAGGCTGCGGCGCGTAGATATAACACATTGATGTATTTGAAGCATCGATCTTTCTAATGCGATCCGCAAGCTCAATACTGAGTCGAATGTCCTCGTCTGACTCGCTTGGGATGCCAAACATAAATGCTGTGAGAAATTTAATTTTCTGGTCAGTAACTCTCACAATGAGACCAAGAGCTTTCTCAATGTCGATCTTTTTGTTTAAAATTTTCTGAATGTGAGGAGATGCTGATTCAATACACATAACCAGCAAATTGACGGTTCCGGCAAGTTGCTCCGGTGCAACCTTGTCGAACTCATCTAGATGACCAAACAGTCTATTCACACTCCATTTACGTCTTTCCATTTCGTCCAAAATCGTCAGAGCTCTCTGTGAATCCAAAAGAAAGTTATCATCGTAAAATTCAAATTGATTAATTTTGAAATAACTCGACCAACGCTCCATTTCACTTATTACATTTTCTGGCGAACGAAGATAATAAGCTCTTTTCCCAGTAAAGGTATTGTAACAAAACGAGCACCCACGATCACACCCTCTTGACGTAATCAATGGAATTCTTCCAAGTTTTTTAATTCCCTCTTCCCAATCTTCAAGGGCTGGTTGGGGAAGACCATCAAGTTCCCCGGAAAAGACAGGTATCTCGCCAACAACTAATTTACCGTTACACTTGTAGCTTATATATGGCAGATCAACAGGCGAACAAGACGACCTCAAGGCATTGGCAAGCTCTACAATTGTTTCCTCTCCAGACCCCATAACAATGTAGTCAACAAACATCTGGTCGAACAAGACCTCAGGAATTGATGTGGCTAAAGGGCCACCTAAAACTATGGGCAAATCGGGTTTCTTGTTTTTTATAAACTTTGATAAAGCAACCGCATGCTGGACGTTTTCTCCTAAGTAAGAAGACATCCCTATAAACAAAAGAGGCTTGTTCAGGGCTTCACTCAACGTGTCCAAATAGTTACCATTTAATTGAGGATCTATAATTTCTACAGAGAAACCTTTCTCCTGCAACGCTGATGAAATTGCAAGAAGACCCATAGGTGGGCCGAAGGAACTATATTCAGACAAACAGTTTTCTCTAAAGGAGGTATTAATAAGAAGAATATTCTTCATCTAGGCAGCCTTTTCTCAGTTCAGAAACACTTTAGGACAAACAGGTTGGGTTTTCTTTATGTATTTTTATCCGTACACCGCTTTAAGTTTGAATTTAAAACCATAGTCGGGCCAGAGTTTGTTATTCCATCTATAAAAATTTCGTGTTTTTTATAGGACCAAACCAACATGGCAATATCAAATTCGTCGTTTAATACTACACTAAGACGATATTTTCCCGTCTTCACAATCATAGGTCCCAGATCAATTTGAAATGTGTTCTTGCCTTTTTTCAAGGACGTTTCACATCCTACTTTAGCACTATTCCACTCCATACACGGGTGATGTTGCTGGTCGTAAAACACAATTTTCAGCGTCGTTTTTGAAACCACTTGTTCTGAATAAATATCAATTCTAAACTTAACCTCTTCTCCATACATCACTCGACTTTCAGCCAATTTTATCTTTACGTTAAAGATGGGAAACTTAATGTTTTCAAATACTTGAACATCACTGTCATCATCACATGTGGACAGGTTTCCATATGCCCCAATACCCCCAACAGAATCTCCATCGAAAATGGACTTTCCTCTGGAGAGGACAACAACCCTGTTGCAGAACTGGCCAACTTGGTCCATATTGTGACTCACTAAAATAACCCCTGTTTTTTTCCTACGCTCCCCAATTCTGTTGTAGCATTTATTCCTAAAGGCTGCGTCCCCAACAGCCAAAACTTCATCAAGCAACAAAACATCCGGCTCAAGCGCAGTCGCCACCGCGAACCCCAACCTAACCTGCATCCCAGAAGAATAAGTCTGCACCGGAGAATCAACAAACTCCTCTATCTCAGCAAAATCAATAATCTCTTCAAGCTTGCTATCAATCTCCCTCTTCCTCAAACCAAGGACAGACCCGTTCACATAAATATTCTCCCGCCCAGTCAAAACCGGATTAAAACCCGCACCTAGTGCAATCAAAGATCCGACTCGCCCACACATCTCTATCTGACCTTTATCTGGTTTTATGAGGCCATTGAGCATCCTGAGCAGCGTAGTCTTTCCTGCACCATTTCGACCAATCAACCCCAAGCATTCTCCGCGACGAAGTTCAAAAGACACATCGTTGGTTGCCCAGAATTCGCCAGGACGCAACTCATCCTGCCCTCCTTGGCGGCACAAAATTTCACTGGTCACATCCTGAATCCCGTACCAGAGCGAACGCTTCAGTGTGCGACAGAACTTCTTTGAAACATTATCAACCTTGATTAGTACTTCGTCACTCATAAACATCCGGCCTTAAGCACTAATCCGCGCAATCAGATGCGGCATGGCAATACGGTAGAGAACCCAACCGAGTAAGAGGAAACCCACTGAGACAAAAGAAACGACACAAAACCCCATCAACTGAGAGGAGCTACCAAGAATCAACCATTCGCGAACACTTACCAACACTGGCGTTACTGGGTTGTATTGCACTATCAGAGCAACAATACCCTCCTTTGGCATAGGATAGATAACTGGCGTTAAAAAGAACCAGAACTGGGTAAAAATTGCGATGGTACGGCCAACATCGTTATAAAGCACACCGAGAGGGGTAAGGAGGATACCAATCATGAGACCCAAAACGATTAGAACCAGCACACCTAAAAAGGCTAAACCTGCTGTTCCCGTCACAGGGGTCCGATACCACACAAAGATTGCCACCAATAAGAGGATGCGGATGAAAAAGTTAAAAATGACTTCAAGAAGACCGGCGAGTATCAATGCTTCACGTGGAAAGTTGATTTTTGCCAACATCTCTTTTGATTCAGTTACGAGCTTTAACGGGCTGTTGATTGCATCGACAAAAGTTTGCCAAAGCACTGTCCCAGTGAGAACAAACAGGGGATAGGGCATTCCCGGATCATCGATGTTGATAATCTTTTGCGAGTTAAGGAGAACCCAAATCGCCATAGAGAAGAGAGGTGGTAAAAAAGCCCAGAGATAGCCGAGAATGGATTGTCGGTACTGAGCACTGATATTGCGCACGAACAAACGCCAGGCAAGCCCGCGTGAAGCAAACAGATCAGAGAGCATTTCACGAATTAGAATACTTGGCTGCCTCAGCTGAGACTCAGGGGAATAAAATGTCTTTTTCAAAGTGGGCTGCCCCAATATAGCTTTTTGCCTTTAGTCAAATTGGCCATTGACACAATCATGAGTATTTAAATTCTTTCTTGCCTATCATACACGCCCAAACACCCTTTATAACTCCCAAACCAAAACGTCCCATCTCCTTATGATGACGAGCAGGAAAGAGCAGAAGAGAAGCATGACGGCTGCAATTGACAATCACCAAAAGCCATACCAGAAACGGGTATCTACCTTTCAACTGATAAAAAGAAGCCCCAACAGCCATAGACTTGTTGGCATTCGGCACGAGCAAAGGGGGATGATAATACTCCAGCGAAGAGCACTGTTCAGCTTTTTTGCCAGCCATAGTGAAACGTATAACGAATTCAACATCCTCCTGGCCGACAAAATGCGACATAAATCCACCCAACTCTTCCAGGACATTACGTCGGTAAGCCATACAGCGACTGGTCATAAAGTACGGATCATGAAAATCATACCGGTCTTCGACCAATGCAAAGCTGGCAAAGCCATGAGGGATAATTGCATCGGCTTGAGGTCGATTCGCAAACTCTGAAGCCAGGCAGTTAAGAAAGCCTGATTGAAGCAGAACCGTATCATCATCCAAAAAGAGGACAATCTCGCCAACTGTCTGTGCCAGACCGAAATTCCGCGAATAGCCCATCTTACCAAAGTTTTTATCCAGGGGACGATAAACAACCTGCAGTTGTTCTGAAAAAGCCTCGCACATTTTACGACCAGCATCCGTCCCGCCCTGGTCTTCCACTAGAACGACTTCAAAGGATTCACGTGGATAGTCCTGCTGGGCCAGTGAATGCAATATCCCTGAAAGCAGATCAAGGCGCCCGTAAAAGTTGATAACACACGAAACCTTAATCGGCTCTGAACGAGACGCAAAGCACTGGCAATCCCCTTTGAGATCAAAAGGAAACGCTTTGTATATCCATGTCAAAATTGTTTGTCTCAAAAAACCAACCCTCGTCATTGGTGCCAGATTGTTAGACCTTGAAATACGTTGCAAACCCAACCATCACCACCCAAAGCACCCCTACCATAAACAACACCGGGTCTTTAAGAAGGGAATCAGTTGGATCTCCACTGCCCCCACGTTTAACAATCATCATATAACGAAACAGCCCAAAACAACAGAGCGGCACGGTAAATACCAGTTTGTGCATGGTGATCACATACATTGTGTAGGTGACGAGAACCGCAGCGCCGGACATATACATGAAGCCATCCAGGGTGCCGTCTGGATAGGCATCGAGTGATTTGCGATGCTGCCCTGAAGAATCACCAAGCATTTTCTTCTCACCGAGCCGTTTGCCAGCGCTCAAGAATAGCGCGAGCAACAGTACACTCAAGAAGAGCCAATCCGACACCTTGACATCAAAAGCGGCTCCACCGGCAAACAGGCGAAAGACAAACCCGGATGCAACACAAAAGATATCGAAAATCGGTTGATCCTTCAGAACAGATGAATAAGCAAAAGACAGGCCAAGATAAGCCATCAACCACGCCAGGAACGCCATCGGAAGTTTAAGGGACAAAAGAATCGAAGCAACAAAGAGCACAATTCCGAAAACCGCAGCATGGCTTACAGCCACAGCACCGCTAGCTATCGGCCGGTGCTGCTTTTTCGGATGGACACGATCTTGCTCCTGATCCCTGATGTCATTGAAGATGTAGGTCGCACTAGAGGCGATGCAGAAAACCGCAAAAGGCAATAAGCCCTTTTGGAAAAACCCCGGAGTAAAGAGTACACCGCCAAGAAATGGCGGGAAAAACAGCATGAGATTTTTTAGCCATTGGTGTGGCCGTAAGACAAGCAGGTAAGGCAACATGATTAATCCGAACCTTTGTTGTGCAGACGATCAGCAAGTTTTTCTGCAGCTGGTCGATAGTAAACATCTTGCGGAGCATTAGCCACAACCTCGGTAAAAGCCTCAGCAGCAGCCTTGTCATTACCAAGCCAAAGTTCAAGCTGCCCGACCCGATAAAGGGCAAAAGAATCTCGACTCAGAGCATAGCTTTTCCGGTAAAGGTTTATCAACTTCTCAACATCCAGCAAAACCTTCTCCGATGGCTGATCCTTTACAACAAACTTGCGTTCCATGAGACGAGCATAATTGGCCAGGATATCCCGATTATCGTAGCCATTTTTTTCAATATAGCTCGCAAAGATTCTTTCAGCATTGTCATAATCATCAGCCCGTTGATAAGCGCTTGCCAAATTCACATAAATCAACGGGTTCTCTTCACCCTTGCCAGCCACGATCGCTGCTTGCAAAACTTCTCTGGCCTTGTCCAACTCACCACTTTTCATCAGGGCAATACCAAGTTCATTATCGATGGCCGAAAAGTTGGGGCTCTTTTGCTTGGTATCAGCATATAAACGCTCATTATCCAGCCAGAGGTAGTTCCGATGCGCTGTCACCGCTGTTGCTGAAGCAAGTAGAAGCAGCAGACCGAAGACAGCTGCACGTAAAGGCAAAAGTTGACCTAAACGCAATAGATATGGAACCAAACCGATAACAACAAAGGCCGAAGAGAGGTAAATATATCGCTCTGCAATTGGCGTCCAGGCAACACTGGTCAAGGCTATCAAAATTGCCGGAAGAATCAGGTAAAATGAAATGGCAAAAGGCCAGAAGGTCACGACTCTTCTCTGGATCAGATAGACGGATAGAGCCATGGCCGCGATCCCAACCAGGACATAAACTTCCGACACATCGCGGATGGCAAAATTCAACGGCACCGGCACGAAGAGCTTCTTGACATAGAAACCAAACACCTTGAATGACACCCTGATCGTGTCATAAAGATCGTAATGCCAGTTTCGGAGCAGATCAGTTGCAGCAAAGGTACGGGTAGAAGCGGTCAGAAGTCGACTGTACAGATAGGCCAGTCCCCCAAGGAGAAACGGGCTGCTAAAACAGAGCGATGCCAACGCCGCATATCGCCGCTGACGGCCATGCCACCAGAAAAGCAAGACTGCCACAGGGAAGAAAAAAAGGCTCACTTCCTTAGATATTACAGCCGCCACGAATAGCAAGGAGCCAACGAAGGCCCAAAGATAACTTTTGTGGGCTGAAGACTTAATGATCGCCAGAGTCGTAAGCAACACAAAACTTGTGGTTAACAGGTCAGTTCGTCCAGAGATCCAGTTAACCGATTCTGTGGTGATGGGATGGATGGCAAACAACAGGCCTGACAACAGGGGAAAGAGATAATGCTCAACATGCAAGCGTTGCGCCATGGCCCTGGCAACAAAATAGACCAGGATCGCATTAAGCATATGCAGCAGAATGTTTTCCAGATGCATGAAACCAAGGCTCTGATCCCATAGGAACTTATCGACCCAGAAGGTAAGCATCAGCAAGGGTCGATAATAAAACCCACCACCCGGTTTGAACAGAGCCAGCAGATCAAGTTCGCCGGAGGATTGATTCTGCAGCATCCTCCAGTCGTCCACAGAGTTCTCACCGGCAAAAAGCATCGGGTAGAACAGCGTCAAAACCACGAAAGCAATCAGAATTATTTCGTAACGACGCCCTAGCTTAAACACGCCTCAGCATCCTTGACTGTTTGCAGGAAGTAGGCTTCCATATCCCGACGATGCGGTTCAATAGCATCCAGGGTTGCTCCGGAAGCAAGGAGCGAATCGAGTCGTTCGCGTAGTCGATCTCGGACGATCAAGTCTTCATGTTGGCAACCGAGTTTATCGGCATAACGTACCAGATAACCCTCGACACCTTCACGCAAGAGCTCTGCGACATTCTCGAGAGCACATAGACGGCCGCGCACAACTATACCGATCCGATCGCAAACCGCCTCGATGTCTGAAGTGATATGAGTGCTAAAGAAAACTGTCTTACCCCGCCCTTTCGCATCCCGGATGATGTCCTTGACCAAGGCCCGTCCCAATGGATCGAGGCCACTCATCGGCTCATCAAGAATTAACAGATCAGGATCAGGCAACAAGGCTACAGCAAGAGCGAGACGTTGCGTCATGCCCTTGCTGTAGCCTTTCACAGGTCTCTTTGCGTCTTTATCCAATTCAAGAAGTTCGAGAATCTGCTGACTGTCGCGCTTGATCCTCTGTGCATCCAGACCATGGATCTGACCAACAAAACGCAGATGTTCCCAAGCATTCATATGACCATGCAAAGAAGGATTTTCAGGCAAATAACCGAGTCTGAGGCGTGCATCAGGGTCGCTGACCTGCACCCCAAAAAGCATCGCACAACCACTATTCAAACGCAGCTGCCCAGTTAAAAGCTTAATAGTGGTACTCTTGCCGGCACCATTGGGGCCAAGGAATCCGAACACTTCGCCGGCCTTGACATCGAGATTAAGATCAACCAAAGCCTCAACCCGAGCTCCACGTTTACCACGATAGGTTTTACTTAAACCTTTAATTTCAATCGCGTTCATTACTCTTTAGCCTCTGGTATTTCATCCAAGGTCTGCTGCTGTGTATTTTCAACTGGTCGTGCCAGAGCAAACTTGCTGGTCGTACGGACCTTTCCCTCTTCATCGATAAAGAACTCACCACCATAGGGATCCTCCGGTATCTGCGCCAACAAACCAGCCGAGTATAGCTCAGCAATATTTTGCGGATCTTTGTCATGGTCTTGTCGCCACTCGCTCAGGGCATCTTCTATCGTGCGGGTTACCACCAATGCGTCCAGACGAAGCTTGTATGCACGTTTTTGTTGAGGATCTCGTTCCTGTTCAACCATCCCCTGCAGGTAAGCAATTCCGAGTTGTGTACGACCAGATTCGTAAAAATAACGTGATGCCAGCTTGGCAAAGAGAGGGTTACCGGACAATTGTGCGGCACGTTCCATATACTGAGCCGCCTGTTTATAATCCTGCAAGAAAAATGCAGCGTTGAAACCTGCAAAGTACGGCAGATACCAGTCATCGGTGCGATATTTCATGCCGTAGTCGAGCAGGGCATTAACTTCACGGGCTCGACCAACTTCCCAGGTAAAAGCGCTCTGTGCGAAGTAGTAGGCGTCCATATTGTAGGGGTCGAGTTTCACCGCTGTTTCAACGGTTTTATACATGTTGAAATATTCAGGCGGCAACATGATCTGATTCCGCCATTTATCTACTAGAGAGCCGAAATAAAATAGAACGCGGATGACTGACATTTCACTTAGGGCCAAACGATGTTCCCCAGCTAACAGACGTTGAACCTCTGCCGCAGGCGTATAGCCGAGTTTCACCGCAATCGGCCTCTCGGCAAGCCAGTCGACCTGAAATCGGGTTACCGAGATCAGAACAAGAATCAAAAGTGCCAGGAAGAGACTCCGCTTCATTATAGATCCCGGCGTTCGAATAACCATACCGACAGAGTGAGTAACACAGCAAGATAAGCCAGAAAATACAGCAGGGTACCTAACAAACTCATGGCATCCAGCGGCAGTCCGTAAACAGCCTGAACTTTAAGGTCAAAAGCCGAAAAATTTGGCAGTATATAGTAGAAGGCTTCGGCGCAACTTTTCACCAGGGGAGAAAGATTTTCGGCAATATCACTGTTGAGGTATTCAAAAACTTCCTGAGAAGCCGTGCCTGCAAAATAAACTCCGAGGGTGCCAAATATTGGCAGAAAAAAAGAGGTACTCAAGGTCGAGAAAAACATGGCAAAGGCTGCCAAAAGTACGTATTTCAGGCCAATCATGGCCGAGGCGAGAAGAATAACCCACCATTGTGGGTCACTGGCTGCCGGGTACTGTGATTTGGCAATGGCAATCACAGCCAGCCCGGCAACAGCCAGGATTGCACAACAAGCCAGAAGGAAAACAGCGATGCCGGTAAATTTGCCAAGCAGGTAAGAGCGGCGCGAAAGGGGCAAACCAAGCAACCCCGCCGTGTAACGACGTTCAATGTCACCCCAGACCGAGGCAGAACCGAGTAAAGTTGCCAGGATCAGCAGCAAAAACGAGTTCGCGGAAAGCGACAGGGTGATTGAGAGCTCCTGAACCTGACGCATGGAAAAACTGCTCATGGCTGGTATCAGTAGCAGCAGTAAACCGGCAGCGCCAAGCAACGCAAAGAGGATACGGTCGCGCAGAAAACAGCGCATTGTCATTAGAATAATTGGCAACATGTCTTTATGCTAGCATATTTTAGTCCAAAAAAAAACGGGGTGCAAATAATCGCACCCCGTCGTTTAGATCAGAGATAAAAAGACCTTACTTAAAGGGCCGTCCAAGTAAAACCAGCACTTGCCGTACCTGTTGGTGCTGCTGGCAGGGTTGCTTGCAAAGACTCTGTCCAGAAAATTTTGGCATCACCGGAAGAGGAACCATAAGTGCGGGTGCCGCTCGAATGGGACGCACCGATGACATAGCCAAGACCATCGCCGGTAGTTGCTTCAGTATACTCCATGGAGACTTTGTTAGACAGTTGGATATCGAGGGAGTTGGGGCTGGTGCCACAAGTTTTCGTATCTGCATCATAAGCCGCAAAGGCTACACCACAGGAAAAAACCATAATAATTGCGCTTAAAATTACTATTTTTTTCATATTATCCTCCAAATTCTTGGTAAAAGTTTAAATTAATAAGGATAGTTTTGGGCGTCAGCGAAATACGACTCCAAAGCTGTCTTGGCATTCTTAACATCAGCTTGAGCTGCAGAGTTATACGCCTTCTGACGATAGGAAGCGAACTGCGGGATAGCAATTGCAGCGAGGATACCGATGATCGCAACAACGATCAGCAGCTCGATCAGGGTAAAACCCTTTTCAGACTTTCTGAACTTTTTAAGCATAATTATTCTCCTTTTTGAATGTGGACACAGCGTCCAGGTTGATTAGCGTTAACTTCATAAGGTGATCAACTGTAGCAGCAAGTGCCGTGCCATTGTGCGAGAAAAAAGTTAAACACCATAAATTAAGGTGTTTAGTATGAATGTTGTTAAAAGAGGATTTCCAGTTGCCTCGTCAAAATGGACATAATGTGACATCATAAGTGACAATATTGGTCACTCACACAAAAGCTTCTCTACCTAATAAGGGTAGTAAGTATGATCGTAGTGGAATGCCTCTAAGGCAATTTTGGCGTGGTGCAAATCTGCTGTTGCTGCCGAGTTGTAAGTTTTTTGTTTGTAGGCACTAAATAGAGGGATAGCAATGGCTGCGAGGATACCGATAATTGCGACAACTATCAATAGTTCAATAAGGGTAAAACCTTTTTGATTTTGTGGGCACTTCACGGATGTCTCCTACCGAGAGAACATGCAATCTAGATCTAACGGCTAGATGATTACAATTTTAATGCCAAATTCATTTTAAAACAAAATGTGACAATCGGCGGGACGCTTATGTGTCCTTCATAAGAGACCTTCTCTTCAAAACCTGTTCAACTAATCAGGAATCAGCTATTCATCAACACTATCATCCTCACCCAAACCATACTTGGAAAGACGATAGCGAATTGAGCGGAAGGTTATCCCCAACAACCCGGCGGCCCCCTTGCGCACACCATCGGTTTTAGCGAGAGCCTTGAGCAGTATCTCTTTTTCAATTTCACCAAGGTAGGCATCGAGATCCATGCCGGTCTCAGGGATGTCGGTCAGAGGCGTAACCGAAGAGGACATACCGGTCACCAGGTTGGGTGGTAAGGACTCCAGAGTAATTTCTTTATCGCGGCCAAGAACCGTGGCCCGCTCAATAACATTTTCGAGTTCACGTACATTGCCAGGCCACTGGTAATCGATCAGACGGCGCATGGCATCCTCAGTGACCTCGGCCCTCTTCTGCCCGGTAAATCGTTCCCAGAAAAAGTCGATCATCACCGGGATATCCTCGCGACGCTGACGCAACGGTGGCAAATCAATACGGATAACATTGAAGCGATAATAGAGATCTTCGCGGAAACTACCTTCAGCAACCGCCTCCTCGAGGTGACGGTTGGTCGCTGCCAGCACACGCACATTAGCCTGGATATCTTTGGTACCACCGACACGCCGGAATTCATCCTCCTGTAGTACCCGTAGCAGTTTAACTTGCATCAGAGGTGGCAGCTCACCGATTTCATCGAGAAAAATCGTTCCATTTTCGGCTATCTCGAACAGGCCAGGCTTCTGCTTGATTGCCCCGGTGAAAGCACCCTTCTCATGACCAAAGAGTTCGCTCTCGATCAGATTCTCCGGAATCGCACCGCAGTTGATCGGCACAAAGGAACCGTCGCGACGATCGCTGTTATAGTGGATCGCCCTGGCAACCAACTCCTTACCCGTTCCAGATTCACCAGTAACCAGCACTTTGACCGGACTGGCAGCCACCTTGCGCACCATGGTGAAGACATCCTGCATTGCCTTTGATTTGCCAATCAGGCCTTCGAAAGAAAAACGCTTGCCCAGCTCCTCTTTAAGAGCCAGGTTCTCCTGACGCAGTTCGCGCCGCTCCAAAGCATTCTTGACAATCAGGCGGATCTCTTCATTTTTGAATGGCTTGGTGATGTAATCGTAAGCACCCTGCTTCATCGCCTCGACGGCTTCATCTGTAGAAGAGAATGCCGTCACCATCAGGACAACCGTTTCCGGCGTGCGTTCCTTGATATGTGCGAGCAGTTCCAAGCCGTTCATGCGTGGCATTTTGATATCGGAAATAACCAGGTCGTAGCTGTGCTCACGCAGATGGGAAACGGCTTGGACTCCATCAATAGACGTATCAACCTGATAGCCCTCGCGATGCAGCATAATGCTCAGGAAATCGCGCATGCTTTCTTCATCGTCAACTATCAGAATCCGGTACTTACTCGACTCTTCACTCATAAAAACAACTCCAGTTTCTCAATTGATGCGGTTCGTTCCTCACCACATTCTATATAATTTTTTCATCCTGCATCCCGCGTCCCTGCCCCCCACGACACTCATCCGGCAATTCAATTATAAATTGGGCACCGCCAAGGCTGCCAGGTTCAACATAAATCCGTCCATGGTGTGCTTCTATATTTGCATAAACGTTTGCCAGCCCCAACCCGGTACCTCGTTCCTTAGTGGTAAAAAACGGCTCAAACAATTTATCTCGATCCTCTTTGGCAATGCCGGAGCCGGTATCTTCGATGATAATCTCACCTTTAGCCTCGTCAATTCCCACACGTATCTTGCCTTCAGGCCGAGCAGCTTCACCGGCGTTAATGAGAAGATCCCACAAAACCTGGTGCATTTTCTGGGGATCGACATTCATCAGGACTGGTCTCTGATAGGCCTTGTCGATCACCACCCCCGGAAACTGTCCACTGGCAACCAAAAGAGCAATTAGTTCATCGAGCAGCAAGGCGATGTCGATTGTTTCCACCTGCAAAGGTGCCGGACGGGCAAAAACCAGAAAATCACTGAGCAGCAAGCTTAAGCGATCGGCCTCTTTAACGACAATACGCATTAGCTGACGATCTTCGTCACTGACCTTTTCGTCCTCCAGAAGCAGTTGTACAGAGCCGCTGATTGATGCCAGGGGATTTCGGATCTCATGGGCCAGACCAGAAGCGAGACGGCCGACGGCAGCCAGACGATCAGTACGCTTCAATTGCTCTTCGAGAGCTTTGAACTCGGTGAGGTCCTGGAATGCAATCAGTAGCCCAAGATTGTCCTTATTCCTATCTACAACCTGGCTGGCCGAATAGCCTAATGTAAGCACTTCTTCTGCACTCTTACAAAAATAAAGTTCACCACGCTCGATACCATCCAGAGCTTCCGGATCAAAAGTATCGAACTCCGGGAAAATCGCCTCAATCGGGCGATTATAAACCTCTTCCAGATGGCAACCGGTGATCCTGCTGGCCGCATTATTAAAAGAACGGATGCGCCCATCGGCATTAATGACCATCAAACCGCTGTTGATATTGGTCAGAATCGACTGGTTGAGACGCTCCAGCTCACCATAATCTATCTCACGTTTTTCACGAGCTTCTTCGCTGCGTCGCAGTCTTTCTGCCAGGGTTCCACTTAAGAGGGCCGTAAGGAAGAAGGCTCCGACATGCAGAAACACGGCGTAGAACACATCATAATGATGTGTTTCTTTGGGGAGCATTTGACCGTTGAAAATTGGCAGATAACCGTAATATTGCAGATCAAGCAAACTGCCATAAAGGATAGATGACGCGGAAGCCACCACCAGCACCTGTGGCCTTGGACAAAAAGCACTTGCGGCAATGATGACCAGAATAAACAGGAAAGAATAAAGGCTGTCAACACCACCGGTCAGATAGATGACCAGAACAACAAAGAAAAGGTCCCAGCAGAGTTGAGCATTGATGAAGTGCCGGTAACGTCTGAGCCTGGTGAGTACGTTCCCCGATATAACCGTTTGCAAAACGGTTAAAAGAGTAAGGTAACTTAAATAGCGGGCAACCGAGGACTCGACCCAGGAGTTTTGCTGTAGTTGGTAGAAAATCGTTCCGCCAAGAAAAAAACAAACCACGACCAGGCGGATGGCAAGATACCAGGACAGCAATCGACGTGAAGCATTATAGATATATTTTTGAACAGGCGTTCCCGCCATAGAGAGACTCTTAGCCGATGGCATCGCCCATTTGGAAGATAGGCAGATACATGGCGACAACCAGACCACCGACAGCAGTGCCGAGGAAAACCATCAATAAGGGCTCCATCATCGCCGTCAGGTTACCGACTGCATCGTCGACTTCATCATCATAGAAATCAGCGATTTTGTTAAGCATGGTATCGATTGAACCGGACTGCTCACCGACGGCAATCATCTGACAAACCATTGGCGGGAAGACTCCCGAGTCCGACAGAGGTTCAGCAATTGTCTTACCTTCACTGATACTCTGTGCCACTTTGTAGATGGCATTCTCAACAATTTTATTACCGGCCGTTTTGGCGACAATATCCAGGCCATCCAGAATCGGCACACCACTTGAGATCATGGTACCTAGGGTTCTGGTAAATTTAGCGACAGCAACCTTACGGACCAGTATCCCCATAACCGGTAGCTTCAGAAAAAGCGCATCAAAGAAAAGACATCCCTTGGGCGTTCTATAAATCCGCTTAAGTATCCACACTAGCGCAAAGATACCAGCGATGATGACCAGGATGTAATTCTGGATAAAGTCGCTCAACCAGATAACGATCCGGGTCGGTAGTGGCAACTGACTGCCAAAAGATTCAAACATCTCTTGAAACTGTGGAATAACAAAAACCAGGATTACGGCGATAACAAGCACAGCAATGCCGATAATAGTCGCCGGGTAAGTCATGGCACTCTTAACCTGCTTTTTCAGCTTGAGTGCTTTCTCTATATAAGCCGCCAGACGGTTGAGAATGGTATCGAGGATACCGCCGATTTCTCCGGCCGCGACCAGGTTGACGTAAAGTGTATCGAACGCTTTGGGATGTTTTTTCAAGGCATCGGCAAAAGTTGACCCCGCTTCCACATCTTCCTTAACCTGAACCAGAACTTTTTTAAAGGTCGGATTATCATTCTGCTTACCGAGGATATCAAGACACTGCACCAGAGGCAGACCAGCATCAATCATAGTGGCAAACTGACGGGTAAAAATCACCAGGTCTTTGGAGGTGATTTTAGGTTCAAAACCGGGTATCTTGATGTCGAAATCAAGCCCCTTGCCCCGCTCCTTGATATTCCCTGGAGCAATCCCCTGGCGACGAAGTTGCGCCTGAACAGCCGCTGCATTAGGGGCTTCCATCTCCCCCTTCATTTTCTGACCGGATCTTGTAGTCCCTTCCCAAGCAAATTTACCCATGGTCAACCTCGTGGAATAGTGTGGCGCGTGGCGTGTGGCGCGTGGCGCGGAAAATCGTTACAATGTTTCAAAAACTAACTATAGTCTGTTATGTCTTACAGCTTACAGCTTGCCTTATCTCCTCGCCCCACCAGTGGAGACACCCCGCTTAAGAATAGCATTTGGATTCGCGATCATTTCTTTGAGTTCTTCGACATCTGGTGTTCGGGACATGGCATCATCCAGCGATATCTTTTTACTATGGTAGAGCGAGAAAAGACTCTGATTCATCGTCTGCATGCCATATTTCTCCTGCCCCATCTGCATCTGCGAATATAGCTGGTGAACCTTGTCATCGCGAATTAAGGCACGAATTGCGATATTCGGCACCATAATTTCGAGCGCAAGGACACGCCCCTTGCCACCCAATTGTGGCATCAATGTTTGTGAGAGAACACCTTCCAGCACAAAGGAGAGCTGGGTACGCACCTGCTGTTGTTGATGAGTAGGAAACACATCGACGATACGGTTAATCGTCTGTATCGCACCATTGGTGTGCAAGGTGGCAAAACAGAGGTGGCCGGTTTCAGCGATAGTCAGAGCCGCCTCGATCGTTTCCAGGTCACGTAATTCCCCAAGCAGAACAACATCCGGGTCTTGGCGGAGGATATATTTCAGGGCATTCTTGAACGAAAGGGTATCGGAGCCGACTTCCCGCTGGTTGACCACACACCTTTTATGAGGATGCAGATATTCGATCGGGTCCTCAATCGTCACAATGTGCTCTTGTCGCTCGGCATTGATGGCATCAATGATAGACGCCAGAGTAGTGGACTTACCTGAACCGGTCGGACCGGTCACCAGCACCAGGCCGTTCGACTTAGCTGAAATCGTCTTGATAATCTGAGGCAGACCGAGCTCATCGAAAGAGAGAAACTTATAGGGGATTAAGCGAAAAACCCCGGCGAGGGCCCCACGCTGCACGAAAATATTACCACGGAAGCGAGCCAGATTTTTGATGCCGAAGGAGAAGTCAAGCTCGTTGATCTCCTCGAATTTGCGCTTCTGGGTTTCCGTGAGGATACTGTAGCAGATATTCTTGGTATCTGCCGGTAGCAGAGCGCGCATCTTCATCGGCGTCATTTTGCCGTTAATGCGAATCTGCGGTGGTGTCCCTGTCGTAATATGAAGATCAGAAGCGCCGAGTTCCACCATTGTTTTGAGCATTTGCTGAATCGAAAACTCTGCCATAAGTCACCTGGAATAATGTGGCGCGTGGCGCGGGGCGCGGGGCGCGGGAATCTTTGGGGGATCATCCCCTCTGGTTAATCTGATCTAGCAAATCATCGCCGCAACAGTTTCCGGGCTGCTTCAAGCTTTTTCTCGCCACGCACTACTCGCCACGTGCCGCAAAAAGAGCTACTCATCAGCAATAGTGCAACGTAGAGTCTCTTCAAACGAAGTAACTTTTTCCGCCATTTTCGTTAGTGCCGCCTGACGCATTGTTTTCACCCCGAGACGCATCGATTCTCGTTTCAACTCTGCAGTGTTAGCCCCGGCAAGAATCAGTTCGCGTAACTCTTCGAATAGCGGCATGACTTGGTAGAAACCTACCCGACCTTTGTATCCGGTATCGTTGCATTTTGCACAACCCTCACCTTTATAGCAGACAAAATCATCAATCTGGTCTTCAGGTACTCCAGCCTGCAGAAGGGTCTCTTTGGGTATGTCCTCCGGGATCATACATTCCTTACAGAGTCGTCGTCCAAGACGCTGACCAGTAATAAGGTTAACAGCAGATGCCACCAGAAATGGTTCAATACCCATATTGAGCAGACGGTTAACGGTGCTGGGACAATCATTAGTGTGCAGTGTAGAAAGCACCAGGTGTCCTGTCAGAGCAGCCTTGACGCCGATCTCGGCTGTTTCGAAATCACGAATCTCACCGATCATGATGATATCCGGATCCTGACGCAAAAAAGAACGCAGAGCAGCAGCAAAGTTAAGACCGATCTCTTCATGCATCTGCACCTGGTTGATCCCGGCAAAGTTGAATTCCACCGGATCTTCGGCGGTTGAGATGTTTTCCGTGGGGGTATTCAGCTCACCCAGCGCAGAATAGAGTGAAACTGTTTTACCGGAACCGGTCGGGCCGGTGACCAGCACCATACCAAACGGTTTGTGGATCTGTTCTTTGAACCACCTCAGCGGTTGCTCCTCGTAACCAAGCTTGGTCATGTCGAGCTGCAGGTTCGATTTATCGAGCAGGCGCAGAACAATCTTTTCGCCAAACAGAGTCGGCAAGCAACTGACGCGGTAGTCCATGTCCTTGCCGCCGGGCAGCTTGATCTTGATACGACCATCCTGAGGCAGGCGACGCTCGGAGATATCCATTTCCGACATGATCTTGATACGTGAGGTTAAAGCATTTTTCAACTTTAAAGGCGGCTTCATCACCTCATGCAACACACCGTCGATACGATAGCGGACCCGAAACGATTTTTCGTAGGGCTCAATATGAATATCGGAGGCACTTTTTTTGATAGCATCGGTAAGAATCAGGTTGACCAGTTTAACAACCGGCGCATCCTCACTGGCTTTTTCCAATTCAATGGCATCAATTTCATCGGCATCATCAATGACCTCCAGATCGATATCATCCAGGTCACCCATGACATCATCGAAGGAGGCACTTTGATCGTAATACTTGTCGATCGCTGTTTTAACACTCGCTTCCGCAGCCACGACGACTTCAACATTGTAGCCGGTCATGAATTTAATATCGTCAATGGCAAAGATATTGGAAGGATCGGACATGGCGACGATCAACGTCGAGCCAGCCCGGTTGACCGGGACCAGCATATACTTTTGTGAGACTTCAGCAGGAATCAGTTTGATGACACTATCATCAATTTCAAATTCACTAAGATTGATGGAGGGGACGCCATACTGGCGCGACAGGAAGGCCGCAAGATCTTCTTCTTGTAAGTAGCCAAGCTTAACCAGGCTGGCACCTAGACGACCGCCACTGACTTTCTGCTCTTCGAGAGCCTTGGCAAGCTGTCTTTCGTCGATCAACTTGTTACGAACCAGAAGTTCGCCGAGTCTGTTAGCGACCATAGAAATCTTCTTCTCCCCCAAAATGAATCAATCTTGGCATTCTAGCCAATGCGTCAGAGACCTGTCAAGCTGCGAGATGCCAGCTCACGTTGCATGACATGCAATGCCGGTGCAATGCCGAACCATAGCTGAAAAGCAGCTTCTCCCTGAGCGGACAACATTGCCAAGCCATCAGCAACCGACAGCCCCCGGTCGCGCGCTTCGCGAAATAACAGCGTCGGCTCAGGAGCATAGACCATATCGAAAACCGTGCCGCCAGGCTTGACACAATCCGTAACATGAAAATTAAACGTATCACCCATCAGACCGACAGCGGAGGTGTTAATCAGCAAATCATAAGATGCAAAACATTCGCTCGCCAGAGAGGGAGTCAGTCCATACTCAGCAAAAGCCGTGCCCGGAAACTCTGCCGCTATTTCTGCAATCAGGCCCAAAGATCTTTCACGGGTGCGATTAGCAATATCAATTGACGCAACCTGCGCCTGGCAAAGAGCAACCAAGGCTGCCCGGCAGGCACCACCAGCACCGACAATGAGAACATGTAAACCGACAGGATCTACCCCAAGCGCCTGTTTCAGCGCATTCAGCAGGCCGATACCATCCGTATTGTAGCCTTTGAGGTGGCCATCTTCATTGACAATAGTATTGATTGCTCCTATCAGGGCGGCTTGATCATCCAGTTCATCAACCAGTTGACAGGCTGCCTCCTTGTGCGGAATTGTCAGATTGACTCCTCGTAACTGCATGGCACGGATACCAGCAACTGCGTCACATAACTGTGTTGCGGTGACATGAAATGGCACGTAAACCGCGTTGAGGCCAATGGCTTTAATCGCTGCGTTCTGCATGCGTGGAGAAAACGAATGTCCAACCGGATCACCGAAAATACCGACAACTTGTGTTTTTCCGCTCAACAGCATGTTACTTTCCCTTGACAGGACAGGTCCCTAAATACTCACGATATTCAACCACCTGTGCGCTGGCAAGCACTTCCCGTGCTCGGGCGATGTCGGCGACGACAGCCTCCTGCAGTGCCCCTACCGAAGGGAACCGCTGCTCATCACGCAGGCGTTCAACAAAGTAAATTCTCAAGCGTTCGCCGTAAAGGTCGTCTTGAAAGTCCAGCAGGTGAATTTCCAGAGTTATCGCACTGTCGACAAACGTTGGTCGTTTGCCAATATTGATGACACCGTCATAATCATCATCACGCCATTTAACCTTCACGGCATAGACACCGTCACGCGGCAGAATTTCCTTTTGCGTAATCAGGTTGGCCGTCGGGAAACCAAGTTTACGCCCTCGACCGTCACCATGAACAACCTCTCCATCGAGGGTAAAATTGCGACCGAGGATTTTGATTGCATCGGCAACCCGCCCCTCCCGCAGACACTGACGGATTACCGTTGAACTGTGCGCCTGCTGCTCAGCACGAATCGGCGCCAGAACCTCGAGAGTGAAATTATGCAACTTGGCCTGTGCATCGAGAAAATTTGTATCTCCCTGGCGATTGCGACCAAAAGCATAATCATAGCCGACAATCAAGTGATGGACTCCCAGTTTGCTGACCAGGATTTCCCGGACAAAAGCTTCGGCCGGCATCTCTGCCAGTTGTTGGGTAAATTCAAGTACAACCAGCAGGTCAATACAAGAGGCGGCAAGAAGACGCACCTTCTCTGCGGGAGTATTCAGCCGCAAAGGGGCTTTGTCGGGTGCCAGCAGGCACAATGGATGAGGCTCAAAGGTAACCACTGCCGCCGTACCTTTCATCTCATTTGCCTTGTCGACAACATGCCTGAAGATGCCGCGATGACCAAGATGAACCCCGTCGAAATTGCCTATAGTCAAGACCGTTCGCAGGGGTGGTTCACACAATTTGTCAAGATCTCTAATAACTTGCATCTTATCTCCGCCCCCCACGCTTCCCGCCACGCGCCTTGGCCTTGGTCTTGGATTTGGTCTTGGATTTTCCGCGTCCCTCGTTCCGCGTCCCTCGTCCCGGATTTTGTCCCGCGTCCCTCATTCCGCGTCCCGGGTTTTGCCTTTCAACAAGGCGAAAATTGATTTCCCGGCGCTTCAGATCAACCTTGTGGACACGTACCTCAACCGGTGTGCCGATCCCGAATTCGCGGCGACGATTCACGCCAATCAGACGATGCCGATCTTCCTCGTACTGATAGAAATCATCAACCAGACTGGAGACGTGCACCAGCCCTTCCACATAAACATCCAGCAGTTCCACAAAGAATCCGAAGGCATGTACCGAGGTTACCACGCCACGAAATGTTTCACCCACTTTATCCTCGATGAATTGACATTTTTTAAGATTGACGATGTCACGTTCTGCTGCCATCGCCCGCCGCTCGGCCAATGAAGAACTCTGGGCAACTCCTTCTAAAAACATTTCGTCGCTCTGCCCTGTTGCTTTCCTCCCCTCAAGCTGTCGTTTCAGAATACGGTGCACTGCCAGATCCGGGTAACGTCGAATTGGCGAAGTAAAGTGACAGTAATCGTCCGCGGCCAGGCCAAAATGGCCGAGATTATTCACTGAGTAATACGCCTGCGGCAAACTGCGCAACAACACGTGTTTGATGACATGCTCTTCTGGCTGACCAGCCACCCGCTCGAGGAGTTCCTGGAGGAGTTTCGGCTTCACACCTTCAACCGGCAACGAAATTCCCTGGTTGAAGTGGGCGATGAACTCCTGAAAAGCCGCCATCTTACCTTCACTGGGAGCTTCATGAACCCGGAAGATCATCGGTGCACACTGCTGCATCAACCAGGTGGCAACCGCCTCATTTGCTGCCAACATGAATTCTTCGATGAGACGATGTGCCAGATTGCGCTCAGTACGCACGATATTCTCAGGGCGACCCTGCGAATCTAGCAGAACCTGCACCTCGGCAAGATCAAAATCAAGGCTACCTCGTTGGTGACGAGCTTCAATCCGCAATTCGGCAAGGTCCCGCATAATTTCAAGACCTTCAACAATATCTTGTTGTTCTGAAAGAGCATCGGTTGCGTCAGCAACCGAATCGAGGGTTTTATCAACCGGGGTGGGTGTTTCATCAAACAGAAGGGCCGCAACTTCAGTATAGGTCAAACGCGCCCGACTGCGTATGACGGCCTGGTAAAAACGCAGGCCGGTGCGATGTCCTGAGGCATTAAAATCAAGTTCTGCGACCATTACCAATCGATCAACCTGCGGATTAAGTGAACAGATGCCGTTACTCAAAGCCTCAGGGAGCATCGGCAGACAGGCTCCCGGGAAATAAACACTGGTGCCCCTCTGCAGAGCTTCCTGATCAATGACACTTCCGGCAGCAACGTAATGAGCCACATCGGCAATCGCAACCCAAAGCCTAAACCTTTCATTACCCTTGGCTTTATCACCCAGACCTTTATCATTCCCGGCCTTGTCATACCTGGCGATAGCAACAGCATCATCGAAATCCTTCGCCATCTCACCATCGATCGTCACAAAATTAAGATGACGCAGATCCTCACGTCCCAGCAGTTCCTCTTTGCCTACCGACAAACAGACTTTGTCTGCCTCGGCCAGGGCTTCCGGGGAAAATTCATAAGGGAGTTTAAACTGCACAGCGGCAATTCTGATTTCAACATCCGGATCATCGGCATCACCGATGACTGCAGAGATCCGGCCAACACCACCACGGCAACGGCCCGGATAACTTTCAACCTCCACCAGCACCATCTGGCCAGGAATAGCATCACCGGCGGCACCGGGAGGGATCAGAAGATCATCCCGAAGATGCGGATCTGCCGGAGAGACATAGCCTACGCCATTGTCTGTCAGATAACGCCCGACCAACGTCTGATTGGCTCTCTGTTCAACACGAATTACTCGCCCTTCCAGGCGACCGGTACGCAATGAACGTTCCATCCTGACAACCACCAGATCACCATGCATCGCCGGCCGAATATGCCGCGCGGGGATAAAAACATCTTGAGATTTATCATCAAGCGGAGACACAAAACCGTATCCGTCACGATGTACAGCAAGCGTTCCGGTAACCATGTTGATTTTTCTGGGCAGATTGATTTTTCTGGGCAAGGTAGAACGCCCCCTTGTAAGGGCAAAGCAAACGTTCCACCTGCTTTGCCCTTCTCACAATCATCATACGTAATAAACCGAAAACCGGGCGAAGCAGATAACCCTTGCTTAGCCCCTACCAGCAAAAACGCCCCCGGAGAATGGGGGCGTTTTAGAATTACTTCGTTATAGGTGCCGCCGGTGCCTGTGGTGGCGTATCTCCCCGTGCCCAGAGATGCCGACCGAACTTGCGGTAGCCACAGACATTGTAAAGACGCATATCCTGTTCCGGATCGGTCTCCATAACTTCACCATTCAAAAGTGGTTTGAGATATTTTGCCAGAACCGCACCACCACCACCGGTAATTACCATGGCATCGATATCCCAATCATCAACCCAAAGACGATCAACCTCATTGGCAATCGAGGTTGCCAACTGGCTGAACACCTGATCGGTCAGACTTTGGAGATCGTACACCTTGCCACGGATTTTGATGCTGCCGTTATCGATTGCTTCATAGAGGCGATAGAGCTCAACATTCACACCGCTGTTCTCTCGCAGTTTGGTCGCAATGACATTAAAAGCTCTGGCAATCCCGGAATCCGTGGTACGGCTGCCACGCTCAGAATAACGCATTTTGTCAGAGATTGTGTAGTCGGAGGTCCTGAAACCGACATCAATGATGCCAATTTTGTCTCTGATCAAACGCTTGTCGCCCATTTCACCGAGATCGTTGAGCATCAGATTGAAGAGAGATCCAAAGGGCTGTGGTATCACCCGAACCTTGTTGATACTGATCGATTTCTCTTCCCGCCTGCCAGCGGCATCAACCAGAGTAATCTTGTGTTCACCGACCAGCAGTTTAGCCAGTTCATCTTTGTGCTTCTGATAAGAACCAATCGGCAAACCAGTCACCAGATTAACCGGGACAAAACCTTTGACCATTTGAGCCGTTGCTGCAAGCGCAAAAACCTTGGCGAATTTACTTATAAATTGTGCCTGATCGAGAGTAAAGAAACGCACATTGCTCTGGCGTTCGGCCAGTTCACCGACGAAATGGGATTTACCGTCGACCTCTATTTGCAAATGGTTCTCTTGCCCCTCACTACCAGCAATCATTGTTTCTCTGAACTGGATATCAGTTGCTTCACCAAGCACTGATTTGAAAACCAGTTCCTGATTACCGCTAGTCGCTTTCGTGAACCCAAAACCAATATCGATTCCTAGAATTTCCACTCACTCCTCCTCATTCAGGGGGAAGCCCCCAAACCTCAAGTGATCTATCATCAGAATGATGAAAAAGTTTATTAACTATAGGTAATTACAAAACTGGTTGCAAGAGCTTCCTATGCCTTCCGCACAAAAATCTCACTGGCAAGCTCACCATCAACAGCAAATTCCGAATATCCAACCTTGAAAATATAGGAAGGAAAAGTCCGCGTCACCTCCAGATTGCTGCCAGGGAGAACTCCCATACTCATCATTTTGTGCATTTTGCTGACATCACTGGCGGCAAGATAGGCGATCTCGCCTTTCTCTCCAGCCTTGAGTTCTGTCAGGGCGACAACCCCGACCTCCCCTTC
Source organism: Desulfuromonadales bacterium (assembly GCA_027065695.1). Lineage (GTDB taxonomy): Bacteria > Desulfobacterota > Desulfuromonadia > Desulfuromonadales > BM103 > M0040. The sequence continues at coordinate 23,491 of JAMONP010000104.1, read as the reverse complement.
CTGGCGGGCCTGCTCACAGCAGGTCCCCGGCGGGATCGGCTTACCGTGCGGACAGGTAGTCGGATGATTTAGTAACGTACAGATTTTGGTATCGACACCGTGGTGCAACAGGTGTTCGAATTCACAGGCTCTGGCATCGGCAGAAGCATCTTTGATATCAAGGATGTCCATCATCAAGCGTTCGGCCAGGCGATGACGACGTACTGTCATACGTGCTTCCTCACGCCCTTCTTTACGCAAATGTACTCGTTCTCCGTGGATCTCTACGAAGGCAAGTCCGGATAGCTCAGACAATCCCTCGTCATCATGGCCAATCCCAAGGGTATCAAAATGGGCTGCATTCTCGCCCCCTTCCACCGTAGCAATCCACAGGGATTCCAGAATTTCTTCAGCTTTTTCCGAAACTTTCATTCAACAGAGCCTTCCTTTTCACTTATATTTATTTATCGCGTTTCAGAAGTTTGTCCAGGAACTCAAGGACAACCGGGTTCTCATGACCACAATAAGGGCAATGAATTTTCCGGCAACCTCCAATACAGACACCACACCCTTCCTCACGTAACATTTCAGGCGTCAACTCATGTTCACAAAATGTGCACTTCATAGTAGCCCCGTCATCAGCAGGAACTGATTAAGCGACCAGCCCACACTGAAAGCCAGAGCTGTTACCACAAAGAAAATCATCAGGGCCGTGCGCCAACCACGCTCTTTTTGCATAACCAGAAACTGCGCGACACAGGGAACAAACAGGGTCAGGGTTACAGCAGCAACCGTTAACTGTACCGGATCCAGCAAACCCTCAGTCTGCAAATCATAAAGACCGGCAGCACCAAAATCCCGCCGGAAAAACCCTAAAATAAATGCTGTCGAAGCCTCACCAGGCAGGCCGAGGAGTCGCATGATCGGGTTGAACACCTCAACCAACCATTGCAGGGCACCACTCAATTTCCCCGCCCAGAGCAGCACTGAGGCAATCATAAATAGCGGGAAAATCTCCAGGAAGTACCACTGCATGCGGGTCAAGGTCTTGACTATGACATTCTGCAGTTGTGGCAAACGCATTGGTGGAATTTCCATGTAAAACATTGGTCGTTCACCAGGGACAACCTGGGCAGCAAGGAAGCCGACCAGCAGAAAGACACCCACCATGCAGGCGAGCCAGACCATCAAGGCCCCAGGCACACCGGAAAGCAACCCCAGGATAACCCCCATCTGGGCACTGCAGGGAATGGCAAGGGCGAGCAGCAAGGTGGCAATAACCCGCTCCCGGGTCGACTCCAGCGTTCGGGTAACAACCGTTGCCATGGTGTCGCAGCCGAAACCAAGTACCATCGGGATAACGGCCCTGCCATTTAAACCGATCCGTTTAAAGACCCGGTCAACCAGCATCGCCAGTCTCGGAAAGTAGCCACTGTCTTCTATCACAGCGAAAGCAATAAAGAAGGTCCCGACAATCGGCAGAATGATGGCAACGGCATAGCGTACCCCGAGAGTGAATAAGCCGTATTCGCCCACCAGAAGTTCGTTGAGCCAATACCAGGGGATATATTGATTGCTCCAACCGATCATCCAGGGGTTGAGATGTTTTTCAAAAACACTTCCTTCCAGAAAATCAACGATCGTACCGGCGCCGAAAACGCCAACAAACTGGTAAATCCCAAAGTAGAGGACAAGCAGCAGCAGGGGGATACCAGTCCAGGGATTCATCGTCCAGTTGGAAAAGCGCTCGGCAAATGCTGGACGTCCACCTTCCTGCAGCGTTACGACATCATCCAATAACCCTTTACAGATTCGTTTTCGTTCAAGACTTATACGCAAATGCAGGTCAACGCGACGTGCGAAGACCGTTTCATTGACAGCATTCTCAACTTTGACATAGTGCGAGTTTTCCCGATCCTGAACCCTCTGGGCAATCTCTTCATCTCTCTGCAACAACATGAGGGCCAGGCAGCGTTTACTGAGAATGTAGTCTCCCTGCATCAGAGCACTGATTTTCCGAATGTCCTTCTCAAGATCAGTGGCGTAAACAAAGGTCGTCTTGCGGACCTGGTAATTACTGATCGCCTCACGCAACTCCGAGAGACCTCTTTTACTGCGACCGAGCGCACCTCCGATAACCGGTATCTCCAGCTTTTCCTGCAACAAGGTGATATCGATTTGCATGCCGACGCGTTCGGCCTCATCCATGATATTGACCAACAGCATCACCGGCAGCCCGGCTTCAATAAGCTGTAAGGTCATCGGCAACATTCGCTCAATATTTCGGGCATCGACAACATGCACAACCACATACGGTGATTCCTCAAGAAGGATGCGACGAGCGACACGCTCTTCCTCAGTAATCGGCAGCAGAGAATACATCCCCGGTGTATCAAGAACCAGAAAGCTCTCGTCAGATATCTGGCACTGTCCGCGAGAAACCTCCACAGAGGTACCAGGATAATTGGAGACGGTTGTATAGCTCCCGGTCAACGTGTTGAAGACCACACTTTTACCGACATTCGGATTACCGACCAGAATGATTTTCTTTTCAGCCTGCTGTTGGTTCTGCATAAACGTGCGTACTACCTTTTTACTTGTTATTGGCAAGTATTATTAAAGAACAGGGCTATAACCCCCAAAAAGATTTAACGCAGAGGAAAAACTCATAAAGCTCAGGGAAACGTCTCAATTACAGTCATTACTCTCTGCGTCTTTGCGTTAGTTAATTGCTTTAAAGCCTTTGTTTGGATTATAAGTCCGTTTAAAAATGGGCATTTTCAGAAATTTGGCAAAAAAGAGGCTATCTATCTCTCATATAGAACAACCCGGGCAACAGCCATAAAGTTCAAGACGATGCCGTTCTATAGAAAAGCCATGTGCCCCTGCAACTTCAACTTGAAGTTCTTCGATACGTGGGTCCTCGAACTCAACAATCTTACCGCAAACAACACAGATCAAGTGATCATGATGCTCGTCGCAGTCGCTTGCTTCATAACGTGTCTGGCCATCACCAAAGTGCCTTTGCTCGGCAATACCGCACTCGGCAAAAAGCTTTAAGGTGCGATGGACAGTTGCATAACCGATACGAGAATTACCCCTACGCAAACGAAGATAGAGATCCTCTGTAGAGAGGTGCGAACCGGCATGCAGAAATTCATCCAGAATGAGTTCCCGCTGACGTGTGGATTTCAATCCCTGAGTCAAAAGGAAATCCTTAAATTGGCTTTTTGTTTTTGCTTTACTCATAAGCACACCTAGTTGAAAATGAATTTCAATTTAAACGGAGCACAGTATTATGTCAAGAAGATTAATGAGTAATTTTCATAAGGCACAGAAAAGAGATTGTTCATGTACATGAGGAGATCAAGCGTGAGCACGGAGCCGTACGCCAGTCTTGCTTTTGCCTTTCGCGTCCCTCGTCCCACGCAACTTGCCCCAGAACTAACCTTGGACAGGAAACCACTGGTAGAGATACATGGTGAGTTGTCCCATAAGATTGAACATAAGCATGATACCAACAGCCATCAACATGACACCGGTGCCTATTTCAATCAGACGGATGTGCTTGCGGAAACGCTTAAAAGCAGTCAAAAACTGGTGAAAGAGAAGACCGGAGATGAGAAACGGGACACCCAGGCCCAGAGAGTAGACTGAGAGCAAGCCAACACCTTCGCCAACACTTCCTGAACGGGCAGCGACCACGAGAATTGAGGCCAGGATTGGGCCGATACAGGGAGTCCAGCCTGCGGCAAAGGCAAGACCAACGACGAAAGTGCCGATAAAGCCACTCGGTTTTTTATGGAGTTGAACTCTTTTTTCACCAAGCAGAGCACCAAAGTGAAACAGACCGGTCATATGAATTCCGAAGAGGAAGATCAAAAACCCGCCAATCTTTTCAACCCACTCCAACCCCTCACGAAGGTGTAGTTGAAATTTACTGGAAGCGACTCCGGCAATGGCACCCAAGGTAACAAAAACAACGGTAAAGCCGAGAATAAAACAGAGGGAGTGGAGCAGAACCGTCAGACGAACCTTGGCGTTGGGGTGTGCTTCTTCGAGTTGACTGAAGGATAGCCCGGTAATATAGGTCAGATACGAGGGAATCAGCGGCAACACACAGGGTGACGCAAAGGACAAAATTCCGGCGGTAAAAGCAATCCAATAGGTTATGTCAACTGCTTGTTGCAAAAGCTTTACCTTTTGGCCAACCCTTTGAAGTACGCAATAGTATCAGGATGTGCCCAGTCAATCGCACCAATGACCTTGTCGTCGATTATACCATCTTTCCGGATTACAAATGATTCGGGGAATTTAGTAACTCCGTAAAGCTTTTGTACAGTTCCCTGGTCATCATAAAGTACGGTAAAATCGTGCGGAGTTTTTTGCAGGAATGCCGGCACAACCGTTCGACCATTTGCCTCGACATTAATCGCCAACATAACAAAATCTTCGCCTGCCATAGCTTGGTTGAGTTTGTCCATCGAGGGCATTTCCGCCCGACAAGGTGGACACCAGGTTGCCCAGAAGTTCACCAGCACAACCTTACCTCGCAAAGCAGACATAGAAACTTTGTTCCCAGCAGTATCTTCAAGTTGAAAATCAGGCGCCGTATCACCAAGGGTAACCAGTTTAAACGACTTGTAAGAGGGTTTAGAACCACCTGTAGAACTAAAGTAGAAAGCCCCACCAACCAACCCAAGGATAATTATTATTAACAACAGACGACGCATAACAAACCTTCTTAGTTTAATCCGTTGATCAAGCACAGATTAAACTATCGTATAGAAAAAACCACATATATGCTTTTATGTAACCTCACAGCAGACAAAAGTCAACAGCTCTCCGTACCAATTGTAAAGACATATGAACTCACTGCTGCAGGTTTATAAACCCAGAACCTCTTCAACCGTCGTGTAGTCAAGCCCAAAAGCTTCTGCCACACCAGCATAAGTTACCTTACCATAGACCACATTCAAACCTTCTCTGAACCCCTGCATATCTCGGGCAGCCCCCTGCCAGCCATTGTCGGCAATCTTCAGGGCATAGGGCAGCGTCGCGTTCGTCAGGGCAACGGTAGAGGTCAAGGGCACGGCTCCGGGCATATTGGCGACACAGTAATGAACGATGTCATCAACCACAAAAGTCGGTTCGCTATGAGTAGTCGCTCTGGAGGTCTCAATACAACCACCTTGATCGATCGCCACATCTACCATCACAGCACCGGGCTTCATGTTTTTCAGCATCTCACGGGTAACCAGTTTGGGTGCTTTAGCACCATGCACCAGCACCGCCCCGATTACCACATCAGCCTCTTTAATCAACTCACGAATTGTGGCCGGTGACGACATGATAGGAAAACAGTTTTTCGGCATGATTTCAGCGAGCTGTCGCAAGCGGTCAAGACTGGTATCGAGCAGGTAGACCTTAGCTCCCAGACCACAGGCCATTTGTGCGGCATGTGTCCCGACCGTACCACCTCCAAGCACCAAAACAGTTGCCGGCATAACACCCGGGACCCCACCGAGCAGGACCCCCCGACCACCTTGAGTTCGTTCAACATATTTCGCCGCTTCCTGAGTCGCCATACGTCCAGCGACCTCGCTCATCGGAGTCAACAAGGGCAAACTGCCATCGGGACCGACAATGGTTTCATAAGCAATGCAGATCGCACCGCTGGCAATCATAGCCAGGGTCAATTTCTCTTCGGCCGCAAAATGAAAGTAAGTAAAGACAATCTGACCCTCTCGAATCAGAGAGTATTCAGAGGGCTGTGGCTCTTTAACATGCATGACCATCTCTGCGCGACGATAGATCTCTTTTGGTGTCGAGATAATTTCGGCACCAGCGTCCAGGTATGCAGTGTCACTGAAACCACTGCCGACACCAGCCTGAGCTTCAACCAGAACGATATGATCATTCCTGCACATGACTTCAACACCTGCCGGAGTCATGCAAACTCTGTTTTCAGCGACTTTGATCTCTTTAAGGATACCAACAATCATGATAATGCCCCTTCATTCCAAGTAGTCTGACAGCTTCTTAGGAGTCTACCAGAAAAACATGGTAATTTCTTTGCAAACCGCTGATAAGTTTACTTTATTGGGGGATATTACCTGATATCAGTAGACAGCAATGACAGGCTCCCAAGCGTCAAGTGCCGCGCTCACCGCCGCAATTCGGGCAATAGAGCCAAGGGTCGCGCAGGCTTATCCGGCAACCGCTGCAAAAGCCCCAATCAGGATTATTTTTATTGCTCCGCTTGACGGAAAAGAGGATCAGAACAGCGATTATGTTAGCAACGATAAGTACCCATTCAATTGCGGGAATTTTCAAATAGTCATTGAGCACATAATAACCGTCACACAACAGCCAGATATTGCACAACACAATGACCAGAATTGCGGTCAGGCAAAAGGCCATGAACCATGAACATTTGTGCCCTCTGAATAATATCTTCATACACTTGACGCTTCATTTAGATTCCTGCACCAAGGACAATACTTTACCCAGCTATCATGCACCTTGCCGCAACCAGGACAGGTTTCACGCAGAACAGCCTGGCACTGCTGACATACCAACCAGCCCGACTCAACCTTTTCCGAGCAACCCGGACACTCTCCGGAAAGAGACGTCTCGGGAGGAACCGGCCTGTCAAGTTCCATACAGATAAAGTAAAAAATGATCGGGAGACTGATAATAAAAAGCAGAAACATACTGCCTCACATCGCTTGTGTTCATCAGCTGCTACAACAGCTGCCACTGACACCAACACTTCCGCCACTGCCACAGTCATCACTACTGGTTTGACTTATGGCTTTGAGTCGTTTATCAAAAATAACGACTTCGGTATTTTTCTGCAGTTCGGCATACCACCAATGAAACTTGGCCTGTTTTTCCCCGGGGCTCTTGGCACCGCTATAAACATGATCGTCGATATTGCGATTGATGATCATGTCTTCACGAAGACGCTCACGAAAGCTGTCAATACCGCCGTAACGCTGCCTTACGATCTGATCAAGGCCCTTATGCTTCTGTCGTAGTTCATCGAGGCGCAAATCAACCTCACCATCCTGAACAATGACCTGGTTCTCTTCAGCAGCAGCAAGTAGCAGTTCACGCTGTAGCACATCTTTCCAGACGACCTGCCAGAGCTGGTCATTCTGCCCTGTTGCAACAGCCCCCTCAGGCGTTTTAACAGCGCCATTAGAACGTGGCTGCCCTTTGGATCGTTGCTTTAGTAGTCGTTCAAAGCCAGATACTTTTGACCAAGTTGAGACTGTTCCTGCTGCAACGCTGCATATTCCTGTGAGTCCAACTCCAGACGCAAACGAGCAGGATAACCAGCCACGGTGATAGTTTCCGCGATTGTCTGGCTGTCAGTTTCGTTCGGGCCATAGGTTACACGGCCACGGTTGCTAGTGTCCCGTGCGGCTAATCCTATCCTTTAATTATGGCCCTTTTGCCCGCTGTCTGCGTTGCGCCTCTTTGGCTTAACGCACGCTAGGCCTTCATCAGCACGCCTTGACAGCAACCAAAATGTCTCAGAATTATTCGTCACGATTAACCGCACGGGACACTAGTCAGATTAACTTCAACAGAACCAATGCCGTCGAGGCTGGTCAATGCCTTTTCTATCTTAATAACACAGGATCCGCAGGAAAGCTTCTCAAGCTGGTATTCAGCCAATGCGGCGTTGGCCGGGTTGACCCCCGATGGATAGAACATCCATACAGCGGCCAGTATGGCAACAAAGAGCAGACTGATCGGCACATAAATCTTCGGGCTGTTAATCATAGGCTTGCCTCTATTCTGTTGTTGGTTTCAGTAAGGACATAAGAACATCGTAACGACTTACCAGATCAACTTTCATGCCAAGGCTTGCAAAATGCGCTAACACCCTTAAATCACATAATTGAGAGGTTGTGAGGAGGGAAGATACTCAGTTTGGGGATTGTTGTTTGTAGGATATTAGACAGTGGGAAGAAGATTATTCTTCAACTTTACTGATCAGTGCATCATGCCTGCACAGCAAACAGACCGGCCCCACCTGCCGGATGCAGATGGGGCTGTTTCTTCTACATAATACTCACGCGGTTATCAGTACAAGATCAATCGTAGGAAGTCTTAAACTCCATCCCCTCCCGTGTTTTCGGATCATAGAGTCCCTTTTCAGTAGCGTCCTTGATCCATTCTTCTCTCAGCTCACCCAGGAAGTTCTTCTTTTCATTTACCAGCTTGTCAAAGGGCAGGCCGATTAATTCCTGAGCTTTTTCCTTGGTTGAAAAATCTGGAGCTTCGTAATCTACAGCACCGTGCTTGGCAAGAACAATACGCAGCTTAAGGCGGGCATCCTGAGCTTTGTTGATAGCACTGCCGAGAACCCGGAGAGTCTCTTCCGGGGCATGGAAGAAAGAACCATGCGAGGCAATCGCGTAATCCCAGCGCCATTGACCGTGACGGATATCCAGCAGAGCAGGCTTCATTTCCTCTTCGCTGGCACCGAGTTCCCAAGCCTTGCCCGCTTCAAGATGGGCCTTGGCAAGCACGTTCATAGCCATGCGTGAGAGTTCATTCTTGCGCTCCAACTTCCTGGCAATATTATCTTTGAGCTCCTGTTCGGTGCCATCATGGCAGTTCAGACAGATGTTCTCAATATCTTCAAGTGGGCTGCCAATTTTGTGACTTGAATATTTGACGCCATCTTCTGTAACCTCAGGCATATGGCAATCAGCGCAAGACAGACCGTTTTTACCATGGACACCTGTCTTGAAGGTTTCGTAGCCTGGGTGCTGAGCCTTCAGCATCGGGGTCTTGCTCAACTTATGCTTCCAGTCTACGAAACCCCGTTCATCATAGTACTTCTCAATATCTTCGGCGGCCAGACCATTGTCCCAGGGGAAGGTAACAACCTTAGCGGTCTGCTCTTTTCCACTGGGATCGGTCCATTTGGTCGCCTTGAAGTAATACTCGGAGTGACACTGCACACAAACCAGGGTGCGCATATCCTGTTGGTCAGCTTCAGCGAACGGCTCGCTACCTTCTGCATCCAGACCACGTTTCAGATAATCGCGGGTTACGGCAAGCTCCATGGTTTTGTTATCGTGGCAATCGGCACAACCGACCGGGTTGACAATCTCGCTGCCATGCCTGGCCCACTTACCGGTAAAAAAGTCATTCTCACTCGTCTGGTCGATTAACCTTGGTACATCCGGTGATTTACAGGTCCAGCAGGCGGTCGGCATGGGACCGGTTTTCCCATCAACCGGTCCACCGGTACGCAAAGTGTTAATGTTGTCTTCCAGTATGTAGAAATGACCGCGCGGCGCATTGTAATCCTTGGCAAAACCATAACCTGCCCACATAACAACTAAAGCCGGATTCTCCTTGAGCAAATCCTTGATTTCGTCACTCTTCCGGGTCTCCAGATAGGAATCATACTGCAGGGGATAGTATTTCCCCCATTCAGCACTCTTTGATTCGAATTTTTTGATCTCAGGCATGGCTTTGTCTGGCTCCTGTGCAGCCGTGTTCTCCTTGATCGAAACGACCAGCAAGAACAGGGGGACCATGATGAGAACTGAAACAATAGTCAACATTGTCGATTTTTTCATAATGTTAATGCCTCCTGATAGCGTTTTTTAGCGTTCTTTAACAGCAAGATTGTTTTGCATCGCTGGTAATTTTCTGGTGGTGCGGTGAAATACGCTACGGTAAAGTTCAGCCTCCGCCATTCTTTCCCTCTCCTTTCACAGGTTGTGACAGGAGAGACAACCAACCTGTCGATGTCTGTCAAATAAACACGTACCCTTTAAAGCCTTTACTTTAGAAATAATTGTTTGCGTCTAATTAGCTTACCCCAAAGCAATCAACATGCCACCAAAATCCCCATTATAAATCAGATATTTAAAATTTCAAGGGGTCTCTGTGTTACCATAAGGCCGATTGATACGAGACATTCAGCATTTCTTGTTTACGGATAAAACCTATAGAAAAGGCCCCCTCAAAACATGAGGAGGCCTACAAAATTCACAGTCAATATTTTTTACAAAACAATCAACTTCTGCTCCGAAAAAGTCAAAGACTTAAGTCCATCGGCAGCCACCCGAAAAGTATTCTCAATACCAACCGCGCCAAGCCCCTGGAATACAGCTTTCGGTTCAAAAGCAAAAACCATATTCTCCTGCAACTCATAATTGTTAAGCCCCCTGGCAATAAAGGGGTATTCATCCAGTTCGACACCAACACCATGGCCGATAAAAGACACTTGGGCACCCTTTGTACCCATGAACTGGTCCTGATAGCCCATACCGCAGGCCATCTGCAGACAGTCATCGTACACCCCGCCCCAACTCACACCAGGCTTGGCAATCTGCTTGGCATGTTCCTGGATAATGGTCATATCAGCATAAGCTTTTATCAATTTATCCGGCATTTCACCTATACTGAACATACGGGTCTGATCAACAATGTAACCGTCAAAGACAGCAACAAAATCGACAGTAATCGGCTCATTTCTACGAATAGATCTGTAACTCGCACCTTGCGGAAAAGCGGGGCTGAGGCCAACACCACCCAACGGTGTGTCTGAGTAGGTCGGAACCGCACTATCAGGCCCGGAAAACATGTGACCATAAAAAAGCTCGCTATTGAACCCACGCATACGAACCATCCCCTGATGACCGGCCTTCCTGGCAACAAACTCAAGCTCTGCAGTTAATTCAAGATCGGTCATTCCCTCCCGAATCACCTCGGCCGCTCTTTTGCAGACTTTATCGACGATTACTGCGGCGTCTTTCATAATATTGATTTCATAATCTGATTTTAACGCGCGCACATTACGAATCAGAGGTGTAGCATCACTGATGATACAATCACCAAGTCCCTTTTTAAATCTATCCATCACCGTTAACGGAGTTACATCCAATTCCATGCCAACTCTTTCAGGCATGGGGTAGCCGAAATCGGCAAGTACTCCAGGGATGTCGCGCGGACTCTTGAAGGGAATGACTTCTTTCAAGCCCGACTCCATTCGCGCTCGCGCAAAATCCTTACGCACCAGATAGAGGGCCTCCCCTTCTGCAGGAACATAGAGAGCGCCTTGCTGAACTGCTCCGGTAAAGTAAAACAGGTCAGCATTCTGAATCATAAAAACCGCGTCCAGGTTGTGGATAATTATCTCTTTCTGCAGTTTTTCAATGCGATTTTTCAATTCCGTAGTGGGAGTAATACGCATTTTTAGGTCTCCTCGAAAGGTGTCTCTGATGGCGGAATTACAAGGCGGATACTTAACTTTGGCCACAGGGCTAAACCGCTTGACTTACAAGAGACAATTCTCAAGCAAGCAGTATTGCAGGAATCAACTGTAAAGCGTGTTCAAGATATGAGGCAAAACCATAACAACCCATTAAGTTACTGATATATTAGAGTTTTTACATAGCACAACAACTACAACAAGGCAATCAAAATACCATCAAGGCACAGCATAATTGTCACAAAATAGCTCAGCGCTCAAACCTACTCATATAAAATACTGAATATTTATCCGTCCTGATCTGGTCATGATTTATTTCTGTGCAGAAAGCTAAAAATCTATTTCTCTCGGGAGGTTTAGCTACCGGCTTTTCCACTTTCCACATACCTATACACAGGTTGTTGTGGATGAATGCAGATTCTCAAAAAAATCTCAAAAAAGCCGGCCAGGTAAAAACCCAGCCGGCGGTCTTACCTGTAGCAGGGATGTTTACTTCACGTCCTGCTGATAACGCTCCTTATAGTAGGCTTTCATCTCTTCAATGCGTTTGGGATCAAAACCTTTAGTGTACCATTCGTGTTCTTTGCGGCCATCGATATACTTGGCAATGATTGCGTCATAGACTTCCGGTTTACCAGCCTTTTCACAAGCTTCTTTTACTTCTGGCAGCAGTTCCGTATAGAAGTTCTTGGCCACATCGTAAATACCATGCCACCAGGCATAATCCGGGCCACTCATGGCGGCACCATGACGAGCACGACGACCCTCATGATGCCAGAGTTCCCAATAAATCCAGTCAATCTTGTCATCAAAGTTGCTCTTGGTAAGAACACCTTCTTCCATCAGAAGATCACGAATCTCTTTAGCCGGGATAGCGAATTTGTTGTTATAGAAATTGACAAATGCATCAAACTGTTTATAAAAACCTTCAACGAAAGCAGAACCATGGCATGCAGAACAGACATCCTGCATATCTGCCAGTTTCTTTTCCCAGTTCCTGGTACGCATAGAAACTGGTGCACGCAGATTCCAGGCAAGGCGAGTACCAACATCGTGAGTCACAGACTGGTTAGGTGTGGCACTCATGTGGCAGGTGGCACAAGTTGGTGCATCGTAGTAATCCTGACCGGCAATCCATTTCGGCTTGTCCATATTCAAATCATCTTCGAAAGCGCGATAGAGGATGCCGTGCTTAGACTCTTCATAAACCTCTTTCTGTGGATGATCGGGGCCAAGATGGCATTTGCCACAGGTCTCAGGTCTGCGAGCCTGTTCCTTGCTGAAACGATGACGTGTATGGCAGGCTGAACAGGAGCCTTTGGAACCATCTGGATTAACCCTACCTATGCCTGTGTTAGGCCAGGTGTCGGTATCGAGAGAGCCATCGGCATTAACCTTAACCAGAGAACCATGACATTGGCGACAGCCAACAACAACAGCTGGTTCCCCGCCAATTGTCTGGCCAAGAAGGCCATCTTTTGAGTTGAGGATATCACCGGCCTTGGCATGATGACTTGCTTCTTGCTCTGCAGTTTCCTTAGGGTGGCATTGACCACAGTCACGTGGTGAGACGATAATTGCAATCAAGAAGCCATTGTGATTCATCGAATCCACATCGTCACTTTCTGCCTTGTGGCACTCATAACAGCCAACACCGGCGTTCCAATGTGCACTATCCTCCCACTGTTTGACGATACCAGGCATGCCATCGTGACAACCAAGGCACTCTTTGGTCTCATCTGACAGTCGGCCTAAAGAAGCGCTAGCGACCCCTGCCGTCAGCAACACCAGAGCAACTATCAGACCCCACTGCAAAATTAACTTCCTTCTCATACTGAACACCTCTCTACCTGGATGGAGACCATAGATGATCTAAGACGAGAACCCGTTTAACAAACTAATACCATAAGGACAGCCATGCAAATAAATCTTTGTATATTTAAAGATAACTGAAATGAAAACTTTCTCAACCTGCTGGGTGGCTGTCAGCATAACCACTGAAGATAAAGGCAAAGAAAGCTGGAACTTGCCCTTAACAGAGTTCGAATATATACTGCACCAATTGTCGCTGAGAGGCTCTCGTTTATTCCCTGAGTCATACCCCTGGAGATACTGATTAATGTCTGAACAATGGTGGTCGGTGCTTATTGCCGGAAGTTTTGCCGGAACCGCAACTTTCGCCGGAATGTATCTGGTCCTTGCCCGCGAAAAGTGGAGCCGCCGCTATTCTGCCGTCCTGGTCTCCTTCTCTGCAGGCGTGCTCCTTGGTGTCGGATTTCTTCATATCCTCCCTGAGTCAATGAAGCTAACCACCCAGGCACCCATTTTTATCGTCCTTGCTTTTGTTCTGTTCTACTTCTTTGAACATCACCTGCTGATCCATGCGGGCCACGAGGAGCAACACCATGTCAATCTGAATGTCGACGATTGCCATGATAATTGCTGCTCTCAACCCCACCCCATGGGATGGGTAGCATTTCTCGGTATGGGTCTGCATTCGTTGATAGATGGTATGATTATCGGCACCGGCTTTGAAGTCAGCCAGGATCTCGGTCTACTGGCGGCGCTGGGGGTCATCTCTCATGAAGTTCCGGAAGGGATCGCTATGATAGCCATACTGTTGCATTATGGTTGGGCGCGCAAAAAAGCCATCCAGCTCACCGCCTTTGTAGCCCTGGCAACACCGGGGGCGGCGATTCTGACCTTTGCACTGGTCAATAATCTTCCCGAAGCTGTACTTGGTGCTCTGCTTGCTGTTGCTGGAGGTTCTTTTGTCTATATTGCAGCATCGGACCTGATCCCGGAGTCTCACCGGAGTCGCGGTCCGGCAGCAACGATGGCACTCTGCATGGGCATTCTGCTCGCCTGGGGCGCTGGGTTTCTGGCACATTAAGGACGTGGGACTGTTAACTGCACCAAACAAGTCCTAAGCCTCTAGCCCTCAAGCACAATCACTCGGATCTCCCGCCAGCTTCGCCAGAGCATGTGGCAACGCAGGTAATACCGCTTCAAGATTTTCCCTCGCAGCCTTGGGACTGCCAGGCAGATTGATAATCATCGTCTGCTTGCGGACACCAACAACCGCGCGAGACATCATCGCATGCGGAGTTTTCTTCAAACTCTCCATGCGCATCACTTCGGCCATCCCCGGAACTTCATAGTCAATCACCTGCAAAGTTGCCTGAGGCGTTACATCCCTCGGAGTCAGACCGGTGCCGCCCGTGGTCACGATCAGATTAAGCTGCTCCTGATCGGACCAATCAGTCAAAACATTGACAATTGTGTCGATATCATCCGGGAGGATCAAGATATGAGACACGTGACCAATGGCCGCCAGCATCTTCTGAACAATTGGCCCACTTTCATCAACTCTCTGGCCCTTCGAGCCCTTATCCGATAGCGTCACAACACCGAGACGAAAGGCAATCGTCTCTTTCATTTGGAATCCTGGGCAATGACAGGCTCAAGAATTTCTATCGTATCACCTGTCTTCACCGGCCCGCCTTCTAAAACAGTTGCAAAAATACCTTCTCGCGGCATGACACAGTCACCAGCTTGCTCATAAATGGCACACCGGTTATGACATTCCTTACCGATCTGGGTAACTTCCAACAATGTGGCAGCCCCCACCTGCAGCTTTGTTCCGATCGGTAGAGTGTACAAATTAATTCCCCGAGTCGTGAGATTCTCGGCAAAATCACCTGGGCCGACATCGAGTCCAGCGGCACGCATTTTTTCGATACTCTCAATCGCCAGAAGACTGACCTGGCGGTGCCAGTCGCCGCCGTGGGCGTCGCCAGCCAGGCCAAAACCTTTCAGCAGTTCACTTTGACCGACATCAGTTTTACGCTCACCCTTTGATTTACTGGTACAAACAGCAACAATTTCTTTCATAACTACCTTCATTCAAGCTTCTATTAAGTTTAATTACCTACAAACCAGCCCCCAAACTCATCACCCTTGCTTCTTGAGTCTTTTTTCCAACTCCTTACGCCCTGCAGACATAACAATATTTGAGACTTGACGACTTTTAGCTAAACTCTTGAGATCCTTCAGTGTCAAAGAACTAACAAAACGTAAAGCCTTCGGTATGGGTGTTTTTGGATGAACCACCAATGCTTTTTTAATCTCATAATTCTTCATCCACTCCTTGTTGAGCAGAATTATACGGATCAATTCGTCACTGGAGGTCTTATTCTTGGCTACCATCAAAACCTCACCGTCGCTGATCTTGGGATTCTTCATAACAGCACCCTGTATCAGTTTATTCGCCTCCTTCATCAGGATATTACGCCATTCCTTATCACCGGTCATGCCCATTTTAATCTTTTCAGCCACCTTGAGTTCGAGAGCAATCTGATATTTTGACAGCCCTTCCTGGTCGGCCTCTTCCATCAGGGACTCTATCTCTACCTGGCTGCGACCTTCATCGCCCTTTTCATTTTCATCATTGGCAGCATTCCCTTCATCAGCGGCCGTGTCTTTCTTCTGCACCCCCGCATCAGGACCTTGCCAGCCCAGCTTTAACTTCAACGCCTTCTCTGCTGCAGGGTTAGCAATAATAGCCTCAACCAACGGTGGATTCTGACGCATGAGATCCTGATGCCTGGCCAGACGCTCTAGAACACCATGAGACGCTTTCTGAGCCAAGTTGAGGAGTGTTTTCAGATCGGTTGTCGGGTGCATGATAACTGCTGCCATCAATTCGACATCATACATCCTGGCTCTGGTCAGCAGGTTAAGCAGTTGAGGGTGTAGGGAATCATCTCTGATAACCGTGACAATAATATTTTCCGGCAATTGCCGCAGAGTTTTTACAGCAGCCTTTTTGATCTCGACATCATGGCTGCTGCAAAGGAAAAAGAGAACTGTCAAGAGATCTTTGCCCGCAAGCGGAAGAGCCCCCCGCGCTGCCGCCAATTGGACGTCACGGGGGGTCCCAGATTTTAATATACATGCAATTTCAGGTGAAACCTTCAAACGCACGGTGGTTGATTCAAATTGTGCCATGGAACTATACAATTCCGGAATTATTATAATTATTTAGACTTAACCACGACAGCTTTCAACCCAACCTCACCAACTTCACGGGCAGCGGCAGTGGCATCTTCTTTGGTTGCAAAACTGCCAAAACGGATTCGACTCAGAGTTCTCACGACCTGAACCGGTTCAGGGTAAACCTTGATTCCCTCAGAGAGTAAACGCTGGGTCAATTTATCGGCGACGTTAGAATTCAGGAAAGTGCCTGCATAGATGACGTATTGCTCGCCGGCAGGAGCACTATAGGATCCCGGTTCTATGGTTCTGGCAAAGGCAAGGGCTTCCTTAACCTCATCCTTGCTGAACGTTCCAAGACGTAAGCGCGTCATATCCAGAGTTGCATCAACCGATGTGATGAGCGGTTCATAGCCGAGTTTCTTGATCTTTGTGACCAATGCCTTCCGATTTGACTCCAGAAGATAAGAGCCAGCGTCCAGCGCATAAGCGCCGCCAACCACCTGTTTAGATAAATTGACGGGTTTGGGCACCAGAGGAGTTACAACAACCATTTTTTCCACAGCTGGTTGTGGTTTAGGTGCCGGCGAAACAATTTGAGTCTTTGGATGTTTAACAGCCTTCGGTTTTTCCACAACTTCTGACTGTTTATCTGGGGTCCCTTTATCTGTCGTCTTTTCTGCAGCAACCTTGGCCACTGGCTCAGCAGGTGGTGGTGGCACAGCCACAGTGACAGGCTTTGCTTCTTCCCTGGTTTTGGCTGAGTCAACCGGGGTTTTGGCTGGGGCCACAGGAGTTTGGGCTGGAACCATGGATGGCTTTGGTGGCAAAGCCACAGACTTTTTGGCTTTCTGGGCAGGGACCTGCAGAGTTGGAGTAGGAGTAGGAGGCGTTGTACCACCCAAACCCATAAAATAATAAACACCAGCACCACAGATAACAACCAACAACACAACCAGCAGGGCAATTCTCATCATGGAACCGCCCTCCTTGACCTTTATCGTTGGCTCTTCAGGTATCTGAGTCTCGGCCTCGTACTCACCGTCAAAAGCAGTAGCAGTCAAGTCAGTTTCCGCCGAATCCTCATCGGCAGGCAGATCTGGCAGTGGTAAGTCTTTCTGACCACCCAGGTCGGTTTCCGGAAAGCCATCGTCGTCCTCAAAAGTGAACTGGTCTTTGTCAGGCATATGTATCCTCCTGTTCTACAATACTAGCTTCCCATTAAGGAACCTTATCATGACCATCCAGATTATTCGTCCCTCTGATTGAGCGCTTCCAGAAGTTTAGCCAGGAGATGAGAAGGGACTTCCTCATAATGCGAAAACTCCATGGTAAAGAGCCCGCGGTCAGATGTCATTGAGCGTAGCTCAGGAGCATATTTCAGGACTTCAGACATCGCTACCTGAGCCTTGATTACCTGGCTGCCCGCCTGTGGATCCATACCGAGAACCTTGCCACGGCGAGAGTTCATGTCGCCGATCACGTCACCAACGCATTCGTCCGGTATTGTGATCTCCATCGCCATTACCGGTTCAAGAAGTATTGGGCTGGCGGCTTCCAAAGCTTTCCTGAATGCCATTGAACCGGCAATTTTGAAAGCCATCTCAGAAGAATCAACCGAATGGTGGGAACCATCGTACAGGGTGATCTGGAAGTCCTGAACCGGGTAACCAGCCAGGATTCCCTTGTTCATTGTTTCCCGGATGCCTTTGTCAACCGCCGGGATAAACTGCCGCGGGATCACCCCACCAACAATTTTGTCAACGAACTCGTACCCAGCGCCCCGCTCCAACGGCTTGATTTTAATTGACACGTCAGCGAACTGCCCCTTGCCCCCCGACTGTTTCTTGTGACGATAGGACTGTTCAACCGACTTTTTGATTGCTTCACGGTAGGGAACTTTCGGCTCTTTGAGGAGAACCTCTGCGCCATATTTGCGTTTGAGTTTCTCAACCGCAACCTCAACATGCACCTGGCCCATACCGGAGATGATCATCTCTTTGGTCTCCGTATCACGCAGGAGCTGCAGAGCCGGGTCCTCTTCAGTTAACTTTGACAAACCACTGAAGATCTTTTCTTCGTCTCCCTTGCTCTTCGGTTCGAGAGCAAAGGAAATAACCGGTTTCATGCTCACCGGGCTTTCATAAACAATCGGCTTGGCTGCATCGCAAAGCGTATCACCGGTTTCAGTTTCTTTGAGCTTGGCGATTGCAACGATATCACCGGCGACAGCTTCTGCGACCGGTTTCTGCTTCTTGCCCTCCGGCAACAGGATCTGGCCCAGACGCTCGTTGGTTTCCTTAGTTGAATTATAAACTGTGCTATCAGATTTAACTGTACCTGAGTAAACCCGGAACAGGTTCAATCTGCCGGTAAATGGGTCGCTGATAGTCTTGAAAACCATAGCTGAAAAAGGTGCTGAAGGATCAGGATCACGGGTTTCTTCTTCACCATTCTTTGGATTTGTACCGTACTGAATCCCCTTATCAATTGGCGAGGGGGTACTGACAACGATATAGTCGAGCAACTGACGGATACCAATATTTGCTGTAGCACTACCACAAAGAACAGGAATAAAGACTCCGGTCAAGACCCCTTCACGGAGCCCACGCAGGATTTCTTCATCACTCAGCGAATCGGTCTCCAAATACTTTTCCATGAGCTCGTCATCAGCTTCAGCACATGCTTCTACAAGCATAAGATGCAGACGATCAGCTTCATCCTGATATTCAGCAGGGATGTCGCTCTCATCGTAGGTGCCCTTATCATCAAACTTAAAAGTGCGGGCTTTCATCGTAATCAGGTCGATAACACCCTTGAATTCTTCGGCTTCACCGATCGGCATATTTACCGCAACCGGTCTGCAACCGAGTTTTTTTTCCATGTCATCAAGAGCTTTGAGGTAATCAGAGCGTTCGCGGTCGAGCTTATTGACAAAAGCAATCAATGGGATCTCAAATTCTTCAGCCCAACTCCACAGGGTCTGGCTCTGGGCTTTGACACCATCAACAGCCGAGACTACCATGACAGCGCCACCGATGATACGCATACAACCTCGGGTATCGTGCAGGAAGTTAGTGTAACCGGGAGTGTCAACAATATGAAGTTCATGATCATTCCATTCACAGTGATGCAATTTAGAGGTGATCGTGATTCTGCGCTTGGTCTCCTCAGGCTCAAAATCCATATTGGACGAGCCATCATCGACCTTGCCGAGACGATCAGTCATTCCGGTATTAAACAGTATAGCTTCGATCAGGGAGGTTTTCCCTGCATCCCCTTGTCCGATGATGCCCAGATTCCGCAACTTTTTAGTCTCGAACTTTGCCATGATCTCTCCTTTTAATGTTCCTCAAGGTTTCCAATAGCCGGATTAGTACAAATGATTGCTTTTATTATGACTGCTCCGCAACGTGGTTGCGTTCAAAGATAATCCGCAAACCTTCCAGGGTGAGGCTGTTGTCAACCTCATCAATGGTTTGGCTGTATGGTGCGATCAGGGTAGCCAGCCCACCGGTAGCGATGATACTGGGATTATCTCGCGACTCCTGCTTCATCCGACCGACAATCCCGTCAACCAGCCCGACGTAACCATAAAACAACCCGGCCTGCATACTGTTAACCGTATTCTTGGCAATAACCTGTGGCGGGCAACAGATCTCAACTCTTGGCAATTTGCTGGCCCGTTCATAAAGAGCTTCGGCAGAAATACTCAAACCAGGAGCAATTGCACCACCCTGATATTCCCCCTTCTTAGAGAGGTAATCAAAGGTCGTCGCCGTACCGAAATCCACCACGATCAAGCTGGTCTGCTTTTTGGCGTAAGCAGCCACAGCATTGACGATGCGGTCTGCTCCCACCTCGTGAGGGTTGTCATACTGAATCGGCATACCAGTTTTGGTCCCCGGCCCGACCACCAGTGGTTGCAATTTAAAATACGTATTGCAGAGGGTCTCCAGAGTGTTCAGCAGTGGCGGCACGACACAGGAAATGATCACGTTGCCGATATCAAGGAAATGTAATCCGCTAAGGCTGAAGAGCTCATGGATCACCATGGCCCACTCATCCGAGGTTCGCGCCTTGTCAGTCGTCAAGCGCCAGCTGTGCACAAGCTTCTTGCCCTGATATAAGCCCAGAACCGTATTGGTATTGCCTACATCTATGACGAGAAGCATTGTGAACCCCGGGATGCGGGACGTACGTCCCCTGCATAAACGGTCTCTATCTTACCAGTCTTAGTACGAACCAGCAACGCCCCATCTTCGGCAAGGCCAGTCATTGTTCCTTCAATCTGCACTTCATTGCAATCGACCATTACCGGCTTACCGGTCATATCGCAGAGATCTGTCCAGGCAGACATGATCGGCACACTGCCCTGCTCCAGGAAAA
Source organism: Desulfuromonadales bacterium (assembly GCA_027065695.1). GTDB lineage: Bacteria > Desulfobacterota > Desulfuromonadia > Desulfuromonadales > BM103 > M0040. The sequence continues at coordinate 2,874 of JAMONP010000104.1, read as the reverse complement.
TTTGATACAGGACGTCGATTTCCTGCAGCAGTGTCCGTGTAAAATCAAGGCGTGAAACAGGTTGTCTGGTCATGATTGCAAGTGATGTTGCAGGATAGCGAAGATCAGCCGGGAACTGGTCGACATGCATGTTCAAATTAACGCCAATCCCCAGCACAACATAATGAACTTGATCAGTCTCAGAGCTCATCTCATTGAGGAGACCCGCAACTTTCGCACCATCTAAAAGGATGTCATTAGGCCACTTGACTGTCGGTTGCAGACCGGTGCAGTTATTAATGGCGCGACAAACCGCCACCGCCGAAAGGAAGGTCAATTTAGGTGCTTCAAAAGGAAGAATTGACGGACGCAAAAGAATCGAAGCATAGAGGTTAACACCAGCAGGAGATTCCCATTGGCGACCCATCCGACCTTTACCGGAACTCTGGCGGTCTGCAATCACCACCAAGCCATCAACTTCACCTTCGTCTCCCAGACGACAGGCCTGCAGGTTGGTGGAATCAGTCTCATCGAAACAGCGCACCCGGGATCCAACCAAACGACACCCGAGCCCGGCCTGGATCGATTCCGGCATCAGAACGTCGGGAGCCTTTGCCAATTTATAACCTCGTGACGGTATCGCTTCGATCTGGTAGCCCGCCTGGCGTAGACTGCGGATATGCTTCCACACCGCAGTTCGCGAAACCCCCAATTCAGCACTGATCCGTTCACCAGAGACAAAACCGCCGGGAGTCTGACTAAAAAGGGACAGGATGGTTTCGCGTGGCGCAGGCTTCATCATAAGCGTGAGATTGCAGCTCCTTTAGGTAAACAGCATGGAGATGTCAACAGCGCGATAAGAATGCGTCAGTGCGCCGACAGATATCAGACGGACACCGGTCTCGGCAACTTCGCGAACAGTTTCCAAATTAACACCGCCGGAAGCTTCCGTTATTGCCCGGGCGCCGACCTGCGCAACCGCTGCTGTCAATTCATCAAGAGACATGTTATCGAGGAGCAGTATATCAGCATTGGCAGCGAGGGCTTCAGCCACCTCCTCCTGGTTGCGAACCTCGACTTCTATTTTCTGAGTGTGGGGTACACGCTGCTGAGCACGACTGACAGCAGCCGTAATCCCGCCGGCAGCAGCAACATGATTCTCCTTGATCAGGACAGCATCGTAAAGAGCCATACGGTGATTCCCACCGCCACCCATACGCACAGAATACTTTTCCAGGACCCGCAACCCCGGTGTTGTTTTACGAGTATCAACAACAATGGCCTGAGTGCCTTCGACTTCGTGTACAAAAGCCGCTGTCAAGGTAGCCACACCGCACATACGCTGCAGGAGATTCAAAGCCACCCGCTCACCCTGCAGCAAAACAGCAGCATCCCCCTTGATCCAGGCCAACACATCACCTCTCTTGACGGTTTGACCATCAGTGATAAGTTTTTCAAAAGCGGTTTCTGCAGAGAGTAATTGAAAGACACGCTGGGCAACATAAATACCGGAGAGAACAAAATCTTCCTTGGCGACCAGTTCGGCACTTGCCCGGGTACCAGGCTCGATAGTTGCCAGAGTGGTCACATCGCCGGTACCGATATCCTCTTCCAGAGCACGACGCAGAATGGGATCAAGAATAAATGAGTCCATAAGAAATAGCTTCCATACTAAGTTTAAGACGTTATTTTATAACATAGCGAAACTTAGACAAGCAACTGAAAACCCTGTAACCATGCCCATTTCAGAGCCTTTACTTTTACGCTAAAATCGCTGACAATAGACCCATTCGCTTGATCTCAATGTTCAGGTCGCATGGTCCCAACTTTCAAGCCAAATAGCCTCGACTTTCAACACCGTTAAGGAGCCATCCGTGAAATCTTATTTCAGATTCTGCCTGATCCTAATCCTTGCTGTGGTTCTGTCCGCATGTGTCAGTAATGCAGTCCACCAGCAGAAGCTTAATGAAAACCAACATCTCCAGGCTGTTATCAAAGGCCTTGAGGCTGATTACGAAAGGCTGAAAGCAGACAAAGCCCAGATAACAGAACGCAACGACAGTCTCAGCCAAAGACTACTCGAAGCGATTGAACAAAACAAACTTCTACAGGAAGACCTCATGCGTGCCAGGGTTGACATTACTCGGGTGGAGAAGGTCCTCACTGATCGCAGCGCTGAGGCTGGCGCTGCCTTGGCTGAAATGCGTCATGAGATTGATCGGCTAACAGAGGAAAACCATGCCTTTCAACAACAACTCGAAACCGAGCGTCAGGCTCGCGAGGCTCGCCTCGCAGAAGTTCAGGGGACTTACGATGCACTGGTGGCCAAACTCGAGGAGGAAATCCAGCGGGGCGAGGTAAAGATTTCCGAGCTCAAGGGGAAATTAACCGTAAATGTGATCGATAAGATTCTCTTTGATTCAGGCAAAGCATCTCTCAAACCAGCCGGGTTCAAGGTCCTGAAACAGATTGGCGAGATTCTTAAATCAGCTGCCGACAAGAATATTCAGGTCGAGGGACACACTGACAATGTGCCTATTAGCGGCACCCTTGCACAAAAATACCCGACTAACTGGGAACTTTCAACTGCACGGGCTGCCACAGTTCTACACTTTCTTCAGGACAAGGTAGGCATCTCTGGCGAAAGACTTTCGGCTGTCGGTTATGGTGAATACAACCCCATTACCAGCAACCAGACCGCAGAAGGACACGCTCAGAATCGTCGCATCCAGATTGTGCTGACGGCGGCAAAAGCTCAATGATAACACACAAAAGCTGGAGGCCCCCATGCAGAACGAACTGGAAACGGTCCAACAAATCTACAATGTTGTCGTAGAGTTCACTATCAACTACAGCTTCCAGATTCTGGGCGTTATTATCATCCTGATCATCGGT
>JAMONP010000103.1 GCA_027065695.1 Desulfuromonadales bacterium | reverse complement strand
GGTCTTATTAATGGGAAATTACCTTTGGTTCGCATAGACTGATTACAGATTTAAGGAATTATTGATGTTACTTGGTGTCATACTTGTCCTTGCTGGGTTATTACTGCTTTATTACGGTGCAGAATACCTGGTTACCGGAAGTTCACGGCTGGCTCTTTCCTTTGGTGTGCGCCCACTGGTGATCGGTCTGACAGTTGTGGCTTTCGCAACTAGCATGCCTGAACTTATGGTCTCTCTCATGGCCGCAACCCGTGGAGCTTCTTCCATGGCTGTCGGCAATGTTATCGGTTCCAATATTGCCAATATCGGTTTGATCCTGGGTGTTGCAGCATTGATCACCCCGATTGTGGTTGCTCGTTCCACCCTGATTCGCGAAGTGCCAATCATGGTGGCCGCTTCCCTTGGTGTTTATCTCGTGGCACTGGATGGTGAGATAGCTTTTACAAATGGTCTGTGGCTTTTTGTGAGTTTACTGGTGTTTCTTGCCTACTGCTTAATGACGGCACGTAAGCCTTCGATTCCGGCTGATGGCGAGGTTGAGAAAGCCATTGTCGAGTCTTCTACTGGGCGAGGACGAGATATTGTACTGATTCTGATTGGTATGGTAGGTCTGGGGCTTGGTGCCGAATTGATGGTGCGGGGGGCAGTCATGATTGCCACTCTGCTCGGAATGTCCGAATTAATCATCGGTCTTTCAATTGTCGCTGTAGGCACCAGTCTACCGGAATTGGCTGCATCGGTTATGAGTGCCTGGAAAGGGGAGATGGATATCAGTGTCGGCAATGTGATCGGCAGCAATATCTTCAACGTCCTCTTTGTCCTTGGTCTTTGTCCAATGATTCAACCTATAACGATAGAGCCAAGAATCTTAACTCTGGATTTCCCGATTATGCTGGCTTTTTTTGCACTGTTTATCGGTCTTCTGACCATGATGCCACCCAGATTGCAACTTGATCGTAAACGTGGTTTCCTGCTTCTGGGCGCTTATCTCTTTTTTGTCGCAAGTCTATTCGTATGATACTACGGAACCTGTCGTGCTTGGCACAAACTACCTGTGAGTTCCTCGTAATGATTCAGCGCCCCAGGCAAGCCTTGCTGTTGTCACTTCTCTTGCTGCTGGTTTCTTCTGCTCCTGGATACGCAGGGGCAAAAAACGATGGAATTATAAAACCGATCCAAGAACTGGTTGGTGAAGACTATCTATACTCCATTGATTTTCTATTTTTCACCAAGCTGGCAGAAGGTGAATTACGACTTTCAGAGACTGATCTGCCGAATATTTACCGTGCGGAGCTGGTGGGGCGCACTCTCGGCGTTGCCTCATGGCTGACTGGCGATCGCACCCAGACTTACTCCTCTCTGATGAAACTGGCTCCGGACGGCTCTCTGTTAAGCGTTGAACATCATGCCAAAATTGTCAAACGCAAGAGGGGCAAGTGGCAGAACAGGGTGCGGTACTACCGATACGATTACGAACAGGGCAAGGTCTTCGATAAAAAATTCAGGGAAGGTGTGTTCCGCCCGGAGAAAGAGTATGACATCCCTGAGGGACAACAACCAGTTGATATGCTCACGGCGTTTTACAACTTGCGGGTAGGAACATATGGACCACTTGTGCGTGGTGCCCATTTTCTGATTTCTACCTATGCCAAGGGGGAGTTCCCCACTCTGGAAATTAACGTTTTGACGTTTGAGCAGCAGGCTGAATATGGGTATTTCCCGCCTCAAGGTTTACTGGTTCAAGTTAAAGTTGATCCAGAAGTTTTTGAGACTGGCAGCGGAAAACTGTATATCTGGTTTAATGATGCAGGTATTCTTGAGCGCGGTATTATAGAAGATCTGATTGGCTTTGGTGACATTCAGGGCTACTTGAATGAGGAGGATTTATGAGCCTGCAGGAAAGAGTTATTGTCATTGGACATCGTAATCCGGATACAGACTCTGTTTGTAGTGCCATAGCCTATGCCGAGTTATGCCGCCGACAAGGCCGAGACAACGTTTCTCCTGGACGTGCCGGACATCTGAACCGGCAGACCGAGTTTGTCCTTGATACTTTGGATCAACAACCTCCTGTGCTCCTGACCGATGTCTACCCGCGGCTACGTGACACCGTTGACGGCCAAGCGGTCGTTATTGACTCAGAAGCACCATTCATGCAGGCGCTTGAACTGATGCGTCAGCGTGATATTCGTATGTTGCCCGTCGTTGAAGCGGATGGTCGTCCTCTTGGCGCGTTGATTCTGAAGCGCCTTACTGAACATATCTTTTTGCCACGTGAAGGTCGGCCTATTCGTCAAGTGTTCTCATCACCGAGTTCAATACAGATATGTTTGCAAGCAACTCCCGTTAATCTTGTCGACGAGACGCGTACGGAAGAACTCGATCTGTTTGTCGCTGCGATGTCTGTCGAGAGTTTTCATAAACATTTGGCCGAGGTTGATCCACGACGTATCGTGGTGTTTGCAGGTGACCGTCGGGATGTTCAACAGGATGCAATCGAGCTGGGGGTTCGCCTGCTGGTTGTGACCGGCGGCTTGGCGATTGATGAAGATCTCGTGGCCTTAGCCCGTAGGCAGGAAGTCTCTATCTTGTGTACTTTGTTTGATACCGCAACCAGTGCTCTTCTGGCCCGGATGTCGACACCAGTGCGCCATCTGGCGGATACTGATATCCCCAAAGCACATATGGATGACCGTCTCGACGGAATCCACAAAGTTTTGATGCGTAGTACTTCACCGGGGGTCATGATTCTTGACGATGAGGGCATGGTTTGCGGTGTCGCGACAAAATCCGACCTGCTGCGGCCGTCACCGCTTAAACTGGTCCTGGTTGACCACAACGAATTACTACAGGCTGTCCCTGGTGCGGATCAAGTGGAGATCCTTGAGGTGATTGACCATCATCGCCTGGGAAACTTTCATACAGAAGCACCTATTCGTTTTATCAACCAGCCTCTCGGCAGCACTTGTTCGGTGGTTGCCACGCTTTACCGCCAGGCCGGGATTGATCCTGAGCCCAGGGTTGCATCTCTCATGCTGGCTGGGCTGCTTTCCGACACGGTGCTATTGAAGTCGCCTACGACAACTGATATTGACCGTGAACTGGTTGACTGGCTCGGCAAATGCTCCAGTCTTAACCCTCTTGAGTTCGGACAGCAGATGTTTCAAGCTGGTAGTGCTCTCGCTGCCTATGCAAATATTGAGGCTCTTTTGACCGCTGATTTCAAGGAATATGAGGTCGAAAACTGCCATTTTGGAATTGGCCAGGTCGAAGTGGTTACTTTTCAGGAGTTTGATGACAAGAGAGAGGAGATTGTCCAGGGGCTTGAAGCCTTGGTTGATAAATACAACCTGGAATTGGCTGGTTTGCTGGTGACTGACATCGTCCAGCAGAACAGTCAGCTTGTGGTGTGGGGCGACAGAGATATGATTGCTGCGATTGGCTACCCACAGCTTGGGGCAGGGCGATTCGAACTGAAAGCTGTACTGTCGCGCAAAAAGCAATTGATACCTCACCTGCTGCGGGCATTCAAGACAAGCTGAGTCCAGCTTGACAGCTTTTACTCAAACGTAACTTCAGCATTATAAAAAGCCGTCATTCCCGGGGGTGTAGTCGGGACTCCAGACCTTAAAACCATGGATCCCTGATAGAATCATTCGGAGATGACAGATGCTCTGCAAACAATATCAGATTGTGCTGAATAGTTACAAAATGATTGTGTTGCCGGGGAAGCGGAAAAAAGATAAAAAAGACCCCGCGTAAGGAGGGGGGGGATACGCGGGGTCCATAAAGCTCTTCGGCTTGCAGGCAATCGAAGAGTTGAGTAGAATATATCAAAGCCAAATTTATTTGACAACCAAAATTTGAGAAAATTGTGAGAAAAAATTGGGAGAGCGAAAAACTCACAAATAAGATCCTGTTTTTTTAATCATTAGTCTTGCATAGTATTAATTCATCAGTACAAATGACAAAAAAAGCGCTGAATTAACAGCGCCTTTTTTAATACATTGCGTAAGTTTAAACTTACTTTTTGTGACAACCGCTACACTTGGTCGGACCCTTCTTCATAGATTTGTGGCAAGCTTTGCAGGTTTTGTGGCCGAAGTTTTTGTCAACTTCAATCTTGGCCGGAGTTCCTTCATGGCATTTGGCGCAGTCACCATTGACACGTTCCTGATGAGCTTTGTGCTGAAAGGTTATGGTGCCTTTTTTGTTCTCATAGGTGTAGCTGTCAGCTGCGATAGCAACGTTGGCACCAACGAAAGCCAGAAGCACCATTATGATTACCAGTTTTTTCATTGTCTTCCTCCTTGATGTGAAATTTTGTCTCGGCAAGATTGCCTTAATTCATTGATGACATTTATATCCTAACTCTATTTTGTTTTCAGTAGACATCAAGCAGAATGTCGCTAGATGTCGGGTATAAATCGTGTGATTACATATACTTGATAAGTTGAAAATCAGGTTTGTCGACATTAGATATTTTCATGTTTACTCGGTAGATATTCCCTTGGTAGACTCCCCACTATGAATCAGAACAAATATGGCGAGAAATCATCCACGGTTTGCCTCGATGCCGCAGTGGTCAGGCGTATCCGTGAGGGGCAAAATTTAACCCAACTTTATGTCAGCAAGGTCATTGGGATTACTACAGATACAATCTCTCGATGGGAAAACAACCGTTATCCAACCATTCGACGTGAAAATGCGTTAAAATTGGCTGATGCTCTGGGAGTTTCACTTGATGAGGTCCTGTTCAAGCCTGTCGATGAGCTGGTTGGATCAGGGCCACCTGTAAAAAAAATAACGCCAGTTATCTGGCTCCTGCTTATTCTTTTTGCTCTGCTGGCCCTGTTTGCCAGCTTATTCTTCTTTGCCAAGTCTCCTCCGTTACCTGTACTGGTGATCGCTGAAAGAATACTGCCGAATTATGCTGGGCCTGGAAGTTCAATCCCAATACAGATAAGCTTGACACCTCGCGCTAAAAATGTGGGGATTATTCTTCGTGAACATTTCCCTAAGGGATGGAAACTTGTACAAGCGAATCCTCCAGCATCGAGCCTTGATAATGTAAATGGGGTTGCTCGTTGGATCATCAAGGCTGGTGATGACAGAGACAGGGTTGTTTATCTCGTACAGGTTGATTCAACATCCAGGATGAACACAGAAGCGAATTTCCACGGAGAAGTTGTTGCGAGCAGGAATGGGAAACAATCTGCTGTGCCGGTCCATGGTGAGGACGTAATTGCTGTTGATGCTGTTCATTGGGCAGATACCGATGGTAATGGACGGATCGATGATGGCGAAATGCTGGATGGGTCTTTTACCATAGAAGATATGGAAGGTGTGTATATCGACTGGGAGGGTTTGGAAAAACTCTGGGACGCAGGGAGTTATGTCTGGGATGATAGCAAGAAAAAGTTTATACCTCAATCCGAGTAGATGAAACAGAGTAGTTATAGTTATAGGCAGGAGACAATGTTCGCCGTCTCCGATTTCAGATCAAAGACAACTTTAACTTGCTTGTTTTTAAGTTGTTTGAGAACCTGCGCAATCTTATCTTCCAGAGTACCACCGGGATCACCCCAATCCGCACCATCTCTGGTCACAAGCTCCTGGATCATATTCCGCAACGTTTCAGGATTAATCTTATCGTAAGGAACATCGACCCCTTTTTCGTGATGGTCGATTATTTTTTCCTGAGGTTTGGACTTCATTGCGATAGCTTAACATTCTCTATCAAGAGATGACCATACTTAAGCAGGGGTGGTTTCAGATCTCACTGCAGGGAGTTGCGAGGCCGAAGAACTGAAAGAGACTGATGTCGAACGGCCTATTTATCGTCGGTATGTTCCCACGTAAATTGCAGAGAGAATGAGTAAGACGCCGACGACCTCCCTACCTTCGGTTGGTCGTGAGAAAAAAAGTACATCCCACACGAAAGCGAGAGCTGGTTGCAACAGAAGGAAGAGGCTAGTGATAGTAGCACTGGTGTGTTTGATTGCTGTAGAGATTAAAGACCATCCGATAGTAGTACAGACGACTCCTGCACCAGCCAAAGCCCAAAATGATATAGCGTCGGGGATAATAAAGGAAGAACCAGTTACAGGCATAATTATGCTGAAGAAACCAGAGCATGTGATAGCAACGACAAGCATTGCTGAAACACCACTTATCTCTTGATGGTTCATTGCACTTTTGAGGAAAAGAATGTAAGCGGAGTAGAAGACAGCAGTCCCGATGCCAAAGAGAATGCCAAGACGATACCCTTCGTCTAGAGAACCCAGATCGACCCCTGTGATGAAGAACAGTCCAGATAAAGCCATTACAACCGCGACAATAAACATACGGCTGATTTTTTCTCTAAACAGAAGGCATGAGAATATAGCTGTAAAAAAAACCTGAAAATTTGCGATTAGAGTTGAAAGCCCTGGTCCCACATAGTGGATGCTACGGTGCCAGCACATAAAATCAACACTCAGAAATAAGCCACTACATACAAGCAGTAATAAAGTCTTGCGGTGCATGCGCAGACTTACTGCTTTAAACCGCATCAATATAAAAATGGAGATTGCCGCAAATAGCATGCGGTAAAAGCCTGCGCTGTCTGGAGAAACGTCAGCCAGTCTTATGAAGATAGGAGCAAAGCTGATACAAGTCGAACCTATAAGCAGCCAGAGAAAGGGGCGAACAGGGGTATCTGGTGTTGTTGTCGCCATGGCGCCTCTGGCTGGTCTCGAACTATTCAAGCAAGTAGAGATTATTTATTCTACTGCATTGTCTGAAGAGCGTGAAATTGGGCGAAATGAGAAATTCTTACTGATCCTGATAAACAAGAAAATAGCGATGATCCCCTCTGCTGAACTCAACCAGATCCGACTTATCTACAAATAAAACAAGCAAAAAGACAATGCTCTCACATAAAGCGAGCACATTGCCTTTCCCAGGTTTATAATATCTAGAACTTACTCATATGGGCTTAGCGTTACAGAGGTTTTCTTCCTTGTTGACCTTAACACCACAGTTGGCGCAGACAAATTTCGGGTCCTCGTACAGCTTGTTGATTTCCTTGTTGAGAGTAGTCGACTTTAATTGACACATATGCAATTCATAGTGTTTCTCGTGGTTTGAACAATTATTTTCAGACATGGGGTGTCCTCCTTAAGGCTTTTTGAGAAGTTGACGTAAGTATATCATTCGTCAACCCTGAAGAGAATCAAGAAACTCGTTGATCAGAGCAAAATATTGAGGGCCATTGACGAACATGATGTCGTTGTGATTACCCTGCGGGAAAATCTCAAGACGGGCCGGGCCGCCACACCAGTCGGCGAGTTGTTCGGCATGGCCAGGATCAATCAAACCATCGTGTCGGGTGTGCAGAATCAAGGTTGGTTTTATGAAATCCGTCATGCTTTGCTGGATATTCATGGCCTGTGTGACCGCAGCAGTAAATCCAGCCGGGGTTGTTCCCAACTCTTCCGGTTGAACTCGCAACAAAAGCCTCTCCAAAGGATCGGCGATGGCACTTTCCAGAATCAGGCCCGCTACGTTCGGAAAGAGTCCTGTTGCTTTTATGGCAAAGAGAGAACCGACAGAGCGGCCAAACAAAACCAGTTTTTCATAAGGTTGTCCAATAGCTTCAATGATATTTGAAACATCCTCAAGCATCTTGCCAAGCTGTGGGGTCCCGGTGGAGCCACCATACCCTCTGAATTCAGCGAGAAAACAGTTACAGCCCATGCGCCCGATCAGTTCTGTAAAGCCGTCGAGATAGTCAGCGACAATTTCACCATTGCCGTGAAAGTGGACAATAGTGTGCGCTTCAGCATTGGTTTCGTGGTAGGAACATGCTAGCTGTGCTCCGTCGCACTCGACCCAGAAGGGTTGTGGGATTGTCTCTGCGCGAGGGAAAAAGTAGCGCTGGCTGATGATGGGATGATCCAGCATGGATGTCTCTGTCATTTTTTTATCACTCCCGTCGGTGGCTGTGGCTTGAATGGATAAAACTGCAAACATTTTAGCATTATTCAGGAACCCTTGTGGTTAGAGAATAATATCTGAGGACGCTTGTCTTATTTTAAGGTATACTTTTAGGGGCTTGTCCGACAATCTATGATCGGCTGCAAACCCAGCTGTTTGGCCCATATTTCAGCTCCTTTTCGACCAATAGCTATGGCTATTACTCTCAAACGAGCCAAAATCTGTTCTCAAACTTCTGGCTTTTCGCTTCGACCCTTATTGTCGGACAGGCCCCTAGCCAACTTTTGGAACATTTTTTTATGCCTCTTGCCAATGATATAAAGATGACTTATCTAAAAAACACATTCTTTGTAATTGCTCTATTACTCATTTGCTTTTATAGCTCATCATCCCTAGCGCAACAGCCTGATAATGTTCTGGTGACACTGGTTAGTCTTGACCCCGGGGTTAAATCGACACTTGGTAACGATGACAAGTTGTATGTTCTGGTTCGTTATGAGAGTGACATCTCTTTGCGTTTTCAGGCGATTGCCATGCATGATGGCGCGGTTCTGAATGTGGGTGCGATCAACAACCAGGCGACTCTGCATTCGGTAGGTACTGGAGAGGCACTGGCCTGGGTCGGTTATACAAACCCGACTCATATAGATGCCGTTCAAGTGACAGTCATGGATGAGCAGTGGCAGAAACTTTATCAACTCACTGAAAAAGCAGATATAAGATGGCAGGGTGTTGCTGCTGAACCAAGGAAACCGGCGGCATGGGTCAATTCTTTAATCAAAACTGAACGGCGCAAAACGGATTTTGTTTATGACCCGTCACCCCAAAAATATGAGACTTTATACGATATTATTTTCTTTCTGACTATTGCATCGATACCAGCCTATCTCTTGTTGCAATTGCATATGTTGTGGCGTTATAAGTACCGCTGGAAAGAGTTGGCAGTTATCCCGCTGTTCCCATACCTGATTGTCGCTTTTTATGCTGGTGTCGGGCTCAGTATTGAAACATCATTAATGGTGACTTTTCTCTTCCGCTATACCCCCTTGGCTTTACTCTATCTGGCTTGCCTGTGGCTTGCTAAACGGTTCTGGCAAGACAAGCTCCCGCCACCAAAGCTCTATAAACCACCGAAAACATAATGTGAATCAGGTAATCCAGCCCATCATACGCAGATGCTTGAAGAGGTTGATAACACCCATGCCGGCGACGAGCAGGCCAGCAATGCGTAGCATCCAGGTGCGGGCTCTGCCACTCAACCAGTGAGTTGTGCCACCGACAAAGAGCAGAGCTGGCGCTGTCCCCAGCCCAAAGGCCAGAAGCATCAGGGCGCCAGTGGTAACTTCTGCGCTCTGCGCAGCGGTGATTGCCACAGCGTAGAGGTAGCCACAAGGGATAAAGCCGAACATCAATCCCAGGGGGAGAGCTGCCAGCGCCGGTGGGAGTTTACGTAGACCGTGTACAGCGGCGGTCATTGCTTGCATGGGCCCGGAGAAGTCAAGCTTAGATGCGTTCAACCAGGAGAACAAGCCCGCAGTTCCCAAACCGACCAGGATGATGAACAGGTCTGAGGTCAGAAGTAACGACCGGGTAACCAGTTTGAACTGGTCGGTGTAGGCCATGGCCGAGCCGAGCCAGCCGACTATGCCGCCTATCAAGGTATAGGTGGTAATGCGACCGAGATTGTAGAGCAGGTGAAACAGCCAGCCACCCTTCCTGCCAGCTTTTGAGAGCGACAGGGCTCCTACCAGGCCACCGCACATACCGACGCAGTGGCCGAACCCCATCAGGCCGGTGATGAAGGCCATTAAGATGAGAGAACTGCTCATTTCATCTGAATCTCACCGAGCTTGAAGGTCAAGTCAACCAGATCATGACCGGGGCGTTGGATGAGCATGATGGCGTTCCACTCGCCACCCATAGTGAATACGGCTTGTCCATGATAGGCACCTTCAAGCCAGAGAGCCTTTGGTCTGTTAGGTGGCATGGCCATGGCTGGCATCATTAGGTGCAAGCTGACGGCAGCATCTGCGAGGATTTTACCTGTACCGCCAATCAATTCCACGGTAAATGGTGTTTCGGTCATTGTCAGCAACCGGTCGGTATCGAAAGCGAGTACCGCTTTGCCTCCCTCTGGCATCGCCTTCTCAAGGCGAATTTCGGCGAATGCCGAAGCTGAGAGACTCAGCAGGCAGCAGAAGAACAGGGTGACCAGGGTTGTACGAAACAGATCATTTCTCATGGTTCTCTCCTTGTGATGATGAATCCTGGACGGGAGGTGTCTCCTCATCATCAAGCATGCGATATTTGGGGCCCTCTACATCATCAAAATCACCACGCTTGACTGTCCAGATAAAAAACAGCCAGGCACCAGTGCCGATGCAGAGTGAGAGCAGAATCAGTATGACAGTTGACTTAAACATTGTAGAACATTAATCGTTTGTTGGCAGTTTGGCAATAGACTATTGTCTGGTAATGGCCGATTGTTTGGTATCAGAAAGGGCCCGACGGACCAGACGGCCAAGCCGGAGAGAATTGCCAACGACCAGTACGGAACTGCTTGCCATGGTTACTGCCGCCCAGACAGGAGCCAGCTGGCCGCTTGCTGCCAGTGGAATGGTGATAAAGTTGTAGGCAAACGCCCAGAAAAGATTCTGTTTGATAACCTGCAGCGTCTTGCGGGCAATAAAAATTGCTTCATAAAGACGGCTGAGGTCAGTTTTGGTCAGGACCAGGTCTGATGTCTCCAGGGCAATATCGGTGCCGCCAGCCATGGCGCAGCCGACATCAGCCGAGGAGAGCGCCGGGGCATCATTGATACCGTCGCCGACCATCATAATTTTCAAACCAGACTGCTGCTGCTCATTAATCCACGTGGCCTTGGCAGCCGGACTCAGATTGGCCAGATAGGTGGAAATAGCCAACTCGTTACTGACCTGATTTGCTGCTTCGGGACGGTCACCGGTCAGCAAGACCATTTGCAGGTCAAGCTCTTGCAGTCTGGTGGTCGCTTCAGCGGCATTCTCCCGTAACGGATCATGAATCAGCAGGAGGCCACACCATGAGCCGCCAAGACTGACATAAACCTCGGTTAAAGTCCCTGACTCAATGACGGGGATCTCGATGTTGTTCTCAGTGAGAAAGCTGCGACTGCCCACCAAGATTTCACCGTCATCACTGGTCGTTCTCAGCCCTCGTCCGGGAACCGTTTCGATTGATTCCGAGGCCTCCAACACTATTCCTTCTTCTCTAGCTTTGCCTATGATGCCAAGAGCAATCGGGTGATTTGAACCGCTCTCTACCTGACAGGCAAGTCGCAATAATTTTTCAGTACTCTGACCGGGGGCGGGGATAACCTGTTTAACGGTCGGTTTGCCGATAGTCAGAGTGCCGGTTTTGTCAAAAGCGATCAGATTAATACGCCCTGCCATTTCAAGAATATCGCCACCGCGAAACAGAATGCCACGGGCGGCAGCACTGCCCGAGGCCACGAGAACGGCCGTCGGTGTTGCCAAGCCGAGAGCACATGGACAGGCGACGATCAGCACCGATACAGCGTTAAGTAGAGCTTCTGTGTGTGGGACATTGCTGGAGAACCAGAAAAGCCAGGTGCCGGCCGCAGTCAGAATGACGAGTGGAACAAAGATTGTCGCGACCCTGTCAGCCAACGACTGGATCGGAGCTTTACGATTTTGTGCCTCTTCTACCATACGTGCCATGCGAGCGATAAATGATTCCGCGGCAACTCGTTCCACCTTGAGTTTGACCGAGGTAGTGAGATTTAATGTGCCAGCCGAGACGTGATCTCCCGGTTGACGCAGAACCGGCATAGGTTCGCCGGTAATCGTTGCTTCGTCTACTTCCGTTTCTCCCGTTGCAACCCGGCAATCAACCGGAATGCGCTCACCGGGGCGGACCAGAATGAGGTCTCCAGGTGACAGACTGACGCTGGCAACAGCATGAATCTCTTCGCCAACAATAAGGTTGGCCGAATCAGGCGCGAGTCGTAGCAGCCTGTCGATACCGGAAATGGAGCGGTTGCGCGCAGAGCCTTCAAAAAGACGGCCGAGTAGAATCAGAGTGATAATCATTGCTGCGGTATCAAAGTAGACTTCTCCGCCGACCACCAGAGCGTAAAGGCTGTAACTATATGCCGTCAGCACACCTAGAGTGATCAGAAGGTCCATGCTTGGTGCTCGGTTTTTCAAACTCCTCCAGGCACCGGTAAGAAACGGCCATCCGGAATAGAAGACCACCGGAGTTGTTACTGCAGCAGCAAAATATTGGATTATCTGCCGGGTATCTGGATCGATGCCGTGGAAATAACCGCCGTAAAGTGCGAAAGAGAAACCCATCAACTGCATGGAGAGGAACGCCGCAGTACCGAAACGGATCAGCAGAGAGCGCTGCTCTCGTGCTGCCGCCTGCTGTGCCGCGCCGGAGGTAAAAGGGTGGGGCAGGTAGCCGAGACGGCTGACAGCTGAGAATATTTTTGTTGGTGATGTTTTCAGCGGGTTGAATCTGATTTGCGCCCGGTGGGTACCGTAGTTGACAAGGATGGCATCAACACCAGGCTCTTTGCCAAGTAGTTTTTCCAGCAACCAGACGCATGAAGCACAGCGAATGCCTTCGATGATGAGGGCTATCTCTGCCGAATCTTCATGGTGTTTAATGACATGCTCGGCGAGTATGTTTGCTTCGAACTTGGCTTCAAAGACACCTGTTGGTACACCTTGCTCAGACCAATCACGACGTTGGTAGAAGATGTTTAAACCGGCACCGTTAATGATCCGGTAGACCCCTTGACAGCCGTGGCAGCAAAAACGCAGCTCTTTGCCGTCAATTTCATCGATGACCAGGTCGGATGGTGGAATCGGCAGGTTACAGTGGATACAGGCGTCAAGATCGTTCATCGGATTAGAGGTTCAACAAGAGTTGTCTATTGAGACGAGCACCCTCACGTTCAAATTCAAGACGCGCAGTCATTTCTCCGCTCATGTCGGCAGTCAGCTTTAATTGATAAACTCCCGCATCGGTTTCCTGAAGTGGAAAGCGGATATTGCTTGCAGAATCAGGCAGGTACATAAAAAGTGTCCCTTTTGCCGATCTGACTGGCTGCCCCTGTTTGTCACTCAGGTGAAACTCCAGAGTGCGTCCTGCTGACTGGGTTGCCACAGTCCAACCGAGGACAACTGCGGCTCGCTTTTCTACCAGTGTGGAGCTGTATCTCAATCCTTTGCTGTAGTAATCGGCATCGGCTATCTGTGGCCCCAGGTTGGCAGCCTGCATGGCCGACCAGACGGAAAAACAGAGAAAACTGCCGAGTAACAGCAAAATAAGCAGGGGATAGAAGTTTTTCATGGAAGGTATTTCTCCAGGAGCTTGTCCGACAATAAGGATCGAAGCGAAAACTCAGAAGTTTGAGAACAGATTTTAGCTCGTTTGAGAGTAATAGCCATAGCTATTGGTCGAAAAGGAGCTGAAATATGGGCCAAACAGCTGGGTTTGCAGCCGGTCATGGATTGTCGGACAAGCTCCCAATATTACAGTCTACTTGATATATGCGCCGGTAATCGCCAGTTCGTCGTCGGTTTGATTCATTAGAATGAATTCTACCTCTAATTTGTCTTTTGGAACAGGTGTCACCAAAACAAAATCAATGCGCAGGTTCTCTCCTGCCTCAAGTTGAAGTTCCTTTGTTTGTCCTTTTATCACTAATGGGTTGCCATTGTCTGTTTGCCGGGCTTCAATACGGTAACTTGCTTTTTGAGTACTGCGGTTGTTTATCCAGGCATTGAAAAATGTTGCGCGGCTACCATCCTTGATGATCCGATTTGCCGCAGTGTGAGAGACTGAGATCTTCAGCGATGCTGACGGGCGTTGGTAAACAGCAAATATCAGCACGACGATCATTACCAATGTTGCCAGGCTCAAGAGTAATGTTCGCAGATTCAACAGAGCTCTATGGCCTTCTCCTGCGGTACCAAAGGTATACTTGATCAAACCAGGTTGATTGCGTTTAGCCATAACCTGACGACAGGCGTCGAGACAGCGGCCACAGTTGATGCATTCAATCTGGTAGCCGCTGCGAATATCAATCCCCATAGGACAGACACGTACACAAGAACCGCATTTGATGCAGCGATGCAGTTCTACGGGGGGCAGGTGCAGGGTCAGGGTTGCCTGATCGGCGAGAGTTGTCTGGAGTCGCCCATAGGGACAGAAGTCACTGCACATGAGGCGACGGATTAAGGCCAGGTCGAGATAGATAACCAGGGTAACCAGCAGCAGGCTGATACAGCTGGCATAGTGCAGTTGCCCTGTGACCAGTTTGGCGAAAAAGTCCCAAGGCTCGATGAAATACCAGAGCAGATTGGCTGAAACCAGAAAGGCCAGGAACAGGTAGACTATCTGCAGCGCAATCTTTTGGATTGGCTGTTCTTTCAGCAGGTTCTTCTTCTGCAACCCCAGACGAGTTGCGAACCATTCCGCCAGGTCCGACAAGGTTGTTTGCGGGCAGAGCCAACCACACCAGACTCGACCCAATATCATGGTCGTCAGAAGAAACCCCAAGGTTAAAAGCAGACTGAAGAGAAGAATCAGGTAGAGTTCTTCAATGCGAAGCGTTTGTCCGAAAAAGTACAGGCTGAGATTGGGAATGTCGATCCGTAGCAGGCTGTTGCCATTAACACGAAACCAAGGGATCAGTAACAATAGCAGGGTTACACCCCACTGGCAGCGGCGGCGCCAAGGTGAAAGGAGGGTGGGTCTTCCTGGGCAGGATGTTTCAATCATAGAAAGAACGCGGCAGAAGCATTACCCCGCTGTCGCGTATTGGCTCAAAGGTTCAGGATAAAGCCAGTTAAGACTTTTATCTCTTCAGGAGAAAGCTTCTGACCGAAGGTTGGCATGTTGCCGGGCCGTCCTGAAGTGATGCTTTCCTGCACGGCCATCTCTGTTTTGCCGTACTGATAATCGCCTGACAGGTCCGGACCGAAGGCGCCTTTGCCTTCTGCGCCGTGGCAGCCGGAGCAATGCTTCGCAAACAGCGCCTGGCCGTTCATCTCTGTTGCCACTGTTGCTGCCGAGGCAGGCTCAGGAGTAGCGGGGGTTGTCGCCGGGGGAGTTGAATCTGTGGCCTGCTGCTGTGTCTGGGACTCACCTTTGTGGGCCGCCATTTTCTCTTGAAACTCAGCATCCGAACTCCAGCCGGACAGCAGGTAGAACGCCATAAAGGCCACTGCCCAGATGATCAGACCGTAGAAGAGAACCGTGAAATAGACTGGTGGGGCTTGCTCTCGATCTTCGACGATGCCGTCGGCATGTTCTTCAGGGTGAGGATCATTTGTGCTCATGTGAATATCCTTTAGGAAAAAGTCAGGCTTTTTCCGGTAGAAAGTAGATTAATCATCATCCAACATCTGGTATTTGGCGATTTCCCCTTCGTCTTTCCGCTTCCTGCTGTAGGTGCGGATCACGATCAGGGCAAAAATCACAAACATACCGAAAGTGACGCCAAGGTAGACGATTGAAGCCAAATCCATGCTTAGTGCCCCTCTCCCTGCCCATAGTATCTGATGAAGTTGACAAGCTTCCAGACTTTGTCAGTCCCAAGGTTTGAGAAACTGGGCATACCTCCATCGGCAATTCCCGTGTAGATGATTTGAAACAGAATCTCATCATAGTAGTCTGCGCCAACCAGTTTAGGCCCGATTACACCCTCCATGTGATCACCGTGACAGGCAGCACAGTTCTCTTTATAGAGGTCTTCCCAAGGTTCCATGGTGTCGTGATCAACACCTGTAAAGGGATTAATCAACTCACCGACAATCTCGGTCGTGGCCGCTGCTCGCCATGGGATATCTGAGCCCAGCTTCTGTAGATAGGCGACCATGGCATCCATCTCATTTTTGTCACCGAGGGCCTTGATCTCGTCCGTTGTGTAGGGAAAACCAAGGACATCCATCTTGCGTTGGATCATTTGTGGGTCGAGTTGATTCTTGGTAATCCAGCCATAGGCAGGCATGTTGGTTTTCGGCACCATCGATCGTGGCGATTCCATATGCTTATAATGCCAGGCGTCTGGATACTTACCGCCAAGGCGGGCCAGGTCGGGGCCGGTACGTTTTGATCCCCAGAGGAAGGGGCGATCATAGACGAATTCGCCCGATTTAGAGTAGTCGCCGTAGCGCAAAACTTCTGGAACCAGCGGCCGTACAGTCTGGGTATGGCAGTTGTTGCATCCTTCTCGGATGTAGATGTCGCGACCTTCCTGTTGCAGGGCGGTATAGGGAGTGACACTTTCAATCCGGTCGGCCTCGGTATTGACCCAGGCAAAGGGTAACACCATGGTGATGATGGTGCCTATCAGGATGGCAACGGTGGCCAGAACGATGAGCAGGACAGGTTTTCTTTCCCACATGATCAGGCCCTCCCTTCTACAGTAGTGGTTTCAACAGTGGTTTGTGCTGCAATTGAACCACCTTTTTTTGCTGTCATCCACAAATTGTAGATAAAGACGATGAGACCGGTCATGTAGATCATGCCGCCGAAGGAGCGTGCCCACCAGTAGGGGTACATCTCAACCATGGTTTCCATAAAAGTGTAAGTCAAACTGCCGTCAGGATTCATGGCGTTCCACATCCCGGCCTGCAGGACTCCGGCGATCCACAGAGAGATCGACCAGATCAACTGGCCAACCAGAATCAGCCAGAAGTGCAGGTTGGCCAGGGGGATGCTGTAGAGTTCGCGGCCATAAATGCGTGGCACGAGGTAGTAGATGCTGGCAAAGGCAATCATCGAGACCCAACCCATTGTCCCCATATGGATGTGGGCTGGTACCCAGTCTGTATAATGAATGAAGGCTGAGAAGCTTCGTATTGCCTGCATCGGCCCCTGCAAGGTCTGCAGGCCGTAGAAGGTGATGCCGAGAATCAGGAATTTGACCAGGTAGTTCTCACGCATCTGATGCCACTGGCCGTTCATCGACAGGTAGCCGTTGAAGACACTTCCCCACGAAGGCGCAATCAGCATGATTGAAAAGCCCATTGCCAGAGTTTGAATCCAGTCTGGTACCGGTGTCCAGAGCAAGTGGTGAGCGCCGGTCCAGAGGTACATGAAGATCAGGCTCCAGAAGGCGATGATTGACATGCGATGGCTGTAGATCGGTACGCCGGTTGATTTCGGCAGGAAGTAATAGAACATGGCCAGAAACGGTGCAGTCAGGACCATTGCTACGGCATTATGGCCAAACCACCACTGGACGTTGGCGTCGTTGGTGCCGGCATAGGCTGAATAAGATTTGAAGAGGGACACCGGAACCGCCGCTGCATTGACAATATACAGGATCGCTACAGCGATAATTGCCGCCAACATGTACCAGAGGGAAATATACATCTGCTCATCTTTGCGCTTGAGAATGGTCATGATGATGTTGATGGAAAAAACCACCCAGAGGATAACGACCATGACGTCGATCGGCCACTCCATCTCATGATATTCTTTTGATGTGGTGTAACCTAACAGCAGGGTGACTGCCGAGGCGATGATAGTTGCATTGAAGAACCAGAGTTGGAATTTTGCCAGCTTATCGCTCCAGAGCGGAACCTTGCAGAGCCGCTGGACCATATAGAGAAAGGTCGCGAAGATCATGCCGACCCCCCAGCCATAAATCCCTGCATTGGTATGAACCGGGCGGAGACGTCCGAAGGTAAAGTAGGGTGGGAAATTAAGATCAGGTTCGACCATCTGCAGGGAGACAATGACTCCGACCAAAACGGCGACCAGGCCCCAGACAATACTCCAGTTGACGAAACTGCGCACAATGGCTTGGTTGTAGGGCTGGTTCTCCATACTACCTCCTGAGGGACATTGATGCGCTCTAAAGCCTAGTCCTGCGCAGATAATTGTCAAGGATTAATTAAATATGACAAAAACAGTGCTTTTTATACCTGAGCGAATAAAGCTTGTCAATGATTGTAGAAAATAATTATTTGCAATTGGACTTCCATTTGTACTGGTAAAATATAATTGTTATGTTAGCAGCCTGTCAGTAAAATTATTTAGGAGTTTCTTGATTTGCGAGCCAGTCTGGGGAAAAAACTGCAGTTGTACACTGGGGGCATTGTTGCCATGCTGCTGGTCGTCACTTTTCTGGTGCTGGAGCGCAATCAGGCGCAGGCATGGGAGGATTACCTGTTCAACCAGAGTCTTTCTTTTGCCCGATTGGCAACACCTGAACTGCTGAAGCGTTTTCGTGGTTCTTTCCCTCCTGACGAACCGGCTGATATTGCCGATATGCAGGAATTCCTCGGTTTAAATCGTGACCTGGTGCAGTTCTCACTGGTATCGGCAAGTGGCCGTCGTCTTTATCTGTCAAGTGTATTCAAGGATTTTACCGGACTGAATCTGAAGCCTCTGGACAGCGAAGACCTTTCTGCACGCCTGGCCGCTGAGCGCACAACCATGGTCACGCACACGCTGCAGGATGGTAGACGCTTGCTGGATTTGATTGAACCGGCTTTCGGTCCGACTGGCCAACAGGTGGTCTCGATCCGCTACCTGATCTCTTACGATTCGATCGATGCAAGAATGCAGGAGTCACGCAGGCATTTTGTCATGATTGCCGTTGCCGCACTTTTAGGCTGTCTGCTGATGGTCAGCCTGGTTGCCCGTCGTATTACCCGACCGATTGCCAGCCTGACCGATGGCGCTCGTTCTTTGGCCAGAGGTGAACTGGAGACCCGAATTACGGTTGAAAGTCGTGATGAACTTGGCACCTTGGCGCAGGCATTTAATGATATGGCTAAAAGTCTGGCACTTAATCGAGCTGAGTTGACTCACAAAAATGAGGCCTTGAGTATGGCCAACGAACATATGAAGTCGATGCAGGAACAGTTGCTGCGCAGTGAACGCCTGGCTGCTATTGGCCAATTGGCTGCCGGGGTTTCCCACGAGATTGACAACCCGGTTGGTATTATTCTCGGCCATGCAGAGCTATTGCTGGAGGATCTCGGTGAAAATGACCTACTCCGAGATGATGTTGCTGCCATCATCGAAGAATGTCGTCGTTGCAAACGCATCACCGGTGGTTTGCTGGGCTTTGCCCGCTCCCCCGAAGGGCATCACGACCGAGTCGATCTTAACCGACTGGTTGAAGAAACAGTGGCTTCGCTACGGCCACAGATGCTTTTCAAGGGTCTTGAGCTGAAGACGGATTGTTCAGAGGTGGATCTGGTTGTAACTGGTGATGCTGATCAGTTGCGCCAGGTTATGATCAATGTTTTGCTGAATGCCGCTCAGGCACTTCAGGGGAGTGGACAGCTCCACGTCTCTCTGACAGATGCATCAGGACATGCTCTTATTCATGTTGATGACAGCGGCCCGGGGATTCCAGAGGCCGATCGTGAGAAAGTTTTCCAGCCGTTTTTTTCGACCAAAGCCCGTGGTGAAGGAACCGGTCTTGGTCTGCCTCTTTGCCGCAAGCTGGTCGAGGCGCAGGGTGGGGAGATTTATGTCCACCAGGCCCCTCTGGGGGGCGCACGCATTTCGGTTTCTCTGCCGCTTTCAGATTAGTTTTGTACCGGTATTTTTGGGGATATTAAGGAGCCTATAGCTCGTTTAGCAAAACGGCAACAGGTGTGTCAAGTGGCGACTTGACCCCATGCTTTGGGCTTATTGTCATTGCTGGTTCGCTTGCATGGATTATCTTAACTATCAGTAGCCTGCTTCTTTTTGATGCCGGAAGGCGAGCACATACACCGAATCGGCATTGAATTCGTGGTGATAAAGCGCCACATAACCAGAGTCTCCGAAGGAAATGATTAACTCACGAAGTTCTGGGAGATCTTCAAGCGGCCTACCAACCGCTGGTTCCGTTTCCAGATGTGCAAATTGGCGCTCTATCGCTTGACCGGCACACAGCGCCGCCCGCGGATTTTTTTCTGCCAGAAACCGCCGTCAGCGTTCCAACCCTTGCGTTGCGCCTGCCGTGATAATTACTCGGGATCTCTTTTTCTTCATCCGTACCCCAGGTATTCAACCAGTGACGTACTTCCTGGCCTGTCAGGTGCTGCCCCGTTTCCTTATATGCTGTCCAAGACGCCAAGGCCTCCTGCTTGAAGGCCTCACGTGCTTCTTCACGCTCAACGTAGTCACGAATTGCTTCGCACATGATCCAGTGCGCTGAGCGATGTCGTGCGTTAGCCAGATGCTGAATCCGGCTTTTAAGGTCGTCATCAAGTTTTACGGATGTCGCCATGTCAATACCTCATTATTGATAGGTAGTACTTTTTATCACTATACCATAAATCACCCATTCACCAACAGGCCAATGGCCGGGTAGCAGAACAAATCATTTGAATTTACAAGAGTATAGATCTATTTCAATGTTTCAAAAGGGCGTAGTGAAGCTATCCGCAATACATTAAAGGGTAGCTGGGGAAATATGCCATACAGTTTTTGATCTGGTCGATAAATACCTCTGTGCCCATCATCGCCAGACCAAAATCTTCGCGCGGAAACTTGACTCCTTACTGCTTCTTACGACGATTACCCCTCTTTGATTCCCATTTTACGCAGTATGGTAATCATCGGGCACCAGTTGCTGAAAGCACTCTGAAACAGGTTCAGGCCGACAAAGGCAGTAAAGAAAAGCCAGTAGGGTGAATGAAGTTGCGACAGGGCAACACTGAGCATGATGAAAAAACCTGCAATCAAACGCAGATAACGATTGATGGTCATGATACTAACTCCTGGTTTACTTGTGTCGGTCAAAAGCTGTAGCGAAGACCGGTATAAAGGTTATTGTTATTGGTGAATTGGCCGAAAAAAGTGTGATCATCTTCTCCCCAGAAGAGGTTGGCTCCTGCGGTAGCTTGCCATGCATCAGTGATCTTGTATTTCAGTGCAGGCCGCAAGTAGCCATCCTGGTCACTGGGCGACCAGTAGCAAAATGCTGATAAGGTCAGGTTCTGATTGAGTAATTGCCAGGTCAGGCGAGTTGTCGCAACGTGACGAAATTCATCCCTGGCTGTCGCGGTCGATGCCAGGCTATTGCGATAGCGATCATATTTCTGCAGCGCTTCCAGATAATATTGAAAGCCCGCGGTCACGTCGCGCACGACTTCCTGTTCGTAACCGACCAGGCCGCGCCATTCACTGTTCGGTAATAGCGGATCTTTGCCGTTACTGTCATCAAGTGAGTCGTAGTAACCCGTTTCCAGAGAAGCGATTCCTTTGCCGAGGTTGCTACGCAAACTGGCACCAAAGACGCGCAATCGCGGAAAGGTCGCCTTGCCTGATGTAGAATCGAAGCCAGACGGACTCTTCCAGTAACCGTCGTAAGCGTAGAACTCAAGTTCGTAACCCTCGAAGTTACGTGAAACTCGCAACGACCATTCATCATCACTGAACCAGTCATCGGGGCGATC
>JAMONP010000102.1 GCA_027065695.1 Desulfuromonadales bacterium | reverse complement strand
CAGTTTTGCGCGGCTCCGTTAATTACGCCTTGGTGCAACGCTGGGATGATTCTCTCAAAGGGGATAGTTACTCCTTTTCCGGTCCGGCCTCTCTGGTAAAAGGTGAGATAGAAGAGGTTGATGTTGACGACCTTAAAGATGGTTCTGTAGCATATAGTCAGGATGTCGTCTGGACCTCTTTCCAGACCAAGTATTTCCTCTCTGTTGTGGTGCCGGGTGCGCAAGTTGCAGAAAGAACTGAGCTTGTGCGTAAAGGAGATGCGATAGAAAACCTATTAGAGTCGCCATCTTTTACCCTGCAGGGAGGTGAACGGCGCAAATTGGACTACCTTGTCTATATTGGCCCGAAAGAACCCGCCCTGCTCAAAGCCGCTGGACATCAACTGGACAAAGTCGTAGAGTTTGGTTTTTTCAATCTTTTGGCCCAACCACTCTTTACGGTTCTGACCTTCTTCTATGGCTATTTTAAGAACTATGGTGTCGCCATTATTCTTCTGACAGTCTTGATTAAGCTCATTTTCTGGCCCTTGACTCATAAGAGCTACTCATCGATGAAGTCGATGCAAAAGCTTCAGCCGGAGATGGCGAAGTTGCGCGAGAGGTTCAAAAACGACAAAGAACGCTTAAACAAAGAGATGATGGCGCTTTATAAGACCCATAGTGTCAACCCGCTCGGTGGCTGTCTGCCGATGCTGGTGCAGATCCCGGTTTTCTTTGCTCTCTACAAGGTTTTGCTTGGCTCTATCGCTCTGCGGCATGCAGATTTTGCTTTCTGGTTGACGGATCTCTCTGCCAAGGATCCCTATTACATCACTCCCCTTCTGATGGGGGCGAGTATGTTTGTGCAGCAGAAAATGACGCCGACGACTGCAGACCCGATGCAGGCCAAGATCTTCATGATGATGCCGATCATTTTCACGTTCATGTTCCTGAACTTCCCGTCAGGATTGGTTATTTACTGGCTGGTAAATAATCTTTTGACAATTTTACAGCAATATTTCATTCACCGTAAGGCTGCTTAATTATTAATCTAAAACTATTCCTGCCTGATGTTGATGCTTGATACAATTGTTGCCCCAGCAACACCGCCCGGTGAGGGAGGTGTCGGTATTATACGTCTATCCGGCCCGCAGGCTGTTGATTTCCTTGGTGCCGTTTTTCGTGGCAAAGTGAACGTCAATACAATGGAGTCGCATAAACTCTATCTTGGACGATTGTTAACCCCTAACGAGGAGCGGGTTGACAATGTCCTGGCTGTGATTATGCGTTCGCCTAGATCATATACTGGCGAGGATGTGGTTGAGGTTCACTGTCATGGTGGCTTGCAGATATTGCGTAGCGTTCTTGATCTTTTTCTGAACGTTGGTGCGCGCATGGCCGGGCCTGGAGAGTTTACTCAGCGCGCCTTTCTGAATGGCCGTCTTGATCTGGCACAGGCCGAAGCCGTTATTGAAGTGATCAGGGCGCGTTCAGAGCGTGCCAGCCGGGTTGCTCTGGACCAGCTTGATGGTCATCTTTCCAGTGAGATTTATAAGTTTTCCGCCCAACTTAAACAGTCCCTGGCTCTTCTTGAGGCTCATATTGATTTTCCTGACGATGAAGTCGGTACCTTGGATCTTCCCCACCTGCTTGCTCCACTTCAACAGATATCCCTGCAGCTAGAGGTTCTGGCAGGTAGCTTTGATGTTGGTCGTGTCTTGCGTGAGGGGGTTAATGTTTTAATTCTCGGACGACCCAATGTTGGTAAAAGCTCTTTGATGAACGCCATTCTTGGTGAATCTAGGGCCATTGTTAACGAGCTGGCCGGTACCACCCGTGATACTCTGGAAGAACAACTGGTTCTGGCCGGCTTCCCGGTGCGTCTGGTTGATGCGGCTGGAGTTCGGGACACTGATGATCCGGTCGAACAGGAAGGTGTCCGCCGCGCGCGGGAAAAAGCCACTGCTGCCGATCTGGTTTTGATGGTGGTTGATGGCTCATGTCCTTTGACCGATCAGGACATGCTTGCACTGGAGTTATGCCAGCCCGATAGAACGCTGGTGGTTGTCAACAAAAGCGATCAGGCACAAAGTTGTGAACTTAAGCTTTTAGCGGGATTCCCCTGTCAGGTTGCGGTCTCCGCCAAATATAAGCTTGGTCTCGACGATTTATCTGCGGCTATACTTGAGTTTTTTGAAAGTGACATTATTTCTTCCGGTAGTGAGGGCGTTGTGGTTACAGAGCGTCGTCACCGAGAGGCTTTGTTGCTCGCCGGTGCAGCACTTAAACAGCTTATGGTGTCAGCTACAGAGCTAGCCCCCCTGGAGTGCCTGGCGACAGATCTGCGTGAGGCTTTATCGGCACTCGGCTTGATTACCGGGGAAACCACGCCAGACGAAATCCTTGACCAGATTTTCAGCCAATTCTGTGTTGGTAAATAGTTAATTGTTCCACGTGAAACTTTCATTGGTCGCCTGATGGTTCTGTGGTTGATTGTTCCACGTGAAACAATGGTAATAGTTACGTAAGAGGTTCTTGTGGTGGAAGGTTATAAGGTTATCGTGGTCGGTGCCGGTCATGCCGGTTGTGAGGCGGCGTTGGCGGTAGCCCGTATGGGGTGCCGTGCTTTGCTTCTGACGCTTAACCTTGATGCTGTTGCCCAGATGTCGTGCAACCCGGCAATCGGAGGGTTGGCCAAGGGGCATCTAGTGCGTGAGATCGATGCTTTAGGTGGTGAGATGGCGCGTAACATCGACGCTACAGGCATACAGTTCCGTGTTCTTAATACCAAGAAGGGCCCGGCAGTAAGGGCTTCAAGGGCTCAGGCTGACCGTGATCTTTATCGGGCTCGCATGAAGCGGGTCATTGAGGATCAGTCGGGGCTTGACCTTAAGCAGGCTCAGGTTGTCAGTCTGGTTGTTGAGGGGGGGCGGGTTGTTGGAGTGGAGACGCGAGATGGGCTGCGTTTTATGGCGCCAGCTGTTATTCTCACAACCGGAACTTTCATGCGTGGACTCATACATGTCGGTTTGTGTCACTATCCTGGTGGTCGCGCCGGAGAGCCCCCATCTGAAGGGCTTACTGACCAGTTACGAACCCTTGGTTTTTCTGTTGGTCGTCTGAAAACCGGGACTCCTCCTCGTCTGGATGCGGCAACGATTGATTTTTCCAAACTGGAAGAGCAGCCGGGCGATCTCTGTCCCAAGCCTTTTTCCGCTGATACGCTGAGTATCGATCGTCCGCAAGTCGCTTGTCATATTACCTATACCAATGAGCGTACTCACGAGGTGATTCGGCAAGGTTTGGATCGCTCTCCTCTTTACTCCGGTATTATAGAAGGTGTAGGCCCACGTTATTGTCCGTCAATTGAGGATAAGGTGGTGCGATTCCCTGAGAAGGACCATCATCAGGTCTTTTTAGAGCCTGAAGGCCTGACCAGCGGCGAGGTTTATCCGAACGGTGTGTCTACCTCGTTGCCCGTAGATGTGCAGCTGGCTTACCTGAGAACCATGAAGGGGCTTGAACGGGTTGAGATTATGCGACCGGGTTACGCGATTGAATATGATTATGTTGATCCGATTCAGTTGCTGCCAAGCCTTGAAACTAAGTTGCTGCGTGGTCTTTATCATGCTGGTCAGATCAACGGCACGTCAGGATACGAGGAGGCTGCAGGCCAGGGATTACTGGCTGGCATCAATGCGGCCCTACAGGTTAAGAAGCGCAAGCCAGTGGTAATAGGTCGTGACCAGGCATATCTTGGCGTACTCATAGATGACCTGGTGAGCCTGGGAGCCAAGGAACCTTACAGGATGTTTACCTCTCGCGCTGAATATCGCCTGTTGTTGCGCGAAGATAATGCCGATCAGCGACTCAGCCCGCTCGGACGAGAGGTCGGTTTGTTGACAGATGAGCGATGGCAAGGGTTTACAAGCAAGTTGTCTAATTTGGAGCGCGGCAAGCACTGTTTACAGACCAAACGAATTTCTCCAGGTAATTACAATGCTTTAGCTCGCCTGGGTCTACAGAATTTGAAAAATGGTGCATCACTTGAAGAGTTGCTGCGCCGGCCGGAAATCGGCATAGGTGATCTTGATTTCCTCGATGTGGAGCTGACTTCATTTTCTCAGGAGGTCCGCAGCGAGTTGGAAACCGAGGTTAAGTATGCAGGATATATTCGCCGTCAACGAGAACAGGTTGAGCGCTTCCGCCGCCTGGAATCTATGGAGATACCGGTCGATTTTGATTACGATGCTATCAATGGTTTTTCTGCCGAGGTCCGGGAAAAGCTCAAGAGGGTGGTGCCTCGCACCATTGGCCAGGCTGGCAGGATCCCCGGTGTGACTCCTGCTGCGATTGCTATTTTGACGGTTTTTCTTCGGCGTTAACGGAGGTTGTCTTGGCGTTGACAGAGCTTTTGCGTACGCTTGACTTGAAAATCACTCCACAAGACATTCTTCTGCTGGAACGGTTGGTCGATGAACTTTTGCGCTGGAACCGCCGCCGCAATTTAACCGCAATTACTGATCGTAATGAGGTGCTGGAAAAGCATCTGGTTGATTCTTTAACTTTACTACCCTTTGCCAGGCAAGCGACGCGCTTCCTTGACATAGGTTCTGGTGCCGGGTTTCCCTCTTTGCCTCTTAAGATCACTTGTCCGGACCTTGAGGTTGTCTCTGTTGACGCGGTCGGTAAAAAGATTGATTTTCAGCGCCATATTATACGAAGACTTAGGCTGGAAGGCATTACAACTCTTCACGAGCGTGTGGAAGATTTGGAAAAACAGCAAACTTACCGAGCCAGTTTTGATCTGGTCACGGCACGAGCTCTTTGTCCTCTGGGTGAGCTGGTCGTTCTGGCTGAGTCGTTTCTGACTCCAGGTGGCCGTTTGATTGCCATGAAGGGACCCGAAGGGTACGATGAGCTTTCCGAACAGCATGATTTCCTGAGACAAGAAGGTTGGACTGCTACATTGCATAGCTTAAACCTACCCCTTAGCGGAGCCGAGCGCTGTCTGGTTGAATTGACCCGCTGCCAGGATAAGTTTACTCACTAAAGTATATTCACACCACATATAGTGGTTGCTTTTGATAGTGGATCAATATCTGGTGGTTAGTCCTCTTCCAGGCAAATTTCCTTTTCAGATCCAGGTGCTTATGTTAGTCTGAGCGACTTAAAAATTGCACATATGAGGAGGGTTGAGGCATGGCCCAGATAATTGCCATTGCCAATCAAAAAGGCGGCGTCGGTAAAACCACGACAGCGGTGAATCTTGCGGCATCCCTGGCCGTTGCTGAAAAGCGCACCCTATTGGTTGATCTCGATCCCCAGGCCAATGCCACAAGTGGTGTCGGTGTTGATCCGCATAGTATGGAGCAGACGGTTTATCATGCGCTTATTGGCGCTGTGCCGATTGATGTGCTGCGCCAAAGTACGGGTCTGGGTCCTCTTCATCTACTGCCTGCCAACCCCGACCTGATTGGTGCCGAGGTGGAACTGATCTCAGCTCTGGCTCGGGAAAACAAGTTAAAAACAGCCCTGTCTGAGGTCGCCGAAGATTACGATTACATCTTGATCGACTGTCCACCTTCTCTTGGTCTCTTGACTATTAACGCCCTGACCGCTGCGGACAGTGTCCTGATACCTCTGCAGTGCGAGTTTTATGCCATGGAAGGGTTGAGTCAATTGATCAACACGGTGCGTCTGATTCAACGGGAGTTAAATCCCGGTCTGACTATCCGCGGGATTCTACTGACAATGTTTGATGCCCGTAACAACCTGTCCCATCAGGTCAGTGATGAGATTCGCAAGCATTTCTCCACCCAGGTTTTTGAAACGATGATTCCTCGCAACGTGCGCCTCTCTGAAGCGCCCAGCCACGGACTGCCAGCCCTGCTTTACGATATTTCCTCACGGGGGGCCAAGGCTTATCTGGATTTAGCGAGTGAAATCATTCGTATGGAGTCATAATAAGAATGTCTAAGCGTCCCGCACTAGGTAAGGGTATTGGTGCCCTGCTGACCTCTGCCTCTCAGGATGGTCGGCATAAGTATTTCGTCTGTCCGGTCGAAGATCTCAAGCCGCATCACCAGCAACCACGCAAAACCTTTAATGACGCCAAGATGGCGGAACTGGTTGCGTCGATACGTGAAAAGGGCGTGATTCAGCCTTTGGTTGTGCGTCACACGGGCGACCATTACCAGATTATTGCTGGCGAACGGCGCTGGCGAGCGGCACAGAAGGCTGGCTTGAAGGAAATTCCGGTCATTATTCAGGATGTCTCTGAGGATTGGGCTCTGGAGATGGCTCTGATCGAAAATATCCAACGCGAAGACCTGAATCCGATCGAGGAGGCTGAGGCTTATCGTCACCTGATGAATAATTTTGATCTCTCTCAGGACGAAGTCGCCCGGCGGGTTGGTCGTGAGCGGCCGACAGTTGCCAATGTTTTGCGGCTTTTGCGTTTGCCAGAGTCCATTCAGCAGGATGTGGTCTCTGGTCAACTCACTATGGGCCATGCTCGAGCTTTGTTGGCGCTGGAGAGTGCGACAAGGATCAAGGGTGCCCGCGACCAGGTTGTCAAGAAGCAGTTTTCCGTGCGTCAGACCGAAGCTTTGGTCAAGAAGCTCAAGAGTGACCAAGGCGAGACAGCACCCCGCAAAAACCGGATTGATCCTGAATTAGTAGATCTGGCTGCTCGTTTGCAGCGTTGTCTCGGCACTAAGGTGAATATTAAACCTCAAGCTCGTGGTGGCAGGGGTGGCAAAATAGAAATCAGTTATTACTCCCCGGAAGAGTTTGAGCGTTTGTTAGAACTTTTTGAGGGGCGTTAACAAAAAACCTTTTATTACCGGGCGGTTATAGTACTTATTGTAGACAAACAGGAACGTAATTCATGTTTAATAAGAAGGAAAAACAACCGATGCGTAAAGAAACTCCGATTGAAAAGAGTGAAATCAAGGCTTTTCTTGGTCCTGGCAGCCAGTTTGAAGGCAAGTTGGTATTCAATGAGATTGTTCGCCTGGATGGCGCTTTTCGTGGTGAAGTGACATCTCAAGACACTCTGATTGTCGGGGAGAGTGCTGACCTTCAGGCTGATGTGGAGGTTGGCACGTTGATCTTGAGTGGTCGCTTCAAGGGCAACATCAAGGCTAAATCACGTGTTGAGTTACGGGCTCCGGCTCAGGTTGACGGTTCAATTGAGACACCGGCCCTGTCTATTGAGGACGGTGTCACCCTGAACGGTACAATCACAATGAATCTTGGCGAAAAGGCTTCAGGTACCAAGCCTGTAGACGTTGGGACCAAGTAAGTAAGTGAGATCAATCAGGTTCTCGGGTGAACACCAGGTCTTTCCACCGGGGAACTAGTCTGTCGCCGAGGGAGTACTATGGGTGCTATGGGCCAGTCTGAATCGAGTGACTCTTTTGAAATACGGTTTCTTTAAAAAGAATCTTGACATGATTGGTGCGCCATGATAGTCCTCTCGTGCTTTGCTCCCAAGGGCGAAGTATTAACTTTAAGACTCTTCAAAAATAAGTCTTCTACAATATTCCGATGTCCCCTGTGGCACGAACTAAATGAGGTAAGACGGTGATCGAGGTTAATTGGACACTGTTCCTGCAGTTTGCCAACTTTATGATTCTGATGGCAGTGCTCAACGCGCTGCTTTTCAAACCCTTGCGGGCTGCTTTGCAGGCACGCAAGGAAACCATTGAAAGTTCTCAAGCCAAGGTGCTGGATATTGACGAGCAGGTGCAGGCACAAATTGCCCGCTACGAGGCACAGCTTCAAGAGGCGCGTCAAGAGGGCGGACAAGAACGCGCGGCCCTGCGTAAAACGGCACAGGAAGAAGAGGCCCGCATTCTTGGCGAGGCGAAACAGGCCTCTGCAGGGAAACTGCATAGCATCAAGGAGCAGATTCAGGCAGAAGCCAACACCGCCCGACAGTCCCTGCGTAATGAAACCGAAGCTCTGGCCAAAGAAATTGCCGGCAAGGTTCTGGGGAGGGTGGTCTGATGAAGCGATCTGCAATGCAGCGTAATCTGTCCACACTTTGCCTCTTGATCTTTATCGTATTGATGCCGATAGCCACTTTTGCTTCCGGCGAGGGTGGCCATGCTGAGAGTGGCGTGCTCCTTAAAGACTTTCTCTATCGCTGCTTCAACTTTGCATTGATGGTCGGCTTGCTTGCCTATTTCTTGAACAAACCAATTCGCAAGGGCCTGAAAGAGCGCAGAGAAGGGATCAAGAAAACTCTTGCCGAGGCTGAGGCCGCTAAACAGGCTGCCGAAGCCAAGTATCGTGAATATAGCGAAAAGCTGGCAAAAGCAACGGAGGAGATCGAAAAGATTACCACGTCTATTCGCCGTGAAGGTGAACTGGAACGTGAAAAGATTCTGATTGCGGCCAAAGAGATGGCCGTTAAAATAGAGCAGGAAGCAGAGAGTAAGGCTTCCAGTATGGTTACC
This sequence comes from Desulfuromonadales bacterium, assembly GCA_027065695.1. Taxonomy (GTDB): domain Bacteria; phylum Desulfobacterota; class Desulfuromonadia; order Desulfuromonadales; family BM103; genus M0040. Next base: position 55,091 of record JAMONP010000102.1, on the reverse strand, counting down.
AATGCCCGCGCAGAATTACGAGAGGAAGCGGCCCGACTGGCCGTGGAACTTGCAGAGGTTATGTTGAAAAAGCAGGTCTCTGCTACAGACCAGCAACGTCTGGTCGATGAATATATGCAGAAAGTGGGAGAACTCCATTGAGTGTCAGTGCCCTTAGTCGGCGTTATGCCAAGGCGTTGGTTGAACTTGGCGTAGAACAACAGGCGGTTGAGTCTTTTGGTGACGAGTTGGCCCAGGTCAAGGATGTCCTGTCTCAAGAACTGTTGTTGCGCCAATTGCTCGATAGCCCGACTCTTGCCCTGGAGAAGAAACAAGCTATGCTTGCTGATCTCTCCAAGGTGCTTGAACTGACGGAAGGAATGAATAAATTCCTCGGCTTGCTTTTGAGCAAGGGTCGTCTTTGTTATCTCGAGCAGATCGAAAGTAATTACCGCAGTTTAGCGGACGAACTCTCCGGGATCATGAGCGCCAAAATAACATCTGCCAGCGAATTGGACGATGTCCAGAAGCAGGCAATTGCTACTCTCCTGGAAAAGCAGACCGGCAAGCAGGTTGTCGTCAGTGTCAAAGTTGATGCAGAGCTGATTGGTGGCCTGCAGGCCGAGATCGGTGGCCGTCTATTTGATGGTAGCGTCAAAACTCAACTTAAACGAATCGAAGAATCCTTAACGGAAGGGTGATGAGGTCGTAACAATGCAAATCAGAGCAGAAGAAATCAGTGCGATAATCAAGAAGCAGATCGAAAACTTCGGTCGTGAAGTCGAGGTCAGCGAAACCGGCACCATTATCTCCGTCGGTGACGGTATTGCCCGTATCCATGGCTTGGACAAGGTCATGGCTGGTGAGTTGCTGGAGTTTCCCGGTAACACCATGGGTATGGTCCTCAACCTCGAAGAAGACAATGTCGGTGCCGCGATTCTCGGTGCTTCCGAGCATATCAAGGAAGGCGACACAGTCAAACGGACCGAGCGAATTGTTCAGGTTCCGGTTGGCGAAGCGCTGATTGGCCGCGTTGTCAATGGCATTGGCATCCCGATTGATGGCCAGGGCGAGATTGAAACCGAAACTTACAGTAAGGTTGAAATCAAGGCTCCGGGCATTGTCGCACGTAAGTCGGTCCATGAGCCGATGCAGACCGGTCTCAAGGCGATTGACGCCATGGTGCCGATCGGCCGTGGCCAGCGTGAGCTGATCATCGGTGACCGTCAGACCGGCAAGACCGCGGTTGCGACCGATGCCATCATCAATCAAAAAGGTCAGGACATGATCTGCATCTATGTCGCCATCGGCCAGAAGCGCTCGACGGTGGCACAGGTGGTTGATAAGCTGAAGCAGCATGGCGCCATGGATTACACCATCGTCGTTTCTGCCTCCGCCTCTGAACCGGCCACGATGCAATTTATGGCACCTTATACCGGTGTCACCATGGGTGAGTTTTTTCGTGACAGCGGCAAGCATGCCCTGATCATCTACGATGACCTCTCCAAACAGGCGGTTGCCTATCGTCAGCTTTCACTCCTTTTGCGTCGTCCGCCAGGCCGTGAAGCTTATCCTGGTGATGTTTTCTATATCCACAGTCGTTTGCTCGAGCGTGCCGCCAAGCTTAACGATGACGAAGGTGCCGGTTCACTGACCGCACTGCCTATCATCGAAACCCAAGCTGGTGACGTCTCTGCTTACATCCCGACCAACGTCATTTCGATCACTGACGGTCAGATCTTCCTTGAGACCGACCTTTTCTACTCCGGTGTACGTCCGGCGATCAATGTCGGTTTGTCGGTTTCCCGTGTTGGTGGTGCTGCCCAGGTCAAGGCGATGAAGCAGGTTGCCGGAACTTTACGTCTGGACCTTGCCCAGTATCGCGAGATGGCTGCTTTTGCTCAGTTTGGTTCTGACCTTGATGCCGCCACTCAGCGCCAGCTGAACCGTGGTGCTCGTCTGGTTGAGATCCTCAAGCAGGGCCAGTATCAACCTCTGCCGATTGAAAAGCAGGTTGTGGCAATTTATGCTGTCAACAACGGCTATGTTGATGAGTACCCAGCAACTGATGTCCAGCGTTATGAGAAAGAAATGATTTCCTTTATGGAAAGCAGCTACTCTGACGTACTCGACACGATACGAGACAAAAAAGCCATCGATGACGAGCTGCAGGGCAAAATCAAAGCTGCACTCGATGAATTTAAAAGTCAGTTTGCCGTTTAATAACGCAACGACCGGGTAAGGACAGATGGCAAGTCTTAAAGACATCAAAAAACGGATCGGTACAGTTAAGAACACGCAGCAGATCACCAAGGCCATGAAGATGGTTTCGGCGGCCAAGTTGCGACGTGCCCAGGAAGCAGTCGCTGCGGCGCGCCCCTATGCAGACAAAATGCTCGACGTGCTTTCCAGCCTGGCGCTGCGTGAAGACGCCGATAGTCAGCCGTTACTTGCAAAACGTGGCAAGGGCAAGGCCTTGGTCGTATTGATCACCAGTGATCGCGGGCTCTGCGGTGGTTTTAACTCCAATATCTCCAAGGTCGCTGAGCGTTTTATCCATGAGAATGCGGAGGGTTTTGAGAGCTACGAGCTGCTGATTGCCGGTCGTAAGGGCAACACTTATCTCAAACGTCGTGCCGGGATGGAGATTATCAAGGCGCATGAGGACTTGTTTTCCTCTGGTCAGGTGACTTACCCCACCGGTGCGTTGCTCGGTCAGGAAATTATCGAGCTCTACCACGATGGTGAATATGATGCCATCTTCTTGGTTTATAACGCTTTCCAGAGTGCCATGACGCAGATACAGACAGTGACCCAGCTGTTGCCGATTGTGCCAAAGGAAGTGGCTGAAGATGTTCATGTCACAGAATATCTTTACGAACCGAGCGCCAGTGAGGTGCTCGAGCAAATTCTGCCGAAGCATATTGAAGTACAGATGTTTCGCGCGTTGCTTGAATCGGTAGCCTCCGAGCATGGTGCCCGGATGACAGCCATGGACAGTGCCAGCAAGAACGCTTCGGAAATGATCGGCAAGCTGACGTTAAAGTATAACCGTGCGCGTCAGGCTGCCATCACTGGAGAACTGATGGAAATTATCTCCGGTGCTGAAGCTATCAAGTAAGTTTCCGACAAATATATGAGAACACCCTGCCCACAAGAGCAGGCAGAATGGAGGAACGGTTCATCATGAATAAAGGACGCATCACGCAGGTCATCGGCCCGGTTGTCGACGTAGAGTTTGAAGACGGCAAGCTGCCTGAGATCTACTACGCGCTCAAGGTGACCAACCCGGCAGTTGATGATCGGGAGTGGAACCTGGTTCTGGAAGTTGCCCAGCATCTGGGTGAAAACACCGTACGTACGATCGCTATGGATTCTACCGATGGACTGGTTCGCGGTCAGGATGCACTCGATACCGGCAAGCAGATTGTCATGCCGGTTGGCCCCAAAACCCTTGGTCGCATCATGAACGTTATTGGTGAACCGGTTGACGAAGCGGGTCCGATTAACAGTGATCTGGAATGGGAGATTCATCGTCCCACACCGAGCTTCGTAGAACAATCAACTAACGTTGAATCGTTTGAAACCGGGATCAAAGTTGTCGATCTCCTTGCCCCCTACGCTCGTGGTGGTAAAATTGGCTTGTTTGGCGGTGCTGGCGTCGGCAAGACCGTTTTGATCATGGAATTGATCCACAATATTGGTAAACAGCATGGTGGTTACTCCGTCTTTGCCGGTGTTGGTGAGAGAACTCGAGAGGGTAACGATCTCTGGCACGAGATGAAAGATTCTGGCGTTCTCGATAAGACGGCGCTTGTATATGGCCAGATGAACGAGCCTCCAGGTGCCCGTGCCCGCGTTGCTCTGTCGGCACTGACTGTTGCTGAATATTTCCGTGATGAGGAAGGCCAGGACGTGCTGCTCTTCATCGATAACATTTTCCGCTTTACTCAGGCAGGTTCCGAGGTTTCGGCATTGCTTGGTCGTATTCCTTCTGCGGTTGGTTATCAGCCGACCCTGGCCACTGAGATGGGTGAGCTACAGGAACGTATCACGACCACCAGTAAAGGTTCGATCACATCAGTCCAGGCAATTTATGTCCCGGCTGATGACTTGACCGACCCTGCACCGGCAACTGCTTTTGCTCACCTCGATGCGACCACGGTTCTCTCGCGGCAGATTGCCGAACTCGGCATCTACCCCGCAGTTGACCCGCTCGACTCCACCAGCCGGATCCTCGATCCTCAGGTAGTCGGTGAAGAGCATTACAAGTGTGCTCGTGACGTTCAGTTCGTACTGCAGCGCTACAAAGACCTGCAGGATATCATTGCTATCCTTGGTATGGACGAGCTCTCTGAAGATGACAAATTGGTTGTTGCCCGCGCCCGTAAAATTCAACGCTTCCTCTCTCAGCCGTTCTTTGTCGCTGAAACCTTCACCGGCACCCCGGGTAAATATGTGGAGCTGAAGGACACGATCAAGGGGTTCCGCGACCTGGTTGATGGCAAGTACGATGATATTCCGGAGCAGGCTTTCTATCTGGTCGGTACCATGGAAGATGCCCTGGAAAAAGCCAAGCAGTTGGCTGTTTAATCAGAAGCTTCCAGCTTATAAGGAATAAACAGGCATGGCAGAAAAGATTAAACTGGAACTGGTCACACCTTACAAGCGTGTGTTGTCGGAAGAGGTTGATGAAGTCACCGCACCCGGTAGCGTCGGTGAGTTCTGTGTGCTTCCCGACCATACTTCCCTGTTGACTACACTAAAAGTTGGTGACCTGAGCTACAAACAGGACGGCAAAACGTTTCATGTTGCTGTGAACTGGGGTTATGTGGAAGTTGAAGATGACGTTATGACCGTGCTGGTCGAAACGGCTGAGCCCGCTGACCAGATCGACGTGGAACGTGCCAAAGAAGCCCTCAGTCGAGCGGAAGAAGCTCTTAAAACCCTGTCCAATGAAGACAAGGACTTCAAGATTATGGAAGCTGCTTTGGCGCGAGCCATGATTCGTGTCCAGGTGGCGAGTGAGAAGTCGCACTGATTGGTACCTTCGGACATAAACAAAGAAAGTTAAAGGGCGGCTCATGTGAGTCGCCCTTTTTTTAGCCGAGCAATTCTATGGTCTTCTGCAAAGATTGCTGCAGATGCTCAACGCTGTGTGCCTCAAGTGTTATGCTTGGAAAAGACGACCTCTTACTCAGCATCGTTTGCAGAGGCGTAAAATCAATGGTCCCTTCACCAACCGGCAGATGCTCGTCAGCACGACCATGATTATCATGCAGATGCAGATGAAAAAGGCGAGGACTGATCGCCTCCAGCCATTCTGACATTGGTTGTTTTCCGAACAAATGCCAATGTCCGATATCAAAGCAGTGACCGAACCATTCTGAATCAATCCCGTCCACCAGACGTATCAACGTATCAGGCATCTCTTCGTAGATATTCTCGATTACCAGACGACAATCGCAAGTTGCTGCCTGTTCTATAAGAGGCGGAAAAAACCCTTTTGCCAGCTTCAGCCATGCAAGGTCAAGATTCGGATAGCGCCATTTATCAATACCTGGATGTATGACCATAAGGTGTGCATTGAGGCGGTTAGCCACAGATAAGGTTTGGCTGAGACGTTGCAGAGTCACCTGACGAATAAGAGGATCAAGAGCACCTGGATTGAGATCGAAAAAGGGCGCATGAACAGTTGGTCTAATCTCGTTTTGTTTAAGTATCTGCGCAATTTGATCCAGAAGGGTTTCGTCCATGGAGTCCAGTTCCGGCCCCGTTATGGCAATTTCCGGGGCCAGATCAAGATTAAGGGCACTCTCGAGATAGTTCTCAATCTCTGTCCATGGAATGCGGCCACCCAGACAAAGTTGTTTCATGGTTGATAACCTGCCGCTAGTTTTTCCAGTTGGGTTATGGCCAGTTGTTCACCCAGGGTAATCAGGATCGAATTGGGCTCAATAACCTTATCGGGCGGTGGATTGAAAATCATGTGGCCATCAACCTGCTTGATACCGACGATGATAATTCCCATGCTCTGCCTGATGCCTGAATTAACCAGTGACTTGCCGGTTAACACAGAACCGGCGGATATAACGATCTCCTCTATCTGTAGCTCAAGGTTCTCACTTGCCGTAGCAATTTCAATAAAATCTACTACTGATGGACGCAGAATTGCCTGAGCCATGCGGTTTGCACCTATCGTATAGGGAGAAATGACCTTGCTGGCTCCCGCTCGCATCAGTTTTTTCTCTGAGCCCTCTTCGCCGGATCTGGCGAGGATAAAAAGTTTCGGGTTGAGGCCTCGGGCCGTCAAGGTGATATAGACATTGTCCGTGTCGGAGGTGACCGCGGTTATCAGGCCCTTAGCAACGTCAATACCGGCCGCCTGTAGAGTTTCGTCATCAGTCGCATCGCCGTCGACGTACATATAGCCTTCGCGGTTAATGCGATCAATCAGCTGCGGGTCCTTTTCCACAACCACAAAAGGTAGCGGACGAGCCTGGAATTCACGGCAGATCAAATGGCCGATACGACCGAAACCACAAATAATGTAATGATTGTTGAGTTTGTTGATGCGGCTTTCCAATTTCTTCCTCCCAAGTATTTTACGAAGCTGGCCCTCGAGTGTGAACTGGAGAAGGCTGCTTAGAGTATAAGCGATCATACCGGTTCCACTGATGATCAGGAAAATAGTGAATAGTTTGCCCTCGGAGGACATATTGTGGACGGCCTTAAAGCCAACGGTAGACAGGGTAATAATGGTCATGTAGAGCGCATCGAAGACAGACCATCCCTCGATAAAGCTGTAGCCGAACGTGCCGATAGCAATGATTGCAACAAGCAAGACGATAGAGATGCGTAGATGACGAACGGAGCTCATGAATTATCCTTTAATTGGTCTGGATTGATGATAATCAGGGTCTCTCTAAAAGGCAAGCAGTTAAGTGGCTTAGCTTAAGCTCGTAGCCAGAAAGGACTTGACTTTCAGTGTATACAGTATACACTTTGCCGGACCCTAATAAAACGGAGTTTCCCTGTGCGAAGAAAACCAATTGAAAGACACCAGACGTTACGAGAAAAAATCCTTGAAACGATTCGGGATGCTATCCTGAAAGGGACCTTGAAGCCGGGCGAACGTGTTTCTGAACCAGATCTGGCAGAGCGTTTCGGTATCAGTCGCACGCCGATCCGTGAAGCGTTCCGACAGCTGGAATCTGAAGGTTATTTGCAGGTAGTCCCGCGTAAAGGAGCTGTGGTTGCCTCATTGTCTGAACGGGATATTGAGGAGTTTTACGCGATTAAAATTATCCTCGAAGGGTTTGCTGCAAAGATGGCCGCAGAAAAGCTCACCGATAAAGATATCGAACGGCTTGAATCGATCAACGAGCGCTTGCAGAAGATGGCAGACGAAGGTGACGTGAAGAAATTCTTCCGTGTGCACAATGAATTTCATGAAGTTTTTATCAAGGCAGCCGGTAACGAGAAACTTTACGAGATGATCAATCAACTGGTCATGAAATTCAAACGTCTGCGCTTGGCATCGCTCTCACAGCCGGGCCGGATGGAGGGCTCTGTGGAGGAACATCGCAACATGATCCAGGCCTTCAAAAAACATGATGGCGATAGCGCTGATGGTTTAGTACGGCATGCGGCAACGATTGGTGCCGAGGTGCTGATCCAGAGCATGATGCAGTCTGATCAGGCAGATAGTGAGACAACCGACGATGTGTCGTGGGTTGAGTAAATAAACCGTCTATTGTCTCCGTAGAGATAGAAAGGCCTAGCTCGTCCTCAAGGATGGGCCAGGCCTTTTTCTGTTTAAGCTCTAAATGTTGGGCAGACTATCGTGATTCAATTGCGCAAACGATAGCTGCGGGCTATCAAGCTGGCGGCCCAGCAGAAGAGGACCAGAGCCATAACAGTAACCGTGCCGAAGGAGACGAGAAAAGAAAGATCACCGACTCCAAGCAGAGCATAGCGGAAGCCGTCAATTAAGTAGAAGAGTGGGTTGAGATGCGACAGCTTGGCCCAGAGTGGCGGCAGGATGGAGATTGGGTAAAAAACCCCACCGAGATAAATCAGTGGCAGGATGATGAAGTTGGTGTACATCGACAGGGAATCAAACGTGTTGGCGTGAATTGCCGCGATAATGCCGAACTGGGCGAAGAGGAAGCTGGCCAGGCAGGCCATGCCGATGGCGGCAAAAGGGTGCGCCCATGGTAGCGTGGCAAAAAGGCAGGAGATCAGCCAGACAACCAGGCCGACAGCCAGGCCACGCAACATGGCGGCCAAAGTATAAGCCATGATGAACTGGGCCGGAGTAACTGGCGTGACCAGCAGGTCGACAATATTGCCGAGATAACGCGACATGAAAAGAGATGATGCGACGTTGGCAAAGGAGTTGTTAATGACTCCCATCAGTATCAATCCGGGGATAACAAACTGGGCATAGCTGAAACCCTCAAGGACGCTGATGCGCTCGCCCAGAGTCGCTCCAAAAATAAAAAGATAGAGTGAAGCGGTAATGACCGGAGTCACCAGAGTCTGCGAGGCGACCCGTAAAAAACGGCGAATTTCTTTCTGTAGCAGGGTATAGAAGGGTAGCCAGGCTACAAATGGTGGTTCCTGGTGTTGGTTCATGGTTCGTCCCTGCCCGCTTGAGTCATCTGCAAAAAAATCTCTTCGAGACTGGCTTTTCTGGGTTCAATGTCGGTTATGGGTAGTCCAAGATCATAGAGTTGTTTCAGTAGCTCACCGGTTGACTGGTTAGCCGACAAAACCAATTGTAGAGTAGTCCCCGTGGCATCAAGCTCTGCCACTTTACAGCAAAGGTTATCTGGCACTTTTGGGATGGGTATCTGCAGATGAACCATGATGCTGCGCGTGCCAAGCTCTTGCAATAGTGTGCTTGTCGCTGCGAGAGCGATCAGCTTGCCGTGGTTCATGATGGCGATGCGATCACACATCTGCTCGGCTTCTTCCAGATAATGAGTGGTCAGCAGCAGAGTTGTGCCCTGCTGGTTGATCTCACGCACAAAATCCCAGAGAGTATGGCGTAGTTCCACATCAACTCCGGCGGTCGGTTCATCGAGGATCAGAAGTTTGGGTTTATGAATCAGGGCTTTGGCGATCATAAAGCGCCGTTTCATGCCACCTGATAATTTGATCATAACCTTGTGCAGGTGTGGCTTGAGGCCGAGGCGATCAATTAATTGTTGGCGCCAGCTTGCGTCGTCGCGAACCCCATAATAGCCCGAATGAAAACGCAGGGCCTGATCAATGGTGAAGAAGTTGTCGATAACGATTTCCTGGTGCATAACACCGACCAAACGTCGGGTAGTGCGATAGTCGCGCTGGTTGTCAAAACCGAAGATCTCGATCGAACCGCTGTCGATGCGAGTGACTCCAGCGATCATGTTGATTGCTGTGCTCTTGCCAGCACCGTTGGGACCTAGCAGACCGAAAATCTCTCCAGGTTCAATCGTAAACGAGATATCATCGACGGCCCGGGTGCCGTCGTAGTCTTTAGAGAGATTCTTTATGGCGAGTGCTGGAGTCAACATGGCGATCCAAGTTATGCCGTTGCCGAGGAGGAAAGTCAAGGATTGTCATGGGATGAGATTGACAAGGTGTCGGTTGGTGAGTGATTATAGGCAAGTGTCTTTCAACTCTAAAGAGAGAGGGTAAGTATAATGACTGGAGCATGTCGTATTGTTGTCTTGTTGCTCGGAATGGTCTTAATGATCAGCCCGGCTTATGCAGAACTGGAAAAAACCCTGGTCAAGAGTCAACCCTTGGGCAAGGCACCGCTAGCTATCGCACAGAGTGTGGGTGACGGTCGTCTGTTTGTTCTGCTCGAAGGGGGTGAAGTGCAGATTTTTTCTGCCGATGGCCAGCAACAGGAACGCATTGATGTTGGTGCCGAGGTGACCTCTCTTGAGGTCTCACCGGACGGGCAAAGGCTCTATCTTGGCAACACAAAGAGCAATGAGCTGCAGTTTATGGATCTTTCATATGTGCAGGTACTGCCGGTGAACAATGCGGCGGTCAAAGGTCCTGAAAATGCCCCGGTCACTATCACCCTCTTCGACGATTTCCAGTGTCCCTACTGTGCCCGTTTGGCGCCGACTATGGATAAGGTGGTGGCCGCTTATCCGCAGCAGGTTAGGGTGGTGTTCAAACATTTCCCTTTAAATATGCACAAGTTTGCTAAAGCGGCAGCAATTGCCAGCATTGCTGCGCGTAATCAGGGCAAGTTCTGGCCGTTGCACGACAAGTTGTTTGCCAATTACAATAAACTCAACGATGCTTTGATTCGGGAGTTGGCCGAAAGTGTCGGGATCGATATGGTGCGTTTTGATAAAGATCTGGCAGACCCGGCCTTGCCGCAGGAAGTTGCTGCTGATATGCAGCTTGGTAACCAGGCCGGTGTCCGTGGCACACCAGCTGTCTTTATAAATGGCAGGCAGCTTAAAGACCATAGCTTCAGAGGTTTTAAGCAGATGATCGATTCTGAATTGCAGAAGGCTGCCAAGTAAAAACGGGCGGCTGTTTATCAAATTTAAGGCGGATCCAGGAGGAAACCCTGGATCCGCCTTATTGGTTTAAGTTAATGTGTTGGCGCAACCCCTGTAAGATAGAGCTATATAAGCAGGATCAGGCTTCCCGCAACTATGCCGTGGCCGGCTTTGAGACCTATGGCGCTCATGAAGAAGAGCATGCCGAGTTCCATGAGCACGTAGCGCGCAGCGCTCGGCATGCGGCCAAAGGTCGGGTGAATCGAGCGCAGGAAGCCGATCACCAGGCCGACAGACAGCAGGCCACCGGCGCTGCCCCCCATAACGTTAATTGAATAACTACCGATGACAATGCCTGCGGCTATCCCCAGTGCGAAGGTCAACAGGTCAGGATCGACGATCTCCGATTCAAGATTTTCTGGTGCCAGGATCAACAGGTTCTGAGCGCCGACAAAGGAGACCTTGTCGCCTAGTTGCAGAGTCGTGTCCTCATTGATTGGGGTGAATTCATCCCCACGTTTGATCTTGTGTATGGTTACTGCACCGATACTGGTTTCAGAAATGCCCGGGTGACAATCTTGCCGAGATCTGCCATTTGGTTGCTGTTGGACGCCATATCACTGCCAGCCAGGGTCGGTGTCGTTGTCAGGGCTGTTTTTCTGCAGGTTCTTCTTCATCCTCAACAGGCTCACGACGTTTGCCGAACAGTCGGGCAACTATGATACCGACTTCGTAGAGGACAATAAAAGGTATAGCGAGGGCTGCTTGTGAGAACACATCCGGGGGGGTGAGCATGGCACCAATCAGGAAGGCGGCCAGAAGGGCGAACTTGCGGTTCCGCGCCAGCATCTTGTGATCGACAATTCCCAGGCGTGCCAGGAAAAAGATCACTACTGGCAGCTCGAAAACCAGGCCGAAGGCGAGCAGAAGCTTGCTGGAGAGCGACAGGTATGAGCCCATGGAGAGCATCGCACTGAGTTCACCGCCGCCGGTACCGAACTCAATGAGCACTTTGAAAACCATGGGGAAGACAAAGCTGAAGCCGAAAAAGGTTCCTGAGGCAAAACAGAGGGTACTGGCCATTACAAAAGGAATGACGTAACGTTTTTCTTTCTTGTAGAGCCCTGGTGCGACAAATGACCAGATCTGCCAGAAGATGACCGGTAAAGCAATAAGCAGGCCTGCCAGGGCCGCGATTTTCAGGTAAGTGAAGAAGGGTTCCGTGGCGGTGATAAAGACCAGCGAAGTCCCTTCCGGCAACGCTAGACGCACAGGCTCGGCGATCAGGGCAAACAACTGCTCAGCATAGCTGTAGCAGGCCAGAAAGGCCACCAGCCAGGAGACCGCGGAAATAATCAGCTTGCGCCGCAGTTCCTCAAGATGAGAGATCAACGGCATCCGGTCTTCACTCATCCGGGTTGACCTTTGACTCGGCAGTTACGCCCTCTTCTTCAGTGGTTCCTTTAGTTGTGAAGGTGTCATCAGGAGTTGTGGAGGTGTCATCCGAAGCTACTTCTGCTTCGACAGGATTGGCCTCCGCCGGATAGGGGTCGAGTTCGGTGCCGGGCGGTGTGAGCTTCCCCGGTGATCCCAGTGGTCGTTTGAGATCGTAATTGTGGGTTTCTTCCGTAAACGTTTGCTTCATTTCGTCGGTGGCTTTTTTGAATTCAGACAAGCCGCGACCCAAGGCGCGAGCAATATCTGGAAGGCGTTTAGGGCCGAGGACGATCAGGGCGATCGCCATTATCAGAAGAAGTTCAGGAAAGCCGATACCAAACATATGTAGTTACCCTAAGCAGAGTTAAGAAACCTTCAAGTGTGCTGAGAATACCGACAAAAAGAGTCCCTGTCAAGAGGCCCCTAGACAGGTATAAGCATTTGACATAGCAAGGTTTTTACTCTAGGATACGGCAATATTTCAAGAGTAAAAAGGTTGTATCATGAAACAGAACGAGATCAGTAGTGAAATTCTTCGCCTGGCAGGCACCCGCGACGCCCTGATCCTGGCGCATAACTACCAGCGTGATGAAATCCAGGAACTGGCACATATAACAGGAGACTCTCTCGCTCTGTCTATGGAGGCCGCACGCACCGACAAGCCGGTGATTGTTTTCTGCGGCGTTCACTTCATGGCGGAAAGTGCCGCAATTCTGGCTCCGGAGAAGATCGTTTTGCTTCCTCGTCTGGATGCTGGTTGCCCAATGGCAGATATGATCACCGCAGAGGGCTTACGTGAGTTTAAAAAACAGTACCCCGGCGTGCCGGTGGTGACCTATGTTAATTCTAGCGCTGCCGTCAAGGCTGAGAGTGATATCTGTTGCACGAGCTCTAACGCCGTTAATGTGGTTGCTTCCCTTGCCGAACCGGAAGTGATTCTTGCCCCGGACCGCAACCTGGGCCGCTACATTGCTGCACAGGTGGATAAAGTCTGTTATTTCTGGGATGGTTATTGCCCAACCCACGAACGTTTTACCGTTGAGGATGCCGAAAAATGCAAGGCTGACTATCCTGACGCTCTCTTCATGGCGCATCCAGAATGCCCCCCTGAGGTGCTGGCCCTGGCGGATCATATCTGCTCAACCAGTGGTATGTACTCCTTTGCCAGGGAGAACCCGGCACAACAATTCATTGTCGGCACTGAAGATGGCATCCTCTATCGTTTGCGCAGGGAAAACCCTGGTAAGGAATTCATTCTGCCGACCACGCGGCTGGTTTGTCCCAACATGAAACTGACATCTCTCGAAGATATCCTCCTGGCGCTGCAGACAATGAGTCCGCGAGTGACGGTTGCCGAAGAGATTAGGATTCCTGCCAAAGTGACTCTGGATCGCATGCTGGCTGTGCCGCGTGACTGAAGAACCCCGCATTCAACATTACTCTTTGTCGGGAGTCCTGCATCCGTTCGCATCAGGGTTTTTCGGGCGTAGCGAGATTCTCGGCCTTAACGGTAGTAGCGATGCCTGGTTTACTGCCGGGTTGCTGGCTGGCAACAAGCATGCTGAATGTTTGTTGATAGTGGCCTCCGATCAGGTTGAAGCCCAGCATTTTCATCGGGCCTTGAGCTTTTTCCATGGCCACCAGGCCGATATTCTTTTCTTCCCGCACTGGGAAACTGAACCCTACGCTCCGCTCAGTCCTCACCCTGAAATTGAAGCGACCCGACTGGCCACCTTGGCGGCTCTTGCTAATGGTCGTGGCAAGGCTGTCGTGACCACCGTCAAGGCCCTGCAGCAGAAGGTTCTCCCTCGCAGTGTGCTCAATTCTTTACAGCTGCAACTCGAAGTCGGCAGTGATATATCGCGGGAGGTTCTGCTACGGGGGTTAGCTTCGCTCGGTTATCAGCGTGTTACTCTGGTTGAAGACCGTGGCAGCTTTGCCGTGCGCGGTGATCTGGTGGATCTTTTCCCGCCAATGCTGGAACAACCGGTACGCCTGGCGTTTTTCGGTGACGAACTGGAGGATATTCGCAGCTTCGATTCCGCCAGCCAGCGTTCTACTGATCAGCACCTGGTACAACTTGAGCTTGCTCCAGCCCGGGAAATGATCCTGGCTGGCAGTCACCTGGAGACCTTTACTCACCGTTTTAAGGCGCGCTGCGACGATCTGGAAATCCCACGAGTCCAACGTGAAGCGATCCTCGCTGAAATTCGCGAGGGTTTACTCAGCCCCGGCCGAGAAAATCTCCTGCCTCTAAATTATGCCGCGCTTGACACTTTCTTTGACTATCTGGACCGATTCTGCTGGCTGTTGCTTGATCCTCCTGCAATCACTGGTGCTGCTGATGCGTTCGCCGAAGCGGTGCGCTGCGGGGAAGAGCGGGCGACGCACAACGATGAGCCGTTTGTGCTGGCGAGTGACTTTTATCTTGATAGTCAGGAGTTGGAAGTCCATATGGGGCAAGGCGCGCGCATCGATCTGGCGTCACTGGAGGTGTATCAGCTTGATGAGGATTATCCTGTCTACCGTGTGCCCGTAATAGGCAATGCTGACCTGCGTCCGGACCATGTGGCCCATGATGGTAGTCTGGCTCCTCTGGTGGAGCGACTACGTGGGTGGCTGAGCGATAACTGGAGTATCCTTGTGGTTTGTCATCAGCGTGGCCAGGCAGAACGTTTGCTTGATCTGTTGGCTCCGAGTGAGCTGCCAGTTAGCTGGGTGCCAGAGCTCAAGCCGGGCAGGAAATTTCCAGCTGGTCTGACCGTGACCACCGGTACGCTGGACAGTGGTTTCAGAGTTGTTGATGAAAAGCTGGTTGTTATCTGTGACGATGAAATCTTCGGGCCACGTAGTCACCGTAGAGTACGTCGTCGGCAACGGGTCTTCGAATCATCTCTAGCAGATTTAAAAATTGCTGACTTGGTTGTGCACGCCGATTATGGTATTGGCCGTTACCTCGGTCTGGTTCATTTGCAGACCGGTGCCGTCGAAGGGGATTTTATCCACCTTGAATATGCCGGAGAGGATCGCCTTTACCTGCCGGTGGAACGTATCGAAAAGGTTCAGAAGCACTTGGCGGATGGTGGTACCCCGCGACTTGACAAAATGGGTAGCGGTGCTTGGGAAAAGGCCAAACTGCGGGCCCGGGCGACGATCGAGGAGCTGGCGCGCGAGCTCTTGCAGGTTCAGGCACGCCGACAGATGGCAAAGGGTTTCAAATATTCGCCGCCGGATCAACTCTTCCGTGAGTTTGAGGCCGCCTTCTCCTATGAAGAGACGCCTGATCAGCTTGAGGCAATTGAATCCGTACTTGATGACATGACCTCAGAGCGCCCGGTTGATCGGCTGATCTGTGGTGATGTCGGTTACGGTAAAACTGAAGTTGCCATACGAGCCGCATTCAAAGCAGTACTCGATAGCCGTCAAGTTGCAGTCCTGGTGCCGACCACGGTACTGGCCCGCCAGCACCTGGAAACTTTCCGGCAGCGGTTTGCCGACTATCCGGTTGTTGTCGAAATGTTGTCACGTTTTCGCACACCCGCCGAGCAAAAAAGGATCCTCCAGCGCACAGCGGCTGGCCAGGTAGATATCCTGATTGGTACCCATCGCTTGTTGCAGCGTGACCTGCGCTTTAAGAGCCTTGGTTTGATCATTATCGATGAAGAACAGCGCTTCGGTGTGACTCACAAAGAGCGGTTGAAAAAGATGCGGGCCGAAGTCGATGTGCTGACCTTGACGGCCACACCGATCCCGCGCACTTTGCATTTGAGCCTGGCCGGTCTGCGCGATCTCTCGATCATTGATACGCCACCTGTAGATCGCCAGGCAATTCGAACCTATGTCACCCGCTTTGACGACGATTTGATCCGCGATGCGATTCTACGTGAACTGCGTCGCGGTGGGCAGGTCTACTTTGTCCACAACCGGGTGCAGTCGATCGATGCTATGGCCGACTTCCTACGGCAGCTGGTCCCTCAGGCCAAGGTCGGTGTCGGCCATGGCCAGATGCCTGGAAAAGAACTGGAAGAGGTCATGCTTGACTTCATTGACGGGCGCACCAACCTGCTGGTTTGCTCGACGATCATTGAAAACGGCATTGATATCTCCACGGCCAACACCATGATTATAAACCGGGCTGACTGCTTTGGTCTGGCGCAGCTCTATCAGTTGCGTGGTCGGGTCGGGCGGTCCCATCAGCGTGCTTATGCTTACCTGCTGATTCCCAGCGAGGGCGTTTTGACCAAAGATGCACGTGAGCGACTCAAGGTCCTGCAGGAACAGGCGGAGCTGGGGGCCGGTTTTCGCATTGCCCGCCATGATCTTGAACTCCGTGGTGCCGGGGACCTGCTGGGTGCCAGGCAGGCCGGTCCGCTGGCTGCCATCGGTTTTGAAATGTACACTGAACTTCTTGAAGAAACGATTCAGGAACTGCAGGGACAGAGCCGTGAGGAGCGCATTGATCCTGAAGTACGTCTAGGTCTGTCAGCCTTCCTGCCGGAAAAATATGTCAATGACCCCAATCAGCGCCTGGTGCTTTATCGCAAGCTGGCGTCTGCCCGTGATGACGTGGAAATTTACCAGACAGGTGATGAGCTGCGCGACCGCTACGGTGAGTTGCCAGCGGCGGCGGAACTGCTGCTTGATGTCATGAAGCTACGGGTGCTCATGAAACAGCTGTATGTCGAATTGGCCGAGTTTGACGGCCATAACCTGGTTTTTGCTTTTCCGGCCAACACCCGAGTCGCGCCAGAGAAGATTCTGGTACTTCTGCAAGACAAAAAGAAGTATTCTTTCAGCCCGGATTTCCGTCTGAGTATCCGCCTTGGTCGATTGCCTGGGGCAGAGGTTCTGGCCATCGCTAAAAAGGAATTGCAAGCATTTTGCCTGCTATGATAGTTTGATGGCATCTGGTTTGGACTATCTGAAATTAACTGATCTACACAACATCATGCACATATACTCTTTGCGAATACTGTCTATCTTTTTATGCTTACTTGGCGTCTTGGTCGGATGCAGCTCCGAGCCGGTTGTTGAAAAAGCTGTGCCACTGATCCAGGTCAATGATCAGAAGATTAGCAAGGCCGAATTTCAGGCTGCATTTGAAAAAAGCCTGCAAAAAGACCAGCATTTAAGCGGGATAGAACGCGAGGAACTGCAGCGATCCTTCCTGGTTCAGTTGATAGATCGCGAGTTGATCCATGGTGAGGCCAGACGACTAAGTATTTCCCTTACCGCTGCGGATGTTGAGACAGCACTGCAAGGATATCGCCAGGATTATCCTGGGACCAGCTTCGAAACAATGCTTCATGAGCGGGGGGTGACCCTGCAGTCCTGGAGGGATGAACTCAAGGAAAGTCTGATCATGGAGAAGCTCCTTGATCAGGCCGTTTTTTCCAGGGTATCAATCTCAGACGATGAGGTGAATGCCTACTTCAAGGCCAATCGTGGTCAATTTGATCGTCCTGCCCAAGTAAGAGCCCGGCAGATTGTTGTGGCTGAAGAAGCAGAAGGTCAGGAGGCTTTGGATCTGTTGCGGCAAGGGCAGCCTTTCGCGGAAGTTGCTATGAAATATTCCCTGTCACCGGACTCTCAGCAGGGTGGTGATCTCGGTTTTTTTGCCCGAGGTGAAATGCCGCTGGAATTCGACGAAATTGTTTTTGATTTACCGGTCAACCGTTTGAGCGATCTTGTTAAGAGCGAGTACGGTTATCATATTTTCCTGGTTG
The DNA here is from genome assembly GCA_027065695.1 of Desulfuromonadales bacterium. Lineage (GTDB taxonomy): Bacteria > Desulfobacterota > Desulfuromonadia > Desulfuromonadales > BM103 > M0040. The sequence goes on along the minus strand of JAMONP010000102.1, from coordinate 37,432 downwards.
AGGAAAAACGCAAGGCTAAGCGTCTCAGCAAAAAGGAAGCAACAGAAGAGATACGGTCTGTTCTGGAGAGCCAAAAAAAAGAAGAGGTTTACCTGAGGTGGCTACAGGATATGCGGGCCCGTGCTGTGATCGCTGTGGACTGGGCTCAATTTGAAGAAAACGGCAAGAAATAACTCATTAAAAAGAAAGAAAATACCATGAAACGTTTCGGAATTGCGCTCTTATTGTTATGCAGTATCGGTTTAAGTTCTGCTTCTGCTGTTGTTGTCAGCCGCATAGCAGCGGTTGTCAATAAGGACATCATCACAACCCATCAACTTGACCAGAAGTTACAAGCAAAGCTGGCTAAAAATGAACGGCAGCCATCTCCCGCGCAGCTGGGTGCTCTGCGCCAGGAACTGCTCTCCCGCATGATCGAGGAGACGTTGGTTCAGCAGCGCATCAAGGCGCTCAATCTGAATGTTTCCGATGAGGAGGTTGAAACTGCTTTACTCGATGTCCAGCAGCAAAACAAGCTGACCCGTGAGGAGCTTAAGGAGGCGGTTTTGGATCAGGGGCTGGAGTTTGATGCCTATCTCGATAATCTGCGCAAGCAGATCCTGCGCTATAAACTGATCGGCGAAGAGGTGCGTAGTCAGGTTGATGTTCCTGAGCGGGAAGTTGTGGAATATTACCGAGCTCATCTGGATGATTATCGTTTGGCTCCTGAGGTTCAGCTAAGCGCCATCACCTTTCCTGTGTCAGAAAAAGCGTCAGGTCAGGAACGTCAACAGATTCTCAAGGTTGCCGGTGAAGCCTTGAGCCGTTTGCGACAGGGCGAAGAGTTGGTCCAGGTAGCAGCCAGTTACAATAAAACGTATGGTGCCACGGGCGGAGAGCTGGGTCGTTTTCTTTATGGTGAGCTGGTTCCGGAATTTGTCGAGGCGATAAATGGGGTTGAGACAGGAAGTTTCAGTGAGCCCGTGGCTGTTGCTGGCGGAGTCCATGTTTTGCGGGTTGATGATCGATTTCCTGGTGGTCTGCGACAGTTTGGTGCCGTTAAATTTGAAATCCATCAGCTGATTCTGGATCAAAAGACCGATGCTCGCATCAAGGAATGGACACGGGCACTTAAAGTTAAGGCTTTTATTGATGTTCGCCTATAAGCACTTTGTCCTGAAGGTATAGCCTGATCTTTTTGAAATAAAGACAATAAAGCCCGCCGGCATCAGTTGGCGGGATTTTCTGTTTGTCTGGCCGCCTACTATGCAGTTAAGCTTTTCAAAGCTTCGAAATGTCTCTGGTAGGTGAGGCGGTCAGCTTGATTAAACTCAAGGAACATGACGCCGCTGGTACAGAGATCCTCATTCTCCGGTTGAGAATTGACCACTCGACCGTTGACTTGAACTAGGTCGTTGTTGAGGCCGAGAGTGAGACGCAGCTTCTGTCCCGGCTCAAAGAACGGGCCAGCTTCCAGACGTAACCCGGCTTCACTAACATTAAGAGTGCGAGCCAAGCCGCGGCCAAGAACGCCGCCGGTGTCAGAAATAACCTCGTAATCAAGAAAGTTCAGGGCGTAACGGCGCTCCGTCTGGCGGCGCTCGAACATATCGTCACTCATAACATTCTCTCCCATGCCGCATAATAAGTTCGCAAAGTATAACTGCTTCTGCACGGATTGAAAACAGCTTTCCCAGCATTGCTCCGAGTTTTAAAGCACAAATCAGGTTGAGGACCGTTTCAGGCTTGGGTTATACTGTGAAACTCCCGGATTTTCCGACAGTCTCCTGAGGGTGCTATGACAAAACCACTTATTATAACGATGGGCGATCCAACTGGTGTCGGCCCGGAAATCATTATCCAGGCTCTCTGCGCCGGGGCCTTTGCAGAAACTCATCGACCTTTGGTTATTGCAGGCGATCTTGCCGTGCTGCAGCGTGCTGCAGCGGTATGTGGCTTTGCTACTCGCCTGCAATCTGGTTCTAAGCTGTTGCTCGCATCCGATGAAATGTTTATCGGTGACTACATTTTGCCCGTTCGTATGCTTTCTCAATTGGACCTTGACCAACAGAAATATGGCCAGCCGGAGATATCCTCCGGGCGTGCCATGGCTGATTATATCTCCTGGGCCTGCGATGCTTGTATCAACGGTGACGCCGCCGGCATGGTGACCGCGCCGATCAACAAGCAGGCGATGCGAGTCGCCGGGACGGATTTTCCCGGACACACGGAACTCCTGGCGGAGCGCTGCCAGGTTGACGAGGTCGTCATGATGCTGGCTGGTAAACGCTTGCGGGTTTGCCTGGTGACCACCCACTGTGCCTTGCGTGAGGTGCCAGAGCAATTAACCGCTGAACGCATCCTGGCAACCATGCGCATCGTATCGACGTCCTTGCAACAACAGTTTGGGCTGGAACATCCGCGCCTGGCTGTTCTGGCTCTCAACCCCCATGCCGGTGAAGGTGGTATGTTTGGTGACGAAGAGAAGCGTCACATCGCCCCGGCTATCGAGGCGGCCCGATCCGAGGGGCTTGACGCTAGCGGCCCGCATAGTGCGGACACCCTCTTCTGGTTTGCCTCACATGGACAATATGATGCGGTGATCTGCATGTATCATGATCAGGGGCTGATTCCGCTGAAGCTGCTGCATTTTGATGACGGCGTCAACGTCACCCTGGGTCTGCCGATAGTGCGTACCTCTGTTGATCACGGCACAGCTTATGATCTGGCCGGGACGGGACGGGCCAGTTCGGCCAGTCTGGTTGCTGCGGTTAGGATGGCTGATGAGATGGCAGAAAAACAGGGAAGAGAGAAGCAGGGACGAGGAAATCAAAGGCTATAAAGCAGGCGCTTTTGACCTTCGCGTCCCGATTTGTCCTAAACAGAAGAAACGACACTCATAAACCACCTGGTCGATAAAAAAACACTATGGTAGATAAAATAATCATCAAAGGTGCTTGCGAGCATAATCTGAAAAATATCGATGTTGAAATTCCTCGTGATCAGCTGGTTGTAATCACCGGGGTTTCCGGTTCCGGTAAGAGCACGCTGGCTTTTGATACTATCTATGCCGAGGGTCAGCGCCGTTACGTTGAGAGCCTTTCGGCTTATGCCCGGCAGTTTCTTGAACAGATGGACAAGCCTGATGTTGAGAGTATTGAGGGTTTGAGTCCGGCCATCTCAATCGAGCAAAAATCCACCTCAAAAAATCCGCGTTCAACCGTAGGTACAGTCACCGAGATCTACGATTATTTGCGTCTGCTCTTTGCCAGGGTCGGCGTGGTGCATTGCCCTTCATGTGGTAAGCAGATTGCCTCGCAGACAGTTGAACAGATGGTCGAACGTGTTCTTGCTCTGCCGGAAAAGAGCCGACTGTTGTTATTGGCACCGTTGGTCAGGGGGCGTAAAGGGGAATATCGCAAGGAGTTGCGTCAGCTGCAGGCCGATGGCTTTGTGCGTGTGCGTATCGATGACGAAATGTACGAACTGGGTGAAGAAATCGCCCTCGACAAAAATAAACAGCATACCATCGAAGTGGTTGTCGACCGCCTGGTAGTTAAGGATGGTATTGCCAGTCGCCTGGCGGATTCTTTGGAGACCGCCTTGCGTCTCGGTGAAGGCCTGGTGCAGGTCGATGTGATTGGCGGTGAGAGCCACCTGTTCTCTGAGTGGCATGCTTGTGTGGAGTGCGGCATCTCCATTTCGGAAATGACACCGCGCATGTTCTCCTTCAACAATCCGTACGGTGCCTGTCCTGATTGTTCCGGTTTGGGCACACGCATGTATTTCGATCCAGAACAAGTTATCCCCAATTACCAGTTGTCGCTACGGGAAGGGGCGATAGCGCCATGGTCGACCCGAACCGGTTATTACTACCAACAGATTCTGGAAGCGCTGGCGGATTTTTATAAGTTCGATATCCGCACACCTTTTGCCGAGTTGCCGGAGCGTGTGCGGCAGATTCTCCTGCACGGTTCGGGCAAAGAGGAGGTACAGTTCTTCTACGATCAGGCAACTCGCCGACATTTCTATAACAAGCCCTTTGAAGGGGTGATCCCGAACCTTGAGCGACGCCTGCGTGAAACTGATTCCGATGCGACCCGTGAGAAACTCGAACAATTCATGAATATCATGCCCTGTCCGAGCTGTAAGGGCGCGCGTCTCAAGCCGGAAACGCTTTGTGTACGGGTGGCCGGTCGCAATATCCAGGAGATTTGCTCACTGAGTGTCATGGATGCAGAAGCTTTTTTTGCCCGGATCGAATTGCCCCCCAAGGAAGCAGAAATCGCCCGACGGATTCTTAAAGAGGTGTGCGAGCGACTCTCCTTTCTGGTCAATGTCGGCCTTGATTACCTGACCCTTGATCGAACCTCCGGGACACTCTCCGGTGGTGAGAGCCAGCGCATTCGTCTGGCAACCCAAATTGGTTCGTCGCTGGTCGGAGTCCTCTATATTCTCGACGAACCCTCCATCGGGCTGCATCAGCGAGACAACCGGCGCTTGCTGGAGACCTTGAAGCGTCTGCGTGATCTGGGCAACACCGTGCTGGTGGTTGAACACGATGAAGAAACCATTCTTGAGGCAGACCATGTGATCGACATGGGGCCGCGCGCCGGCCGTCACGGTGGCTGGGTGGTTGCACAGGGCACCCCTAATGACATCCTGAACCATGCCGACTCTCTGACCGGTGATTATCTCGCCGGTCGCCTGATGATTCCGCTGCCGAAGGTGCGACGCAAGGCTACCGGGCAGCTGAGCATCAAAGGAGCTACGGCCAACAACCTCAAAGCGATCAATGTTGATATTCCCCTGGGTGTCATGACCTGTGTCACCGGTGTCTCTGGTTCCGGGAAATCCTCCCTGGTGCTCGACACCTTGCACAAGGCTCTGGCCCAACGGCTCTATCGTTCCAGGGAACGGGCAGGAGCGGTCGATACCATCGAGGGTCTCGAATTGCTTGATAAGGTCATCGATATCGATCAGTCGCCGATCGGACGCACACCGCGCTCCAACCCGGCCACCTATTCCGGTCTCTTTACCGATATCCGCGACCTGTTCGCCCGCTTGCCAGAGGCGAAGATGCGTGGTTACAAGCCGGGACGTTTCTCTTTCAATGTCAAAGGTGGTCGTTGCGAGGCATGCCAGGGGGACGGTATCTTGCGGATTGAGATGCACTTCTTGCCCGATGTCTATATCCAGTGCGAAGCGTGCCACGGCGCTCGCTACAACCGGGAGACCCTGCAGGTCAAGTACAAGGGCAAGACGATCGCGGACGTGCTCGATATGACTGCCAACCAGGCCGTGGAGTTTCTGGCAAACATCCCGCGCATCAAGCGCAAGCTGGAAACCTTGCGTGCCGTCGGTCTGGGCTATATCAAGCTGGGGCAGAGTGCCACCACTCTTTCCGGCGGCGAGGCGCAGCGCGTTAAGCTGGCCAAAGAGCTCAGCAAACGCTCCACCGGTCGGACCATCTATATTCTCGATGAACCGACTACCGGATTGCATTTCGACGATATCAACCGTTTGCTGAGTGTCTTGCAGCGTTTGGTCGAATCGGGCAATAGCGTGGTAATTATTGAACATAACCTGGATGTCATCAAGACCGCTGATCATCTTATCGATCTTGGTCCCGAGGGTGGCAGTCGGGGTGGGGAGGTCATCGTCTGCGGGACCCCGGAAGAGGTTGCCCGTTGTGCAAAGTCCTACACGGGGCGCTATCTGCGCTCTTACCTGAATCTTTGAAAAAACTACATTTAAGCTTTCAAGGTCCGTCAAGTCTGATAGACTCTCCCGGAGTCAGCTGTACAACGTAGTCGGCTTCCCTAGAACTCATCATACACAGCCATGAATCCAGTCATAACTGTCATTATCCCTTGCTACAATTCCGAGCGCTTCCTGCGTCAGACGCTCGATAGTGTGTTGCAGCAAACCTATACAGACTGGGAAATCATCGCGATTAATGATGGGTCAGATGACGGTACGCAGGACATCCTCGCCGAGTACGGTGAGAGGTATCCGGAACAAATTCGGTTTTACGTCACCGAAAACCGGGGAGTAAGCGCCGCTCGTAACCTGGGAACCACACATGCCCGCGGCATATACCTGCAATACCTCGACAGTGATGACCTGCTTCTGCCGGAGAGTCTGGGCCGCAAGGTTGCAGTGCTTGAAGAAACAGGAGCTGACGTCGCCTACTGTAACTGGCAAAGGTTGCATGTTGATGTCGAGGGCGAAATGGTCTGCCGGTCCATCGAGGACGTCAGTCCAGACGTAGAGGCAGCGATTTCTGCAGGGTTCTGGTGTCCGCCGGTCTGCCTGCTTTATTCACGCAAAAATCATGACAATATCGGTGGCTGGAAGACCCACCTTAAAACATGTGAAGATAGCCGATATATGATGGATATGGCATTCTCCCGGGCCAAATTTGTTCATATCCCCGAGGTTCTGGCGCAATACCGTGAATATCCGGAGAGCTTTTCAAAACGAGACAGGACAGCTTTTACAAAGGACCATTTTCTTAATCTCAGTGAAATCGAAGATCACTGGCGAGAACATGGTACTTTGACGAAGGTGAGGAAACGCGCCATTCTAAAGGCGTATTTCTGGGAAGCGACATATTTTTATGATGTAGAGCGGGATTTTTTTGAAAAGATATATGCTCGGATCAAACGTCTTGAGCCGCATTTTGTCCCCCCATCAACAGTGAAGATGCGGGTCATGTCTTTTCTGCTCGGCTATCGGCAGGCAGAGGCCATAGCTTCCTGGCAAAGGACGATTTTTAAGTGAATTTTCGAGAAAAAATTCAATATTATCTTCTCCTGACTCAGGCCCTTGTCAAACATCGGTTTCACAATGCTGGTGAGCAAGGGAGCGCGTTTTTTCGGGTACTAAACGGCTCCCCGGCAATTCTTTTGCTTGCTCTTCATGATCGTGATCTGACACCTTTACACGAGGCTGTCGGTGATACGCCAGGCTATTTCCTGTTTAACCTCTGGGGTAGCCGGGAGACTGCGAAGTCGATCAGAGCAGTAATGAAATTCGAACAGCGTAAAAACAGAAGTTTTCCGCATCACAACTATATATATCTGTGTAACTCTGTCAGGGAATTAGAATTGTTCAAAGGCGCCGGGCTTGAGGCCGTTTTCTGTAACCACAACTGCTGGGTTGACGAGAAAATATTCCAGCCGGATTCTAGCGTTGATAAGCTTTATGATGCTGTTTATGATGCCAACATAGCGCCATATAAACGCCATGAATTAGCCGTGGGCATCGACAACCTCTCCCTGATTTCATTTCGCCACCCTGTTCTTTTCAACGCAGGATACGCAAAACGAGTGCGGCAGGTTTTGGCCCACGCCTGTTGGTTGAATGATCCTCTTAGTGATGATTTCAGTTTTTTATCAAACAATGAGGTTGTCAAAGTTTTAACTCAGTCGAGGCTAGGGCTCTGTTTGTCAGCTGTTGAAGGTGCCATGTACGCCAGCATCCAGTATTTACTCTGTGGGTTGCCGGTGGTGTCAACGTTAAGCAAAGGGGGGCGAGATGTCTTTTTTGAGGATGATTATGCCCTTATCGTTGAGGACAACCCTGAGGCTGTAAGCTCTGGAGTTGCAGAAATGTTAAGTCGCAACATTCCACCCGAAGTGATTCGGCAGAGAGTCATTGACAAGATAAATCAGCATCGACAAACGTTCATTGACCTGTTACAGGAATTGTTTGACCGTCATGGGAGCAATCAGCAGGCAGATGAGGTCTGGCCGCAAATTTTTAAACATAAAATGGGGTTGGAATATCTACCCCTTGAGATAGGAGCCAGGCAGATTAAAGCGTTGCGCGAGCCGTATTAGTCGCTGGCCAGGTTTTTACTCGCAACAGTATTTTTCAGATATGAGGTGAAAATGAGTACAGAGAATTATTTCAGTGTGTCCGGCCCCAATATTGTCCATGAAAATTTTGATGATGAAATGGTCGTGGTGAACCTGGAAACAGGTTGTTATTATGCCTTCAATCCTGTTGGCGGTATGATCTGGGATTGCGTTGAAGCAGGGTGTAGTCTGGAGGCTCTGTGCTGCTTCCTGCGTGCCCGTCTGGTAGGAGATATGACCGGTTTGGAACCGGCGGTTAGAGACTTTTTGGATGAATTGTCCAACGAAGATCTGGTGCGGACAGGGTCGTCTCCCCCCCATGACTCAGAAGGTCCTGCTTTCGTTGAGGGAGATGCGAAAGGGAAACTATCGTTTGTTGCGCCGGAACTGGAGAAGTTCACTGATATGCAGGATCTTTTGCTGCTCGACCCGATCCACGAGGTCGATGAAAGTGGCTGGCCCCACCCCATGGGTGGTGACAATCCTCACAAGTAGGGGCCAGCGTGAAGCAAACATCTACTGACAACACCCCTGCTGAATTTTTTTGGCAGCTGGAAAACGTCTATACTGGTGCCTGCCAGAAGGTTGGCAGGCAGATTGAGCATGATTTTTATGTTGCCGGGAACCTGTTTTCATTGAAGTTTGCCGGGGAGTCCCTGGCAAGGCAAATCCTCCCGGCACTTCATCATCTGCAGGTGGCTAAGGAGCCGGTACAGCCTGATCTGTCCATTGCCTTCTGGGACAGTGTATCAACCGGCCAGCCTATGCCCCCTCCGCCCTGGCGTCTGGAAGATTGCGTCGAGCGTGGCGAGGTTCGTGGCTACAATGATGATCGTATTCGTACGGCCTATTTCCTCGGTTCCGGTGTCCTCAACATGCTGGATCGGCAGATGGGAAAGGGGGTTTTCTGGGTTCGGGATGCCGCCACTCTTGCTATATGGGAATCAGGTGCGCCCTTGCTGGCTCTGCTGAACTGGTGGTTTTCAGGACAACAGCGGCAACTTGTCCACGCTGCTGCTGTCGGTTATCCTGAAGGTGGAATCCTGCTGGTTGGCAAGGGTGGTTCAGGGAAATCAACGACCGCTCTTGCCTGTCTTGATTCGGATCTGCTCTATGCCGGAGATGACTACTGCCTGTTGGAAGTAGAACCGGAGCCTTTTGTCCACAGCCTTTACAATTCAGCAAAGCTCAACCCCGACAACCTGGAGAGGTTTCCTGCGCTCGGCAGATTATTTGCACTGCCTTCGGCGCGGATTGAAGAGAAGGCTCTGGTTTTTCTCCATGAACAAGTGCCAGATAAGCTGACGTCAGGTTTTCCTCTGAAGGGGGTTTTCCTACCACGCGTGACCGGGCTTGTCGATACCTCCCTGGAGCCGATTTCTTCTGCCGTAGCCATGCGCGCACTGGCACCGAGCTCCCTGTTTCAGTTGTGTGGAGCAGGCCATGAGGGTTTTGCTGTAATGGCGAAACTGCTTCGGCAGATTCCCTGTTACCAGTTGAACTTGGGCACAGACCTGCACGGTGTCACTGCTGCAATCAGACGGTTCCTGAGTGAGCAACAACGATGATCCGTCCTGCTGACAACGCCGTAAGCATGATTATCCCCAGCTACAACTCGGGACACTTTCTTGCTGAAGCAATCGAAAGCCTTTTGAATCAGGGGGCGCAGCCGGATGAAATCCTGGTTGTTGACGATGGTTCGACAGATGACACAGGTGCGCTTGTCAGGGCGATCGGGTCAAACCGGACCCACTATGTCTACCAGGAGAACCAAGGCCCGGCGGCGGCAAGGAACCGGGGCTTGCAATTGGCAACTCATGACATTATTGGTTTTCTCGATGCGGACGATCTCTGGTCTCCCGGACAACTGAACCATCAATTACTGTGCTTTGTCGATCGTCCCGATCTGGAGATCGTTAAAGGTCTGACCCAGGTTCTTGAGCAAACAGAAAAAGACACGGAGCGACATCGATTCGAACCGGTTGGCAAACCGTTTCTGTTTGCCAATCTCGGCGGCACACTCTATAGACGCAGTGTGTTTGAGCGGGTTGGACTCCTTGACCCGACCCTGCGTTTCAGTGAAGATGTCGATTGGCTTTTGCGGGCACGTGAACTCGGCGTCAGCATGCAGGTCATCAAACAGGTCACGCAATATCATCGCCGCCATGGAGCCAATGTCACGGCTAACCGCAGTCCTCAGGAGCTGAACATGCTGCACGTCATGAAGATGGCTATCGATCGGAAACGAAAGGCCTCCCGAAGCCATGACCACTGAACAGGAGCTATAGACCATGGAAACAACCAGTCAGGCGATGGTGTCGGTTATCATGCCGACATATAATGGCGAGCGCTACGTCCGACAAGCGGTTGAAAGTGTTCTGCAGCAGACCTATCAGTCTATCGAGCTGATTGTTGTTGACGACGGTTCGACCGATTCGACCGTGGAAAAGCTGGCCCCGTTTTCCAAAATCAAGTTGATTCAACAGGAAAATCAAGGCGTTGCGAATGCCAGGAACACAGGGCTGCAGTATGCTAATGGTGGCCTGTTGGCGTTTATTGATCAGGATGACCGGTGGACAGCCGACAAACTGACCCGGCAGGTGGCATATCTGCAGGAACGACCGGATCTGGACATGGTGCTTGCCCATGAGGAGATGTTTCTTGAGCCTGGGTCAAGCCGGCCGGGGTGGCTTAAGCCGGAAATGCTCAGCAAGCCCCACCCGTCATTTGTCCCCGGTGTCTGGCTGGTTCGTAAAAACGCTTTTTCACAAGTTGGCATGTTTGACGAATCCTTCCGCTGCGGCAGTGACACGGACTGGCTCAGTCGGGCAAAAGACCTCGGGATCACCCTGGAGACTCTGGCGGAGATCCTGTTGCACAAGCGGGTACATGCAGAAAATGAGTCTCAGCAGGTCGAAGTTTGTCATAAAGAAATTACCCAACTGCTGCGAGCCTCCATCAAGCGAAAGCGGCAGGCCTCATGACCGATAGCACGGTACAACTTCCGCAAGTTGCAGTCAGTGTTATCCTTCCTGTCTACAACGGGGAAAGGTATATCATAGAAGCTCTGGATAGCATCTCCAGCCAGACGTACCAGCCCGCTGAAGTTATTGTCGTCGACGACGGATCAACGGATAAGACCGTTGATCTGGTCGAGTCTTACGGCTCGAGCATAACCAGTCTTCGGCAAGGCAATTCAGGCGCAGCAACGGCACGGAACACAGGCATACAGGCCTCCAGTGGTGAATACCTGGCGTTTCTTGATCACGACGACCTCTGGGTCGCGAATAAGCTTGAAATGCAGTTGGCAGCTTTTGTCAAGAAACCCGAACTGGATATGGTCTTTGGTCATGCCACGCAATTTTACTGCCAATCACTAGATGAAACTGAAAGATCGAAGCTGAAACTGCCGGAGAAACCGATGCCGGCATATCTGGCTGGTAGTCGACTGGTTAAACGAGAATCTTTTCTCAAGGCAGGTCTTTACGATCCGTCTATCCGTATGGGTGAATGCCTGGAATGGCATGCACGAGCCATTGATGCCGGCCTGAAAATGTGCATGTTGCCGGAGGTTGTTTACCTCAGGCGGATTCATGCAACCAACATGGGACGCACTGCGGCGGAAAGTCGCAGCGAATACGCCCGCGTCATGAAACGTTTGCTGGATCGGCGGCGTCAACAGAAGAGAGTCTGATCTTCATGTTTAATGCTGAAAATAAATCTTCCGGCTACTGGCCGAGCCCTGATCAACAAAATCTGCTTGAAGCCTGTTTGCTCGAGGCTGATGCTGCTCGTGAGGCCTGGGAGAAATGGAAACATGCCGATATTGACAATCTCGACCAGGGCTCGTTTCGCCTGCTACCACTGCTCAGCAAGAAGCTGAACGAGTTGCAGATAGACGATCCATGCCTTGCCAAACTCAAGGGGGTCCACCGCCACTTCTGGGTACGTAACCAGGTGTTGTTCCACCATATGACACGTTTGCTGCAGATATTTGCGGCGGATGGAATACGCACTCTGGTGCTCAAGGGTGCCCCGTTGAGTCTGCTTTATTACGGTGATCTCGGTTTACGCCCCATGAGTGACTTCGATATCCTGATCTCGCCGGGGGATCGTGACAAGGCCCTGCGCTTGCTTCGAGAAAACCGATGGCAACCGATCTACTTCCCGAGTTTTGATGACCTGAGTGACTCTTATCTTTCCTTTGCCACCAGTCATGGCTTTCGCGACAGTGATCAGCGCGAGATTGATGTCCACTGGCACCTTTTCCCAACCTGTGCCTCACAACATTGTGATCAAGGCCTTTGGGACAGGGCGGAGCCCTTCACTTATAATAATTTACGAACCCTGACCTTGTCGCCAGCTGACCATCTGCTGCATATCTGCGGGCATGGAGCAGCCTGGAATGAAATCCCTCCCATCCGGTGGGTTGCTGACGCTGTGACCATCATCCGTGCAACTGGTGAGCGCCTGGATTGGGATCTTCTGGTTCGAGAATCGCAAAGTCGTGCTCTGGGTCTCGCCTTGAGGGACGCCCTGACCTATCTCCATGAGTCCTTTGCCATCTCTGTTCCGGCAGATTGCCTGCAAAAACTCCGGAGCCTCCCGCACGACAATATTGAGAAGTTTATGCTCCGGGCTCAGAACGCCCCTCTCAGCAAGCGTGGCCTTGGTATGGAGTTTCGTTTGCTGTATCAGACCTATCGTCATTGGATCAGCCGTGAAAATGTACCGGGTGGCTTCGCAACTTTCCTCAAAGTTATGCAACATACTGCCAAAAAAACCAGCCTCTACGAGATGTATGGTTACGCTATCCGGCAAGGATTTAAACGCTTCAGCAATTGATTATGTCAGGATCCGCTATGAGCAATCGTCGATTAAGTCCGGCAATGATCAAGCAGGAATTGGGTGATTTGCCATGGATGTCCCTGGTGCAGGGGAGCAGGCTAACTGACTTCATCAAGACACATGAGCTTGAAAAGATTCTCCAGTTTGTAAAGCCTGAAAAAGGCTTGGGAACTTTTATCGAGCATAGAAACCTGATGTTTAAAATCAACGCGTGATTTTCTGGTCTGGCCGTCCAACCTATGAAGGTTAATGACCCTGGTGATATATGACATTGGTTGCAAAAATCTGGCAGCTCCTGTTTGAGGCTCATCTCGGCAGTCTGAATAGTTTTTATATGGCTCACAAGGCTTCAGGCCGGCAACCTGAACTGGAAGATGCAATTTCGGCCTTTCACGACAGGTGGCCTGACATAGAGAACAATTGCACGTCAAACCCTGTGTTCATATTGGCAGCAGGATGGAGATCGGGGTCGACCCTGTTGCAGCGGCTGTTGATGTCTTCCGGTGAGTTTATGGTCTGGGGTGAACCCTACTCCCAGAACCAAATGATTGAGCAATTGTCTCGACCACTCAGGGGCATCACTCGGGAATCTCCCGATCCGATCTGGTTCCGGGACGCAGCTACCTTCAAGAAGCAAGACCTGAGCGATGCCTGGATTGCCAACCTTTATCCGGATGCTCGATATTTACTGCAAGCTCACGTTGCATTTTTTCAGTCATTATTTGAATCTCCAGCAACAGACCAAGGGTACAAGCGCTGGGGGATTAAAGAGGTTCGTCTCAACATGCAGCATGCTATTTATCTGCAATGGCTTTTTCCCGAGGCAAGGTTTATTTTCCTCTACAGAAACCCATACGAAGCCTATAAGTCATACAAGGGAAACCATTGGTACACGAGGTGGCCGGACAAGCCGGTCTATACAGCAAAACAGTTTGGTAAGAAATGGGCAAGCTTACTGAATGGGTACCTAGACGGTCATTGTAAAGTGCAAAGCCTTCTCTTGAGTTATGAAGAACTCTGCGAGGGTGGCAAAATACTGAAAAGGATCGAAGACTTCCTTGGTATTCAGATTCGTGAGGATGTTTTAAAGAAGAAGATTTCTAAGCCCTCTATCCTATCGGCAATGGGTAATGCTCCTGTTGCACCGCGAGAGCTGAATCGTTTGCGACAGGCCGTCGATCCTCTTGCCAGTAAATTGGGCTATAGGTTGCCTGGATAAAATGTGATTATGGTTATTAAGTCCCGATTATGGGCATTAAGATCATGTGTCGATATGGACATGACACAGAAGAACTTCTTCTGGTGATGTACCGCTATAGGTTGTTACTTTCAGAAGGTGTTACATAAAACAGCTGGCAGAAGTTTCTCCTTCCGGCGGTTCTATACCCTTTGTATTCTCTTGAATCAGCGCTGTGGACTGACATCGCGGATCTGCGACATATTGACCAGGAAGTATGCCTCCTGATTTTGCAGTAGAAAAAACCCGTCCATCGCGTTAACAAAATCAAAAAGCCGGTTTCGGCCCTCCGGCATCTCAATAGTAATTGTACCAGAAAGTTGTTCGCCGCCAGCAAACTTGATATCTACATCTTCACGAGCCCCAAGTGATTCATAAACGCTTGCCTCTTCGGGTGGATCGAAGCGGATATGCGTGATTGTCTGCTTGTTGGTTACACAGAAAGCATCTGTTTCACTACGAAAAGGGAAGAAGTCTCCCGGTTCCTTCATAAGATCGAGCAGGGTTTGCTGCCCGATGTGGCTGTAGGCGCTGGCGCTTAAGAAGACGACACCTTTCATTATAGAACCGTCGGCCTGAAAGACAACAACAGGTAACTCTGATTTTTCGACATGGTAGATAGACAATTGGTTGCTCCTGGTAAACAGCAGAAAAGAGTTCATGTGTGGTTGACATGATCAACCAGACCGATAATATTGATCTGCTTTTATGTTTGTCAAACATTTTCATAACTAAGGAGAGAATTATGACTGAATTGAAGGGAAGTAAAACTGAAAACAACCTGCTGGAGGCGTTTGCTGGAGAATCCCAGGCCAACCGCAAGTACCTGGCTTTTGCCAACAAAGCTGATGCTGAAGGACATAAGCAGGTTGCCAAACTGTTTCGTGCCGCTGCCGCTGCAGAAACAGTGCATGCCCACGCCCATTTGCGGGCCTTGGGTGGGATCAAAGATACGGCGGAAAACCTACAGGAAGCCGTCGATGGCGAGACCTTTGAATTTACCAGCATGTACCCGCAGATGATCGAAGAGGCTGGTAGCGAAGGTTTTGATGCAGCCCTGCGCAGCTTCTCCTTGGCCAACACGGTTGAGAAAGTTCATGCAGAGCTTTACCAGACGGCTCTTGATAACCTTGGCAGTAATCAGGATGTTGATTACTATGTTTGCAAAGTTTGCGGTAACACTGTAGAAGGGGAACCGCACGGTCCCTGCTCTGTCTGTCAGGCTGGGCCGGTGGCATTCTTCAAGGTCGACTGATCTTCCTCCTGCTGCAATCATAAAAAAGCCGGGCCTTGGAGGTCTGGCTTTTTAGTTGTAAACTCAGGCTGGTAATTTTACTGAGAAATGATTATCTTACGAAGAGAGGTATCGTTCCGGTTGATAATGCGCCCTCTCATTTTAAGTTTGCCATTGAGGTGTTCTGATGGAAAAGTGTCCGGTTTGTAGAGAGATGACTCGCGGTAAGAACTGGTGTGATTCCTGTCATACGGTGTTTGTCTGTCCGGCTCCGCGCTGTGAGGCTCCCAATCATCGTCGTGATGCCAAAGTCTGTGCAAAATGCAGCCTGATCTTTGAAGATTACATCACCAACCGTAAGATGTATCGCAAGTGTCCCAAGTGTAAAAAGAAGCAGGGTCTTTCCGATCCCCAATGTAAATATTGTCGCTACTGGTTCAATTGTCCTACTTGCGGCCACAAGGTTCCTTCCACCAGTATGTTTACCTGCCCACGCTGTGCGACCAGCCTGCGTTAGCAGCTTGTCGGCATCCCTGTAGCAAAAGCACATGATGCAAAAACGCCTCGGCTTATGGGCCGAGGCGTTCATTTTTTGTCGCAACAAGTGCTTATTTTTCTATCTTTTTGGTCTCTTCATCCTCCCGCACGGGGAGTTCGCAGGTGCCTGAGAGTCAGGTCTCAACTCCGAAGCGTGGCAGTATCCAGCGATTGAGAATGTACCATACGGCAATAACGCCGATAAAAATCAGTAGGGACTTCATATTATCCTCTCAAATATATCTAAGTTTCAATATATAGGAACGATAAGGGAAACACAAGATCTATTCTAAAAGCCTGCGGAGATACTGGCAAAGACCAGTCCTGCTTTGCCGGTATTGTCGATGCCGTGGGAAATACCGGCAGGAGCAGAAAGTATTGTTCCCGGATAGACGGGCAGTTTCTCTTGTTCGTCACTGAGGAAAAGCCCCTCACCTTCCAGAACGATCCAGACGTGGTCGCCAGTATGCACATGAGGGTGAATGTGCTGGCCGGGTTTGAGACACCAGAGTGTGGTGCGAGCATGGGCGTCTTCGGTTAGGATCACTTTGCTGGCCTTTTCGTCACTGTAACTGATCTTGTCACGGTAATCGAAGGATTTAATGGTCATATTCTTCTCCAGGTTGTCATTAGTCTCTGTGGATGATCTCCTGATAAATGTAACGCAAAGGTGCAATGAGCGTAAAGGCTGAAGAATAAAAAAGAGGAACAGGCAAGAAGCGTCTATTATATGTTCGGCCAATATCTTTACAGTTTCTTTAACGTTCAACCCTTGTTAGAGTTGTAAGCACCCCAATAGTTAGGGAACTGACAGGCAAAGGCTTTGGATGCTGTTAGGAGTTGTTGTATGAAGGTTGGTTATTTAGTTTTATTGTCGCTCATCTTTATTCTCTGTGCTGGTTTCATTGCACAAAAACCCACTGCGATGTTTACTTCCTTCGAAGAGTTCAATCGAGGCCCTGAGGATGGTGTTGACCTGGTCTGGTCAACAAAAAAAATCTATGATGAGGCATCACTCAAAACAATCTTATCGAAGTATGACAGTCTAATTATTGGTCAGATATGGGTGGTGGTTGATAAGGACACAGCCAGCGATCTTAATGATAAGCAACTTCTGGAAATATCCCGGCACGTGGCTAAAGAAATAAAGAATAAGTTTGGTCTGTGGTTTAAGCTAGTTGATATCCCGACAGAAAACACCCTGCGCTTGAGTAGCGTCTTGACCAACATCGAAAAACCCAAGCCGTTCTTTGCTCAGCCAGGAGGTTCATTGCCTGTCAGTCCCGAGATTCCAACTGTATCAAAAATAGTTGCGAACAAAGATTCAACCGTCGGTCGTGCCCGGTTGGAATTGTTTTTCAGTGACGCCAATACGAAAGAGCCTCTTATTGCTACAATTGACAAATACGTCGATGACAAGGGTGTCAGCACAATAGTGGCATCACAGGATGCTACGAAGGAAGCCTTATCCTGGTGGATTGAGCGATTCTGGACAACCCTGGTTTACTGGAATTGGATACAAGCTCGTGTAGAAAAAGGTTGAGCTATACGTAACTATTCAGCACAATCTGAACTATTGGTAAAATGTCTGTCATCCTCGAATGGTTTTATCGGGGATCCATGCTTTTAAGGTCTGGATTCCCGATTACACCCTCGGGAATGACAATCTTTAATCGCTGAATAGCAACAGCTATACGACAAAGGACCTCCCAATAAAAGAGAGGTCCTTGTGTTGTATGACTTGCCAGGAGTCTGTTAGACCCCTGAGGCTCAGGTTTTGGTGGCAGTAACGGCAACGCAGTTACTGCTGCCTGGAACAATCTGTTGAATATTCATGTCAGCGAAGTTGTTAGCTGCAGCCAGGAGCCCAGCTGGAACCATCGTGTGTATCATCACTTTGCCGCTGGCCGATCCTGCTGGGCCGGTGACCTTGAGCCTGCCACCATCAACAACGCCGAGTTTGGCAGCATCTTCAGGGTTGACAATGATAAGGCCTGCCGGAGCCAGTTCGTTGTTGGCTGCTGAATAAGTAGTTGTGGTACCAAACTGGAAGGGGCACTTGCCAATCAGCAGTTGCAGATCAGCTGCTTGCGGGGATGTCAATTCCGGCGTCGCTGCTAGCAAACCACCCTCCGCAGGTGCATAGGCCTGTTTCCAGCAGAAGTTACGCTGATCAAGGTTCTGGCAGACCTCAGCATAGTTACCGCAGAGATCCATCATCTCCTGACGGATGGCACCTTCGCTCGGTTCCGGTTTGCCGGTCAGGCGCGCAAAGAGATCACTCAAAATGGCGAGATCGGGGCGTGCTTCACCGGGAGGTGCCACAGCGATTCTCAACTTGTTGACGCGCTGGTCAAGTGCCGTCACGCTGCCGCGTTTTTCGGCGGAAGCGGCTCCTGGCAGGACAACCGTTGCCATACGGGTCAAATCGCTGCTGAGAATGTCTTGAACCACTAAGAAGTCGAGTTTCTGTAGTGCTTTGCGCCAACGGCCGCTGTCCGGGAAACCGACCAGCGGATTGGTGCCCGCGAGGAAAAGAGCATGAATGGTACCCTGTTCGATTCCGGCCAGAATACCTGCGGCGTCGGTGCCGCCCTCAGGCAGAGTGGTATGCCATGAAGAGGCGAACCTCTCCTTGCTGGCGGTGTAGTCCTGCAGGCCGGGCAGAAGCTCAGGAGCAACCCCTGCATCGATAAGCCCCAGGGTGTTGCCTTTGGCAACGACCGGGTATAAGCCACCACGATCGCCATCCAGGGCACCACTGACCAGGGCCAGATTAGCCAGGGCAGCGACAGCTGCTTCAGCATGAGCCGAGCCCATGATATCGTTGCCAAAGATAATTGCCACCGAAGCTGCCTGGCCAAGATGATCGGCGGCTTCTTCCAGTGACTCACGGCTGACACCGGTTGCAGCACAGGCTGCATCGAGATCAAGGTTCTTCAGATAGGCTTCCAGTTCGTCGTGGTTGCCGACGAAACGGTTGAGAAAATCATGGTTTGCCTGGCCTTTATCGACCAGTAGTTTGGCCAGGGCTCCGGCCAGGTAGGCTTCGCTGCCGGCACGATACTGTAGGAAGCTTTCCGCCTGTCTGACCAGCTTGACCTGGCGCTGGTTGACGACGATCAGACGGGTATCATTTTTACGGGCGGCAAGTTGTACTTGCCAGTTAAGCGCCGGAGATTCGGAGCGCAGATCGGCGCCAAAGACCAGGACGGCTTCCGCTTGACCGATACGATCCAGGTGATTGCTGGCACCGCTCAGGTTGAGCTGTTCATGCAGTACCTTGATAGCACGCAGACTGCTGAACCGGGCTTCTGAATCGATGTTGTTGCTGTTAAGCCCGACGCGGAAGAGTTTTTGGAAAAGATAGTTCTCCTCGTTGGTCAAGTGCGGCGAGGCCAGGCCGGCAATTGTCCGTCCGCCCTGTTCATCTCGCAGGCGAGAGAATTCAGCAACGACCTTATCTATAGCGACATCCCAGGAACTCTCTCGCTGGTCAAGCAAAGGTGTTTTCAGGCGTTGATTGCTGTTCAGGTAGTCATGACCGAAAAATCCGCCAACGCAGAGATTGCCGTCATTAACCGTGGTGCCGTCCTCTGAAGTCACGCGCAGAATCTTGCCCTGCTTGCTGTGCATGTCGACCTGGCACTGGGCTGAACAGAGGGTACAAACGGAAGGGGTCTTGCGTAGTTCCCAGGGACGAGCCTTAAACTTGAAGGGCTTTGAAATCATGGTACCGGTTGGGCAGACCTGGATACAGTTGCCGCAGAACTCGCACTTGTCGAGGTCTTTGTCGATAAAGGCCTTGTCACCTTTGTCACTGACGAACAGGGCACTGGAGCCGATAGTTTCATGACAGGTCTTAACGCACTTCTCGCACATGATGCAGCGATTGGGCACCTGTTGAATCAGAGGCCAGTTATCAATGGTTTCTGCATTGACATCGTCGGCACCGAAAGGCTGTCGAACGACATCATGTGAATAGCAGATATCCTGCAGATCACATTCACCGCCAGCATCGCAAACCGGGCAGTCAAGGGGATGATTGACCAACAGAAGTTCGACAATCTGCCGCCGGATTTTAGTCAGTCTTGCCGATTGAGTCGTAATGACCATACCATCAATCGCCCGGGTGTTGCAGGCGGTCATGGTCTTGTCCGCGCCTTCGACCTCCACTGCACAGATGCGGCAGGCGCCGGTCGGGGAAACCTTTTTCAGGTAACAGAGGGTTGGGATCTTGATGGCGACTGCTTCCGCCGCATCGAGAATGGTTGCTCCCGAGGCAATCTGGACATCTTTGCCGTCGATTTTAAGGTTGATCATCGAATCTGCCCTTATTATGTAAGTGTTCGCCGCTACTTGTATACAAAGCATTGGCATTTGTTTTGTAAGGTCCGTGTCCTGCTTAGCAGACCGCCAGCATGGCAACGCGGTAACAGCGCAAGCAACGTTCGGCTTCCCTGACAGCCTGACTTTCCGGCATAGCCAGCTCGATCTCATCGTAGTTTTCGGCGCGTTCAGCCCCGTTTATCTTGGGCTGATGCTCACGATGCAGGCCGCCGATGATGCCAAGGTTCTCTTCCTTGTCGAATACGCCAAGACGGTTGACAATATCCTCCATAGCCTCGTTTTCATTGAGATAGGCTTTACCTTCCATAAGGTAACGGTGCATCGCGCTGGCTGCTCGTTTGCCGTGACCGACCGCAAGTACTACGGTCATGGCACCGTATTCACAATCACCTCCAGCGAAGACTCCTTCGTTGTCGGTCATCATGGTGCCGCCTTTGGTAACGATGCTGTTCCAGCGGGTTTGTTCGATACCGTAATCACCGTCCTCTAGATAACTGAGGTCGGGATCCTGGCCGATAGCCGGTATAACCATGTCGCAAGGGATGATGTATTCGCTGCCGGGAACTGCCACCGGACGGCGACGGCCTGAATCATCAGGTTCGCCGAGTTCCATCTTGATAACTTCGACACCGACCACCGTGTTGTCTTCGACAATCAGGCGGGTCGGGTTGCGCAGGAACTCGAACTGAACATTCTCTTCTTCAGCGTCATCAACCTCGTAGTACTCAGCTGGCATTTCTTTACGCGTCCGACGGTAGATCAGAATAGAATCTTCGCAGCCTTCGCGCAAAGCAACACGTACACAGTCGATGGCCGTGTTGCCGCCGCCGACGACGATGACACGTTTGGGTGTGACCATGCCTTCGTTAAGAGCTACTTTACGCAAGTAGTGGATACCGCCTTCCGAGAAGCCATTATAGCCCATGTCTTCTCCTTCAACACCCATCGGCTTCGATTTGAAAGCGCCGGTGCCTAGGAAGACCGCGTCGTATTGTTCTTTGAGTTCACGCAGGGAGACATCGCGACCGAGTTTGACACCGTATTCGATCTCGATACCGAGCGCAGTGATGATGTCCGCTTCACGTTGCAACAGTGGTCGCGCCATACGGAAATCGGGAATACCTACAGCAACCGTGCCGCCAGGCTCGGAAAGCATATCGATAATTTTAACTTTATGGCCATCCAATGCCAGATAGTAGGCGCAGGTTAAACCAGCCGGGCCAGCACCAACAACCATGACTTTCTTACCGGTCGGTTTTTTCGGCTTCATCGGTGGTTCCTGCACATGCAGCAACTCATGATCGGAGGCCACTCGTTTAAGCACCATGATGCTGACCGGTTCATCGATCAGAGCGCGGCGACAGGCTGTTTCACAGGGATGCGGACAGACGCGACCGCAGACAGCCGGGATCGGCATGTTGCGGCGAATCGTACCGAGCGACTCATCGTGGCGGTAGTCCTTGATTTCCTCAATATAGGCGGGGATATCAATGTGTGCCGGACAGCGATCCATGCAGGGAGCTGTCAGCTTGTCACGATAAGCCTTGGCCCGCTTGCTTTTACGTTCTCCGCGCAGATAGGCCAGATAGTCATCACGAAAATATTTGACAGTATCGAGAACCGGTTTTGCGGCCGTCATGCAGAGGGTGCATTTGCAGTTTTCAAGCAAATCGCCCATCTCGATCAGAGTGTCCAGATCGTTTTCATCGCCATGTCCGGCAGTTATGCGTGCCAGGGTGTCCATCATAACCCGTGTGCCACGTTTACCGGGGGTGCATTTGGCACAACAGTACTTCTCCTGGACACGCTTCATATACTCAGCGGCCATGGTGACTATGTCGACATCTTTATCCAGGACGATGACTCCGTCCCAGCCCATGAAGGCACCTACGCTGCCTTCTTCAAGATAATTTGCCGGCAGCTTGAAGGCCGCTGCTTCCGGCTCACCACCCTGCCGGTTGTCGACCACCTTGCCGCCCCAGCTGGAAAAAATCATTTCAGCCAAGTTGAACCTCCCATTTCGGTCAGTTTTTCGACACACAAAGACCACAATAAAAAAGCGCCTGAGCGCCTAGGAGCTTGTCCGACAATAAGTGTCGAAGCGAAAATCCAGAAGTTTGAGAACAGATTTTGGCTCGTTTGAGAGTAATAGCCATAGCTATTGGTCGAAAAGGAGCTGAAATATGGGCCAAACAGCTGGGCTTGCAGCCGATCATGGATTGTCGGATAGGCTCCTATCGTTGTCGCAGTAAGTGTCTTAATCCTTTATTCTTCTCACAGATTGTATACAGTATGCAGCTAAATACCACAAGGATACCGGGGAAATCAAGGGAAAATTGAGTCTTGACTACTGCTGTCGTCAGGGCTTTGGCGGAGAGTCCTTAAGCTGTTTTTGCCGTTGGCCCCAGGATTATGCGAAATCAAAAAAGGCCTCAGGGAAACTCAGGAAAAGGAGTGGTAATGAAGAAGCCCTTCGGTGTTGACCCGTCTCCGTCGGAATATACCCAGGTCTGGTCGAAACTGAAGGTTTTTACTGTCACCGATGGCAGCAGGTAGTAATCCATTTCGATGGTCGTTTCGAAACGCCGCCCATCTGCGTCCGGCTGCAGATGGGCGAGCCTGACGTCGGTGATGTTAATGTCCCTCAGCGGTCCGAAGGTCGTCATGAAATCCTGACGATGTTCGGGCGTTATGAGGCTGGCGGCGATTTTGAAGCGTTTCCAGCGCAGGGATTTCATGAAATCATCTCGACTCGCCTCGCCAAGATCAGTTACCTGGTTGAATTCAAGCTTCTGCTGAACTGCGCATGCAGCCAGCATCAGGATCAGCACTAGACAACATAACCTCTTGCAATAATTAAAAATCACTGGATTTTCCTTTCTATAGATCTGCCAGAATTTGTTTACTATTGCCTAGGGCGGTTGTTAACCGCATTCTCCCGCAAGGCCGAGATGGTTGCGGTATAGTCATCTGTGTTGAAAACGGCACTGCCGGCCACCAGAACATCAGCGCCTGCGGCGACGATTTGGCGGATATTGTCAATCTTGACGCCGCCATCGACTTCAACCTCGGTGGTGAGGCCGCGTTGTGTGATGCGTTGGCGCAGAGCGCTGATTTTGTCGAGGGCCGAGGAGATAAAAGCCTGGCCACCGAAACCAGGGTTGACCGACATGACCAGGACCAGGTCCAGCTCGTCCAGAATGACGTCAAGCGTTTCTACCGGCGTGGCCGGGTTGAGAGAGACGCCAGCTTTTTTGCCAAGGCTCTTGATCAGCTGTACTGTACGGTGCAGGTGAGGTACTGCTTCCTGGTGAACAGTGATGATATCGGCACCGGCTTCGGCAAATTCACCGATATAAAGATCAGGGTTTTCGATCATCAGGTGTACGTCGAGTGGCTTTGCAGTCACCTTGCGCAAGGCGGCGACCACCAGTGGGCCGATGGTGATGTTCGGCACGAAATGACCGTCCATGACATCGACGTGGATGTAATCGGCACCAGCACGGTCAACGGCCTGGATGTCTTCACCCAGACGGGAAAAATCGGCGGAAAGGATTGATGGGGCAATTTTGATCATATGCAACTCCGGTCGATAGCAAGCCCAATAATGACCACTAAGATCACGAAGGACACGAAGAAAAAGACAAGGACGGAACCTTTATAACCTATTGTAGAATGATTTGACTAGTGTCCCGTGCGGCTAATCCTATCCTTTAATTATGGCCCTTTTGCCCGCTGTCTGCGTTGCGCCTCTTTGGCTTAACGCACGCTAGGCCTTCATCAGCACGCCTTGACAGCAACCAAAATGTCTCAGAATTATACGTCACGATTAACCGCACGGGACACTAGCAGCCTGACAGCCTCCCAGAGTGAAAATCAGTTTTTTACAAATCTCACCGCGAAGAAAGCATCCATACCGTTATGATGATGCGGCAGGGTACGCACACTGCCGGTGTCGGTCGTCAGTTCGGTCCACTCTGTCGGCAGGAGGGTTCGAAGGTCTTCCTGTACAAAATCAGGATGGCTGGACAGAAATTTTTTGACTACAATATCCGTCTCTGCCGTAGTGAAGGTGCAGACCGAGTAGAGCAGGTGGCCGCCAGGACGCAGCAGGGGCGCTGTTTGCCCGAGAATCGTCTGTTGCAGTGCCGCCAACTCTTTGATGTCGGCCGGTTGTCGACTCCAGCGACTTTCCGGGTTGCGACGCAAGACGCCGAGACCACTACAGGGTGCATCGACGAGGATGCGGTCAAAACTCTCGTGCTCAAGAAAGCCGGGTACCTCAGTGAGATCCCAGGTGTGGGTCTCAATCCCCTGGCAACCAAGTCGCTCGGCACCCTGATTGATCAACTCGACTCGTCGGGAGTGCTTGTCAAGTGCCAGGATATGAGCTTGATTGTTAGTTAAAGCGGCGATGTGGGTGGTTTTGCCGCCAGGTGCCGCACAAGCGTCAAGGACTTTTTCTCCCGGTTGGGTATCGAGCAGGTGCGCGATTAACATGCTCGCTTCGTCCTGAACCTGGTACCAGCCGTCTCGATCTCCGGGTAGTATTTGAGCGGCACGTTTCTCGAGAATAACCCCTTCAGAAAGATAACGACAGGGTCGGGCGAGATGGCCAGCCTCTGCCAGTGCCGCGAGCAGGGACTCGCGATCTGTCTTCAGAGTGTTGACCCGCAATGTCTGCGGAGCTGCTTCGGTCAGGGCTTCCGCCAAGGCCTGGGATTCGATATTGGGAAACTGGCGCAGCAACTCTTTGGCCAGCCAGTTCGGCAGGCTGCAGACATGCTGAAGATACGCGCGGAGGTTGTCCGGTGTCGGCCAGGCGATGGTGTCGCGTTCACGCTGCAGAGTGCGCAGGGTACCGTTTACCAGCCCTGAGATCCGGCCCATACCGACTTGGTGGGCCAGTTCGACAGTGGCATGTACTGCCGCATGGGGCGGGATGCGGTCGAGTTCTAGTAACTGGTAGGCACCGAGGCGTAGCAGAAGCAGGGCGTCGGCTTCAAGGCGTTGCAACTTCTGACGACTGAAAAGGGAAAGTGCAAAATCGAGTCGGCCACGCAGGCGTAAAATACCGTAAACCAGTTCAGTCAACAGACCCCGTTCTCGCGTATCCATAGTCGGATGGCGGTTGAGATAACTGTCAAGCAAGCGATCAGCATAACCGCCCTGCTCAACGCGTTGCAGGATATTGAATGCTCCGTAGCGAGCATCCTCTGGTTTTGGATCTCTCACTCTAGAAGTGTCCCCGGTTCAAGTGGACAGCCGCGCAGAAAATCTCCTGCAGCCAAGCGTTTGCGGCCAGCGAGTTGCAGCTGTTCTACGAGTAGTGTTCCGCTGCCGCAGGCAATACGCACGCCATTCTTGTCGGCCGAGACGATGCTGCCTGGCTCTCCGGTGTACGCTTCTTCTGGACGGGTTCCTGCCAATTTGAGTAGTTCACCGTTGATGGTCGTGTAGGCTCCCGGCCAGGGCTCAAGCCCGCGCACATGGTTGTGAATCTCTTTGGCCGAGCGTGTCCAGTCGATACGACCGTCCGTTTTTTTCATCATCGAGGCGTAAGTACTCTGATCGTCGGCCTGTACTTCTCTTTGCAAAGTACCCGCACAGAGTTGCTGCAGTGTTTCTGCCATGGTTTCGCGGCCAAGACTTGCCAGACGATCATGCAGCTCGCCCGCAGTTTCCTGTGGACCAATCGACAGGCTCTTTTTGACCAGCATGTCACCGGTATCGAGGCCAACATCCATGTACATGGTGGTGATACCGGTTTCGGTCTCGCCATCGATGATCGCCTTGTTGATCGGTGCCGCGCCACGGTATTTGGGGAGCAGTGAGGCATGTACATTGATACAGCCGTGGCGGGGGATGTCGAGCACGCTCTTTGGCAGAATCTGACCATAAGCAACCACGATGATCAGGTCGGGGGCCAGATCTTTCAACTCTGCGACCGTTTCCGGCTGACGCAATTTGAGTGGCTGATAGACGGGGATGTCATGCTTCAAGGCCAGCGTCTTGACTGGTGGTGCCGCCAACTGTTTACCGCGGCCTTTGGGCCGGTCTGGTTGGGTGTAAACACCAACCAGATTGCAGCCAGCATCAATTAAGCCCTGCAGAGTCTGCAGGGCAAAGTCTGGGGTTCCCATGAAAACGGTTCGTAATTCCTGTGGCTGCATTACATTTGCTCCGTCATATGTTCCTGGATTTTCTTCCACTTTTTGCGAAAAATGCTGCGCTTGAGCGGTGAGAGATGGTCAACAAAGAGGATGCCGTCGAGGTGATCGATCTCGTGCTGGCAGGCAATCGCTGTCAGCCCTTGCGCCTCGATGGTGTGAGTTTGCCCGTCCAGACCCTGGAAACGAACTTTGACTTTGGCGCTGCGGCTGACCTTGGCATAGTATTCCGGCACCGAAAGGCAGCCCTCCTCTTCACAGCTTTCTCCTTCGCGATCAATGATTTCCGGATTGATCAGAACCAGCAGTCTGGCCTCCTCTTCTTCCCGGGAGGAGCAATCGATCACGGTCAGGCGTTTGCTAATGCCGACCTGAGGTGCCGCCAGGCCGACGCCAGGTGCAGCATACATAGTCTCTGCCATATCGTGCGCCAGCTGGCGCAGGGTTTCATCAAAGGCCGTGACCGGTGCCGCCACATTTTTCAGGACCGGGTCGGGATAGTGTCGGATCTTGAGTAAAGCCATAACTGTTCCTTACGATGTGCTGGTTCTGTAAATTCCTGACAGCTCAATGATAGATGCGGATTTCACTGCAAGTCAACCATCGCTTGCGTTACCGATAAAATCAATCTTGCATAATGAGCTTTTTAGAGTATTATTGTTTTTCTGTTTTTCTGTTTTTCTGTTTTTCTGTTTTTCTGTTTTTATTTGATTTTATTTGATTTTATTTGATTTGCTAAAATTAAGGAGGGGGTAATGTCCTGCATCAAGGACTGGCCCGAGGCCGACCGGCCACGGGAAAAGCTTCTATCTACAGGTTCAGCAACACTCAGTGATACGGAATTACTGGCGTTGATTCTACGTACCGGTCATGCCCAAAGTGGCTGCAGTGCGCTCGATCTCGCCCGTCAGTTGCTGAGCCGTTTCGGTTCTCTGCGCGTCATGGCATCGGCCGCCGCTGCCGAACTCTGTCAGTTGCCCGGCATTGGTCCGGCTAAGGCAGCTGAAATTCTGGCCCTTGGTGAACTGGCGCGCCGTTTTGTTGCCACGCCGCTCTCACCCGGAAATCGTTTTACCAGCTCCCGGGAAGTCTTTATCCATTTCCACGAACGCCTCCGTGATCGTAAAAAAGAGGTCTTCATCTCTCTGCTGCTCGACAGCAAAAATCGTGTCCTGCGAGAAATCCAGATTTCCGAAGGCAGCCTAAACGCCAGCATTGTCCATCCCCGGGAAGTTTTTCAGCCGGTGATTCGCGAGTCAGCGGCGGCGGTTCTCTTTGTGCACAATCATCCGTCCGGCGATCCGGAACCCAGTCGCGAGGACCTGGAATTAACCACGCGTTTGCGTGATGCCGGTGCCTTGATGGGCGTGCGTGTGCTCGACCATATCATTATCGGTAGCGGCCGCTATGTAAGTCTGGCCGATCAGGGCCTGTTTGAATGAAGCCAGTGTGGCCTGGCTGCAATTTTTTATCTATTTTCTCTGGAGGGGAAATGTCAACAAATCATGGAAGAGGAGACAAGGGTTTTACGCTGGTTGAGGTCATGGTATCACTGTTGATTTTCATGGTGGTCAGTCTGGGGCTTTTGCCACTGTTAATTAATGGCATAAGGGTCAATCATGATAATCGTCTGCGTGCGCAGGCATGGCGTCTGGCTGGAAAGGAGATGGCACAACTGCAGGTGGTTGACTATGGCCAGCTGATGACGGTGTCTAATGAGTCGTTTTTGGCGGGAGATATTGAGCTTTTAAAGCAAGTCGAAATAGACCAGCCGCAAGCTGGGCAAAGCCGGGTTACTGTGTCGGCTCGCTGGCAGAAGCAGGGGCGCGGCCAGCGCTATCAGTTGCAGACTATTCGTTCCGCGCCATGAAAAGGTTTCCCTGCGCTGGTGTAACCCTGGTTGAGCTGCTGGTTGCCATGCTCATCGCCTCTCTGGTCGGTGGTATGATCCTGCAGCTGGTGGTCAGTTTTCAGTCGCGTATTCTGACCGAAATCAGTCGTAACGATCTGCAGGATCGGGCTGGGCGACTGATTCGTTTCCTGGCCAGTGATATCCGCGATGCTGCCTTTCTGCAGGGTCCAAAGCCGCAAACGGCGGGGGGCTCACCCCTCTCCCTGGTTCATGACAGCTTGGCTGGCGATCCGCTGGAGTCCATGTCCTTCTCGCTTCTGCCCGATGATATTACCGCCGGGGATGACCGCCTGACAATCGTCAAGGCGATTTCCTTCGCTCCGCCGTTACGCCTGGTGCAGCCGGGGCTTTCCGGAGATTTCTGGTTGACGTTGAATCGACGTCCCAATCGCAGCCCGGGATCAACGCGTGAACTGCAACCGACGCCCGAAGCGATTAACCACCTGGTGTTCGCAAGTCACCCTCTTTGTTATACCGTACAGCTTGCCGACCTGACTGTGCAACTGAATCAGCCCCTGCTTGAAAATGTCCCCATCGGTACCGAGGTTCTCGGTGTGCGTGCCTACGCCTATCTTCTTGATCCTTTCTCCGGCAGCAAACGTTTGCGTCGGGACGATTTCACCAGCCGCGCTATTCTGGACAACGCCGTGGATGGGTTGCAATTTGAATACCTGCTTGCCGACGGGGCTCTGGTCAATCAGCCAGCAAGTCCACAGGATATTCGTGGTGTGCGTATCAGTCTGCTGGTCAGGGATTTGCGTGCTGATCAAAGTTATATCAGCGAGACCATTTATACGCTGGCTAATCGGGTCTACGGTCCGTTCAGGGATCACTATCGGCGCACTCTGGTCTCGCAGCTGGTTGAGGTGAAAAATAATGGTTTGCAATGAACGGGGAATGGCGCTGGTCAGTGTCGTGCTGATTCTGACAGTACTGTTGTCCATGGCCTATATCTTCACCGAAAAGGTCTGGCAGTCGACTCGTCAGGGAGCCAATGCGGCCATCCGTGAGCAGGTTTTCTGGGCGGCACAGGCAGGCATAGAGGCGGCGCGGCAACAATTGGCCGCCAATTATGCCGGTTCAGGTGGCTGGCAGACCTATCTGACGGTCGATACACTCCAGACCTACCCGGCGGTACCCGCCTGGGTAACAGAGGTCAATGGCTTGGCCGTAGAAATTTACCTGCGTGACAACCCGGACGGTGACGGTGATGCAGGCAAGGATAACGATCTCAAAATCTTTGTGCTGGCGCGTGCCCGGGGCCTTCGAGGAGCAGAAGCGATGGTTGAAAGTCTCTGTGGTTTCGATATCTCGGCAACTGCTGGATATGGCCCGGCAGCAGGTTCAGGTGGCAGCCAGAGCCATCTGTCCGATGAGCCGGTCAGCATCTATGGTATAGCCGATTGAATGCAAGTTACAGCAGTGAATTGATGAGTCGCCTGGGGGGTATGAATCGCTTTGGGGAGCGTATAAATCTCTGGGGAGGAAGGGGGAAATGAAATTATATCGCTATCGTGTCCATTTATTGATCTGCTTTTGCTTCTGGTTGACGGGCAGTTGTCCGGCGCTGGCGAGTGATCTGCTGCAGGAGTATGTAACAACCTCTCCGGTGCTTGCCGACGGCGTCCTCTATGTCGCCAGTTCGGTCTATCCCGGGCATCGCGGTCACCTGCGGGCCATAGATCTTGTCGATACCTTTCCAGTCACACTCTGGGATGCTGCCGAGCGTATGCCACTTGCTGGGATTGGTGGCGAGCCGGGGGGGCTGGCAAGCAGCGACCCGCCTGCCATAATTCAGCGCGGCAACCTCTACCGTAGCATTTTCACCAACCTTGTCGGGGGA
Source organism: Desulfuromonadales bacterium (assembly GCA_027065695.1). Taxonomy (GTDB): domain Bacteria; phylum Desulfobacterota; class Desulfuromonadia; order Desulfuromonadales; family BM103; genus M0040. Next base: position 7,457 of record JAMONP010000102.1, on the reverse strand, counting down.
CAGTTTCCCCTGACGGCCAGCCAAGCGGCACGATTACAACCTCTGTTGGGCGTTGCTTCGCCAGCAGAAGCAGAGATGTTGCTGCACAGCGTGCGTGGCCGCCGTGGCGGTTTGCCGGATCAGCTTGCTGGCTCGGTCGATGATCCGCAGCGGCTCTGGAGTATCAGCCGTTCTTCCCCGGTGTTGGTCGGTCGCAGTTTGGTCAGTGCAGAGGCGGGTCAACGTGACTGCGTACTCTATGTGGGCGCAGAGGATGGCATGCTGCATGCTTTTTTTGTTGGCCGCTGGGATGCTGACGCCGATCATCACCTGATCGATGACTCTGCTGGCGGCACAGAGCTCTGGGCGTACCTGCCCGGTAGCTTTCTGCCACATCTCAAGGATCAGCCTCTGGGTGATTTGCTCGGTGAGATTGCTGTGCATCTCGATGGTTCACCGGTGGTCAGGGAGCTGTTCCTCGATTTAGATGGTGATGGTCGACACAACTGGCACACTCTGCTAGTGGCGACCGGTACCATCGTGCAGAGCCGACGTAGCTGCATTTTTGTCATGGATATCACCGACCCTTACCAGCCTGAGCTGCTTTGGGAAAAACTCCTGCCGGGGGAGGGTGTCGGTCGAACTCGTGGTGTCGTCGTCGATGCCTGTGGTGGTGCATCTGCTGCATTAAACTGTATCTTTCTTACCGCAGATTATGCCGACGGAACGGGTCTTAACGGTATTCATGCTCTCGCCCTGGAGTTGCAGAGCGGGCAGGGTCTTTGGCAGTTCACTTCTGCCTATGCAACGTCAGGGCCCGTGGCCGAAGCCACACCGGCGGTTCCAGCACTGATGGACCTCGATGGCGATGGCAGGAGAGACACGCTGGTTTTTGGTGATCTGGTCGGGCAGTTATGGGCGCTTGCGCTTGAAGATGGTCATGCCTATGGCGATGCACCAGTTTACGAGGTTCCGGGGGGCGCTGCAGAACCAATTGGTGCTGGCATAGCTGTTCACAAGCGCTTGGCGATCTTTGGCACCGGTGGTGTTGAGCATGCTACTGATAATACTCAATATGCTGTTTACGCAGTAGAGATCCAGCTTGAGGGTAGGCGTTTGCGCTGGAGCTATCCGCTGGCAGCAGGAGAAAAGCTCTGGGAGACACCCACCCTCGATGCTTCAGGCAACCTGATCTTTGCGACAGCAATCGATTATCTTTCCCTGGCCCGAGCAGGTGAACAGCCGACTTCTGGACGGATCGTGGCGCTCAACAAGACCGGCGAGGAAGAAATCAGCCGCAATGCTGACGCTGCTACCGTTGGGCGAGTTGTGGCTGAGCCGGGTGTGGCTGTCTCGGTAGCCCTGACTGGTGAAGTGACCCAGTTCGGCACTGCCAGTCGCTTGACAGAGCCGCTTGGCGAGCTCGGCTCGGTCAGGATTTTGTCGTGGAGACATCGCTAATGGAGACAGCACCAGAAGGAGGTCACAATTCTTGTGGTTTTACCTTGCTTGAACTGCTCATGGTGATGGCTTTGATTGGTATCATGACCTGCGCGGCGACCTGGGGTGGCAGTCATTTTGTCCGCTCCTGGCAACTCAAGCGCGCCGGGCATCAATTACTCGAAGATCTCAAGGTGGTACAGGGCCGTGCCGAGAGATCCGCTAGCATGTCCATGAGCAACGGCACCCTGGTTATGCAGCGGACTTTTCTGGTTTTTGACCCAGATGCGCAGAGCTATGCGGCTTATAGCTGGCAGGATCGCAACGGCGATGGTGCCACGGAGGCTGGTGAAGCTGATCGTCTTTGGCAGAAAAGTCTGCCGCCCGGAGTCTCCTTCGGCTGGGTGCCAGGCATTGATCGCCGAGCCTGCAGTAATGCCAACAGTCCGCCGGGGAGTGCCATATCTTTCTCCAGTCCTGTCTACGCACCGTGCGATGATAGGCCGTGCCTCAAGTTCGACCAACACGGCTTCAGCGTTATGGGGCCCGGAGCTGTTTACCTGAGGGATGGTGAGCAGACCCTGGCCATTACCGGCACCCGGCCGGGACATTTCACCATGTGTGCCTGGAACGGTGAGCGCTGGCAGTAGGGCAGTGTCTCAAGTTAGCCTTGTCCATAGACTGTATGTAACTTGCCAGTCCGCAGGTTGACATGCTAGAGTGACCTAATATCCATCGGGCTGGGGTTCCCCTGGCTTTTTCTTTCGATTAAGCAAGTAGTTATGACGCACACCCACTCACAACCAAAACCGGAACTCCTTGCCCCTGCCGGTAGCCTCGAAGCCTTTTTTGCGGCCATGGAGTTTGGCGCTGATGCAGTTTACGTGGGCCTCAAGGAATTCTCCGCCCGGGCCAAGGCCAAAAATGTCAATCGCGATGAGCTGGAGCGCATGGTCGGCTATGCGCACGCGCGCCAGCGCAAAGTCTTTCTGACTCTCAACACGCTGGTTAAAGAGAAAGAACTCTCGCATCTGATTGATGTGCTGGCTGCGGTTGAGGCCATCGGCATTGATGCGGTGATCCTCCAGGATATGGGAGTCTGGCGGTTGGCCAAGCGCCACTTCCCAGGCCTTGAGCTGCATGCTTCGACGCAGCTGACCATTCATAATGCCGCCGGAGTACAGATGGCGGAGCGCCTTGGGTTTTCCCGTGCCGTGCTTGCCCGCGAGCTGACTTTAGCGGAAATTGCGGCGATCAAGCGCGCAACGAGCCTTGATCTCGAACACTTTGTTCATGGCGCCCACTGTTTCTCCTTCTCCGGCCAGTGTAGCTTTTCCTCCTGGCTCGGTGGTATGAGCGGCAACCGTGGCCGCTGCGCCCAGCCCTGCCGCCGGCGTTATCATCATAAGGGTAAAGACGGTTACTATTTTTCGCCTAACGACCTCTCAGCAATCGACTTGCTGCCGGAACTTGCCGCAGCGGGGATCATGAGCTTCAAGATCGAAGGGCGCATGAAGAGTGCTGAATATGTAGCCAACGTTGTTCAGGCCTACCGTACGGTTCTCGATACTTCGGAGCGAGAGCGTGCGGCGGCAATCGGCACCGCCAAAGAGTTGCTCAAGGAATCGTTCGGTCGCTTGCCGACCCGTGGTTTTCTGCCGGGCAATAACCCTGCTGACATGGTCAACCCCGGTGTGCATGGTGCAACCGGACGGCTGATCGGCAGTGTTGAGCATTGCCAGGGTGGTTTGCTCTCTTTTCTTCCCCGTGACCCGGTGCATCTGGGGGATCGCCTGCGCATTCAGCCCGCTACTGACAAGCCGGGTACGGCGTTTACGATTCGTGACCTGCGTCTTGCCGGGAAAGCCGTTAATCGGGTCAACGGGGGTGAGCGGGTTGCTGTCGGTTGTCCTCCCGGCAAGGCCTTTCGCGCCGGTGACCGTGTCTACAAGGTGTCTTCGGGCAAGGCCTTTAACCTGAGTCAGTCTGCCTGCCGCAAGCGTCTCGAGAGCGTCACCCCCGGAGAGGCGGTGGTCGATCTCTCTGTGTTTATGCCGACGCCTGAGCGGATCGAACTGAGTGCGGCCTGTCATGGTCTGTCACTTGCGCACCACTATACGGTTGAGTCGTTCCCCGCCAAGGATCGGCCATTATCGCATGAGGTGCTGGCCAAGGTTTTTGGCAAAACTGGTCAGTTGCCACTCACCTTGGGATCTCTTGAGTGTGGGCCGCTGCCAGCCGTGGTTTTACCGCTCAGCCGCCTCAACGCCATCCGCCGGGAGTTTTACCAGGAACTGGCTGGCCTTCTGGAGGACTGTCAGCATGAGGCACGCACTGCTCACCGGCGCCAGGCCATGGCCGATCTGGTTCCGGCCGGGATGTCACCGGTTGACACGCCTCATGTCGCCGTGGTGCTCGGTAATCTGCACGATCTCTCCCTGCTCAAACAAGGTGGAGTTGATGAGCTGATCTTGCCACTTAGCCCAGGTGCCTGCAGCAAAATCAAGGCAGGCAGTCGAGCGACCAGCAAGCTTCGGCAGCCCACCGAGATTTATAAACCCAGCAAGATCCAGAAACAGATTCTTTGGGACCTGCCCCTGGCAATTTTTGATAAAGACTGGCCGGAGTTTCAGACGGAAGTAAACCGTTTGATCGAGTCTGGATTCCGTCATTTTCGTTTGCAGAATATCAGCCAGCTGTTGTTGTTTACCGGCTGTGAAGGTTTGTTTTTGCAGAGTGGCTACCGCCTCTTTACCACCAATAGTCAGGCGGCCTGTGCCTGGCGCGATCTGGGGCTTGCGGCCGCGACTCTTTATGTCGAGGATGACCGCGACAATATGGCCGCTGTTCTTAACCGTGAGACCGGTCTGCCGCTGGCAGTCACTGTCTACGCCAATCTGCCGATGATGACCTCGCGTATTCCGTTACGAGGCGTCAAGCCTGAGCATCCGCTGGTTTCCGATCGTGACGAGTCTTACCGAATAGATAATCGTGCCGGGCTCACAGTCATTCGTCCCGAGAAGGACTTCTCTCTGATTGGCCATCTGGATGAATTGCGGCAAATGGGCTGCAACCGTTTTGTGGTTGATCTGGCTCATCTGGGACCGACTTCTGCCGAGGGGCGGCATGTGCTGGCGGCTTTTGAGCAGGATGAGGCCTTGCCGGGAAGATCGTTCTTTAATTATCTGCAGGAGATGGTATAGGATTGAGGGTTCGTGGCGCGTGGCGCGAAAAACTCCAAAATCAAGACCGTCGGTCCCGGCCGACAGCCGGGTAACTTTCTTTCCAAAGCCAAAGAAAGTAACCAAAGAACGCTTTGCGCGGCGTTAGGAGCCTGTCCGACAATCCATGACCGGCTGCAAACCCAGCTGTTTGGCCCATATTTCAGCTCCTTTTCGACCAATAGCTATGGCTATTAATCTCAAACGAGCTAAAATCTGTACTCAAACGTCTGGGCTTTCGCTTCGATCCTTAATTGTCGGACAGGCTCCAGGTATTTCTTGCTCAGTATTGTCGGTGCGTAAACCAGTAACGGCTCTTGATGAATAAGGTTGCATGCTGTTTTGTTTTTGCTGCTGAGCTTTTGTGCTGATTGTTGCATGGTGCTGGGGCTGTTGTAGCGACAGGCAGGAGGGTTGCAAGTCAGGCACAAGCTATAAGGATTAGCACTCACCTTTAGTTTGTAGGTTCAAAAAAGCAGGGATTGGTCTTCGCTGCCACGCAGTACTCAAGTACTCATCAACCTTACAGCAGAACAAAACACCGACCACTGGAGAAAGAAGTGCCCTCCGCAGGAGAAAAGCCTTTTTGCATACTTTTTTGGCGTTGTAAAAAGTAAGGCGTCTGTCGGGACGCGACCCGTCGGTCTTGCTTGTAATTATTACACCCTCGTGAATGACAGTTTATAAATAGCGCTGAATCATCAATAAAAAAGAAAGCGAATGATAAATGGATGAGATTGAAATTCTGACGACGAATGCCCAGGTCGCCGAACTGGCCGGGCAGCTTACCTCTGAGACTACCATTGCTGTTGATCTGGAGGCCGACTCGATGCACAACTACCAGGAGAAGGTCTGCCTGATTCAGATCTCGACGCTGCAGCGGACTGTGCTGATTGATCCGCTGGCAGCAACAGATCTCAGCCCCCTTCAAGCGGTCTTTACCAACCCTGCTATTCGTAAAATATTCCACGCGGCAGATTACGATATGCGCAGTTTGAACCGTGATTTTAACCTGAGCGTACATGGTCTTTTCGATACCATGATTTGTGCTCAGCTGCTAGGTGAGGATCGTGTCGGTCTGGCCGATCTGCTACGCAAGTATTTTAGCGTGGAACTCAACAAAAAATACCAGCGTGCCGACTGGTCGCAGCGCCCCCTGCCGGTCGAGATGGTCAGCTATGCAGCCGAGGATACCTGCCATCTGCACCAGCTGGTGGCCATCTTCGAAGAGCGTTTAGAGGCATTGGGACGCATGAGTTGGGCTGCGGAAGAGTTTACCTTGATGGAGGAGGTGCGCTTCGCTGAAATCGACGGACCTCTCTGCCTGCGCTTCAAGGGTGCAGGCCTCCTTTCTCGCCGTGAGCGCGGTGTTCTGGAAAAGCTGCTGCAGTGGCGTGAGCAGGAAGGTGCCCGACTCAACCGGCCGGTTTACAAAATCCTGGGTAATGGTCCTGTCATGGAAATTGCTCAGCGGATGCCAAAATTCCCTGGCGACTTGCGCGGCATACAAAACCTGACGCCGCGCCTAGTTGAAAGACATGGTCGCACGCTGCTAAACGCTGTTCGCGAGGGCCTGAATATACCTGAGGCCGAGTTGCCACAATTCCCGCGTCAGCCGCGACGGACAAAGGATCCGGATTTTGAAGGCCAGGTTAAAGCCCTTAAAAAGTGGCGGCAGCAAGCGGCCGCTGAATACGCTCTGGACCCCGGAGTGCTGATCAATAATGCGGCTCTTGAGGCCCTGGCCTCGGCCAAGCCGCAGTCCACCTCTGATCTTAGTGAAGTTGCCGGTTTGAAAAACTGGCAGAAAGAGGTGTTAGGTGAGGGCTTGCTGGGCGTCTTGGCCTGAGCTCCTCCGCAGCTTATGAAGAAGCTACACACGTTTACTTTAGCCGATCGCGCCGAAGCCGGTTTGTTGCAAGAACTACTGGCGCGCGAAGGTGTGGCTTGTCTGATTCGCAACGAACAACTCTTTGCCGCTCTTGGTGAGATCCCCTTTCTCGAATGTTCTCCTGAACTCTGGGTGGTTGACGATGAAGTCTGGCCACGGGCGAGGATGCTGCTCGATAACTGGCTCAAGAATGAGGAAAATGCCGCTTCTTGGACTTGTTCGTCGTGTGGGGAAGTTTTGGAAGGGCAATTTGGTGCTTGTTGGCAGTGTGAACAAAAACGGGACGCGTGACGCGGCACGAGAACCCCCTGATCCTAAAGGCGACTAAGCTGGATTGTAAGTGTTATGCAGGTTAGATGAGCATCAGGAGTTGTAAGGCTGTCACAGTTTTTAATCTATAGTAACCGGGGCTTGATCAGACAGGCAATGTCTGGTTTTGTCCTGTGCCCCCCACATACTAAATATCCTTAGGTAATGTAAGAATGAGTTGCAACAGGATTTATAGTAAGCCTACATGCCAGAGATTAATCTTCTTATAAATCGTGATTTATGAGAAAAACACGATCAACTGTTGCTCGTTTACGGCGTTGAGAATCTTAACCCACGTTTAACATACAGAAAAAAATATTCAACAAAAACGGTGTCTTGCCGCTTAGAAAACGACCGTATGGCACTACATTAGCAACCACACATGTTAATTGACCAGCTTTTTGACACCTCCTGGAGACATACACGCCCCCAAAGCCTCATAAAGTTTCTTGAGCTTCGGCTCTGCAACCGTTGCCTTGCGAACATGTAGGGTACGACCATCGCGCTGCTTGAAGGTGGCGGTGACTCTTTGCTGTACCGACAAGGTCTCTCGCAGATGGATCCAGCTATCATTAATCCCTTGAACTTTGAGCTTTTGTCGCAACGCCTGAACAGCT
>JAMONP010000101.1 GCA_027065695.1 Desulfuromonadales bacterium | reverse complement strand
ATGATGCCAGTTGGTGCCAATATTCTGATTCAGGAAGACTCCATGGTCAGTGCTGGTGATATCTTGGCCAATATTCCGCGTGAAACGACCAAGACCAAGGACATCACTGGTGGCCTGCCGCGTGTTGCTGAGCTCTTTGAAGCCCGCAAGCCGAAAGAGTTTGCTGTAATCACCGAAATTGACGGTATCGTTTCTTTCGGTAAAGACTCTAAAGGCAAGCGGAAGGTGGTGGTTACGCCGGAAATTGGTGAGCCCAAGGAATATCTGATTCCGAAAGGCAAGCACATCAGCGTGCATGAAGGTGATTTCGTGCGTGCTGGTGAGCCTCTTATGGACGGATCGAGTAACCCGCATGATATCTTGCGTGTACTTGGTGAAAAGGAATTGGCCAAGTATCTGGTTGACGAAGTCCAGGAAGTCTACCGGTTGCAGGGCGTCACAATCAACGATAAGCACATCGAGGTTATCGTTCGCCAGATGTTGCGACGTGTCAAAATCAAGGAGGTCGGTAATACCCGCTTCTTGGCTGATGATCAGGTAGAGCGCTCACTCTTTGACGAAGAAAACCAACGCGTTCTGGCTGATGGCGGCAAGCCTGCTGTCGGTGAGCCGCTTATGCTTGGTATCACCAAGGCGTCACTGTCTACCGAATCGTTTATTTCGGCGGCTTCTTTCCAGGAGACTACCAAGGTACTCACACAGGCATCGATTGAAGGCAAGGTCGACTGTCTGCGTGGTCTTAAGGAAAACGTTATTATGGGTCGCCTGATCCCTGCAGGGACCGGGGTTGCAAAATACCGAAGTGCAACCTTGTTGATTGAGGAACCGGAGGAGTATTTACCCGAACCTGAAGAAATCGACGAAGATGCAGATGGTAATAGTGAGGTCGTTGCTGAAGCAGTGGCTACGGTTCCAGTTGAAGAAGGCGAAGTGACTGATATAAAATAGTTCTTTGCTTGGTTGTGAAAAAAAAGAAAATTGCTTTAAAAATGCTTGACAGGGCTGACCTGCTTTGTTAGATTCAGCGGGTTTTCTCCTCTGAGAAACTTGTTCTTTTAACTTTATGAATACGCAAAATCGGGAGTGATTCAATGCCGACGATTAACCAGTTGGTCCGCATGGGTCGTGAAAAAAAGAGAGATAAATCGACTACGCCTGCGCTGAAGGGAAACCCTCAAAAGCGTGGCGTGTGCACTCGTGTGTATACCACGACGCCTAAGAAGCCTAACTCTGCGCTTCGCAAGGTTGCCCGTGTTCGTCTGACCAATGGGATGGTCATTACCTCATACATCCCGGGTGTCGGCCATAATCTTCAGGAGCACTCTGTGGTTCTGGTTCGTGGTGGCCGAGTCAAAGACCTTCCCGGCGTCCGTTACACTATCGTTCGTGGAACTCTTGACCTGGCTGGTGTTAAAGACCGGAAGCAGTCACGTTCCAGGTACGGTGCCAAGCGCCCTAAGTAGGCAGGTGCCCCAGCTAAGTGGGTTTACCAAGTAACTGAAGAGATATTTAAGAGGACGTTATGCCGAGAAGAAGAGAAGTACCTAAGCGAATTATTCTACCTGATCCCAAATTCCATGATCAGTTGGTAGCTAAGTTTGTTAATAGCCTGATGCTTGATGGTAAGAAGAGTACTGCCGAAAATATCGTTTACGGTGCTTTTGATCTTGTCAAGGAGCGTACCGGTGATGATCCGGTAGAGGTCTTCAAGAAGGCCCTTGAGAATATTCGTCCGGTTGTTGAGGTCAAGTCCCGACGTGTTGGTGGTTCCACCTATCAGGTGCCGGTGGAAGTTCGTGTCGAACGCCGTAATGCCCTGGCGATGCGCTGGCTTGTCAGTTTTGCGCGTGGTCGCGGTGAAAAAACCATGCAGGAGCGCCTTGCGGCAGAGTTTATGGATGCGGCTGGCAATCGTGGTGCTTCTGTCAAGAAGCGTGAAGATACTCATCGTATGGCCGAAGCTAACAAAGCCTTCGCGCATTATCGCTGGTAAGGCGGAGGAAGTACTGCTGTGGCTCGCAAAGTAGCTTTAGAAAAAACACGTAATATCGGTATCATGGCTCATATTGATGCTGGTAAGACCACCACCACCGAGCGTATTCTGTATTACACCGGCGTTTCCCACAAAATCGGTGAAGTTCATGATGGCGCTGCAACCATGGACTGGATGGAGCAGGAGCAGGAGCGTGGCATCACGATCACGTCTGCTGCAACCACTTGTTTCTGGAAAGATCACCGTGTCAATATCATTGATACCCCCGGTCATGTTGATTTTACTATAGAAGTCGAGCGCTCCCTGCGTGTGCTTGATGGTTCTGTAGCTGTTTTTTGTTCAGTCGGTGGCGTTGAGCCACAGTCAGAAACTGTCTGGCGTCAGGCTGACAAGTATGGTGTTCCCCGGATTGCCTTCATTAACAAGATGGACCGTGTTGGCGCTGATTTTGCTCGTGGCGTTGAGATGATGCGTGACCGTCTTGGTGCCAACCCTGTTCCTGTCCAGTTGCCTATTGGTAAAGAAGACCTTTTTAGAGGTGTTATCGACCTTGTAAAGATGAATGCGGTTATCTGGGCTGACGAAGCCCTTGGGGCCAATTACGAGGTGATGGACATCCCGGCTGAGATGCTTGACGAGGCTGAAGTTGCTCGTGAGCTTATGTTGGAAGAGGTCAGCGCTAACGACGAAATCTTGATGGAAAAGTACCTCAGTGGAGAAGAGCTGAGTGTTGATGAGATCAAGGCTGGTATTCGCAGGGCAACGACTGATCTGCAGATCAACCCGGTCCTTTGTGGTTCTGCCTTTAAGAATAAGGGTGTACAGACACTGCTTGATGCAGTTATCGATTACATGCCGTCGCCTCTGGACGTCCCTGCTATCCAGGGTATTCACCCTGACAGCAAGGAAGAATTGACCCGTCCTGCTGATGATAAAGGACCTTTCTCGGCTCTGGCTTTTAAGGTTATGACGGACCCGTTTGTCGGTCAATTGACCTTCTTCCGTGTCTATTCCGGAGTTGCTGAGACCGGTGCTCACGTTCTCAATACAACCAAAGGTAAAAAAGAACGTTTTGGGCGCCTGCTGAAGATGCACGCGAACAAGCGCGAAGAGATCACTCAGGTTTATTCTGGTGATATTGCGGCCGCTGTTGGTCTTAAGCACACGGCAACCGGTGATACCCTCTGTGACAACAAGAATGTTTGTCTGCTCGAGACTATAGAGTTCCCCGAGCCGGTTATTCATATTGCTATTGAGCCAAAGACCAAGAGCGATCAAGAAAAGATGGGTTTCGCGCTTGGCAAGCTGGTACACGAGGACCCTTCCCTGCGTGTTAAGACGGATGAAGAGACTGGCCAGGTGATTATCTCCGGTATGGGTGAGTTGCATCTGGAGGTTATCGTCGATCGCATGAAGCGTGAGTTCAAGGTAGAAGCCAATATAGGTGCCCCTCAGGTCGCTTATCGTGAATCCATTACCAGGATGGTTGAAGTTCAGGGAAAATTTGTTCGTCAGTCAGGTGGTCGTGGTCAGTATGGTGACTGCCGGCTTCGTCTTGAGCCTCTTGAGCCCGGCGGCGGTTTTGAGTTTGTCGATGCGATTAAGGGCGGTGTTATTCCGCGTGAATATATTCCGGCGGTTGGCGCAGGTGCTGAACAGGCTGCTCAGAACGGTATCATTGCTGGCTTTCCGCTGGTTGATGTCCGCGTTACCTGCTACGACGGTTCCTATCACGATGTTGACTCTTCAGAGATGGCGTTTAAGATTGCCGGTTCAATGGGGTTCAAGGAAGGGGCGGCCAAGGCCAAGCCCGTTCTACTCGAGCCGATTATGGCTGTCGAAGTGGTTCTCCCCGAGGAATACCTTGGTGAAGTCATGGGTGATCTGAGTAGCCGTCGTGGTCGTGTTTCCGGTATGGAGGCTCGCGGTGGAGCTCAAGTTGTCAACGCTCACGTGCCCCTGTCCAGCATGTTCGGTTATTCAACTGACCTGCGTAGCTCGACTCAGGGCCGTGCGACCTACACGATGACATTTGATCATTATGATCAGGTTCCTAAGGCGATTGCTGAAGAGATTATCAGCAAGGTTAAGGGTTGATTGATCAAGTTTTAATAAACTGAGTTTTTAGTAAGCCAAGATTTTGGCAAGTAAGAATAAGGAGATATGACCATGGCCAAAGCCAAGTTTGAACGGACTAAGCCCCACGTCAACATTGGGACAATCGGTCACGTTGACCACGGTAAGACAACCCTGACGGCAGCAATCACGAAAGTGCTGGCGACGAGAGGCGGCGCAGAGTTCATGGCGTTCGACCAGATCGACAATGCTCCCGAGGAGCGTGAGCGCGGCATTACGATTGCAACAGCCCACGTTGAGTATGAGACAGACAATCGTCACTATGCTCACGTTGACTGTCCTGGTCATGCTGACTATGTCAAGAATATGATCACTGGTGCTGCACAGATGGACGGTGCCATTCTGGTGGTTTCCGCTGCCGACGGCCCGATGCCTCAGACTCGTGAGCATATCCTGCTCGCCCGTCAGGTTGGCGTGCCCTCCATGGTGGTCTTTCTCAATAAAGCCGATATGGTTGACGACGAAGAGCTTATGGAATTGGTAGATATGGAGATTCGTGAACTGCTCTCCTCCTACGATTTCCCCGGCGACGATATTCCGATTGTTTCCGGCAGCGCTCTGAAGGCGCTCGAATGTGGTTGTGGTCAGGATGGTTGTGAAGCCTGCGAGCCGGTTCTGGAGTTGATGCGTCAAGTTGATGCCTATATCCCTGAGCCTGAGCGTGCGATTGATCGTCCGTTCCTGATGCCGGTGGAAGATGTCTTTTCGATCTCCGGTCGTGGTACGGTTGCTACCGGTCGTGTCGAGCGTGGCGTTATCAAGGTTGGTGAGGATATCGAGATCGTCGGCATGAAAGAGACCAGCAAGTCAGTTGTGACCGGAGTAGAGATGTTCCGTAAGCTTCTGGATCAGGGTCAGGCCGGTGATAACTGCGGCATCCTTTTGCGCGGTGTTAAGCGTGAAGAGATCGAGCGTGGTCAGGTCCTGGCAAAGCCGGGCAGTATCAACCCTCATACCAAGTTCAAGGCCGAAGCTTACATTCTGACCAAGGAAGAGGGCGGACGTCATACGCCATTCTTCAAAGGTTATCGTCCGCAGTTCTACTTCCGCACGACGGATGTGACGGGCGTTGTTGAACTTCCTGAAGGGACCGAGATGGTTATGCCTGGTGACAACATTGCCATCAGCGCAGAATTGATCACCCCGATCGCCATGGACAAAGAGCTGCGCTTCGCAATCCGCGAAGGTGGCCGTACCGTCGGCGCCGGTGTCGTTAGCGATATTATCGAGTAATAAAGGACGAGATCATGCAGAACCAGAAGATCCGTATCCGCCTCAAGGCGTATGATCATAAACTGCTCGACCAGTCAGTCAATGAGATTGTTGACACTGCCAAGCGAACCGGTGCCCGTATTGCCGGTCCGATTCCGCTACCGACAGTGATTAACAAATATTGCGTGTTGCGTGGCCCTCATGTTGATAAGAAAAGCCGTGAACAGTTTGAGATGCGCACACATAAGCGTCTGCTTGATATCATCGAACCGACCCAGCAAACGGTAGATGCTTTGATGAAGCTTGACCTGTCTGCCGGCGTTGATGTTGAGATCAAGCTGTAATAGCGAAGTAAGGGTAAGATAATGATTCAGGGAATTTTGGGTAAAAAACTGGGTATGACCCAGGTCTTCGTTGCCGATGGTCGCCGGGTACCTGTGACTGTAGTGGAGGCAGGTCCCTGTACAGTTGTGCAGAAGAAGACAGAATCCACTGATGGTTATAGTGCCTTGCAGCTTGGCTTCTTGGCCAAGAAAACCCATCGTGTCAGCAAGCCGATGATGGGGCACTTCAAGAAAGCTGACCAGGGTGCGTTCGCTTGTTTGCGCGAACTTGCTGCAGACAATGTCGATGATTATCAGGTTGGTGATCAGATTACCTGCGACGTGGTCTTTAAGCCTGGCGACATCATTGATGTAACTGGAACAGGCAAGGGTAAGGGCTTTCAGGGCGTTATCAAGCGCTGGGGGTTCTCTGGCGGACGAGCATCTCATGGCTCTAAGTTCCATCGTGGCCCCGGTGCGATCGGTATGAGCGCCTGGCCTGCACGTGTCCATAAAGGTAAGAAGATGCCAGGACAGATGGGTAATGTTCAAGTCACCCAACAGAATCTGGAAGTTGTGGAAGTTCGTCCTGAGCAGAACCTGATTCTGATCAAAGGCGCGATTCCTGGGCCTAACAATGGTCTGGTGCTGCTTCGTAAGGGCGTCAAGGCTAAGTGATTAATTCAAGAGTGAGTGCCGGAGTTTAGTTATGGCAAAGATTGCTGTGTTTGATATGAACCGCGAGCAGGTTTCTGAGCGGGAGCTGGCTGACGAGGTGTTTAGCGCCGATGTCAAAGGGTATCTGTTGCACGATATGGTGCGCTACCAGCTGGCTGCTCGTCGTCAGGGAACTGCCAAGACCAAAAGCCGCGGCGAAGTTCGCGGTGGTGGTAAGAAGCCTTTTCGTCAAAAGGGTACAGGTAATGCCCGTCAGGGCACACCGACTTCGCCGATTCAAGTTGGTGGTGGCGTCGCTTTCGGGCCTTCGCCGCGTGATTACTCTTTTAAGCTCAATCGCAAAGTTAAGCAGTCGGCATTGCGTAGCGCACTTTCGGTTCGCTATAAGGACGAATGCATGACTGTTGTTAATGCCCTCGATCTGGAGCAGATCAGTACGAAAGGATTTGTTGCAGTACTTGACCGGTTTGAACTGAAGAAGGCATTGATTGTTGTTGATGGTGAAAATACCAAATTGGAACTCTCAGCGCGCAACCTTCCGTTTGTCAAAGTTCTGCGTGCCGAAGGTGTCAATGTCTACGACATCCTGAAGTATCCTAACCTGGTCATGACTGAAGCTGCGGTCGACCAGATCGAAGGAGTCCTGGCAAAATGAAACCTTTACATCAGATTATCAGGAAGCCCCTGATTACAGAAAAGTCCAACCTGATGAAGGAGGCTGGTAACGTTGTTACTTTTGAAGTTTCTATGAGTAGCAACAAGGTCGAAATCAAACAGGCTGTTGAACGCGCATTCAAAGTCAAGGTGCAGGATGTTCGTACTATGATTGTTGCTGGCAAACGCAAGCGCACTGGCCGCAATTTTGGCAAACGTTCCAATGTCAAAAAAGCATATGTGACTTTGGCTGAAGGCACCATTGATTTCTTTGGTGTTTAGCAAGACTGATATCCATCTGACGGAGTAGCAATAATGGGGATCAAAAAGTTTAAACCGACATCACCGGGTCGTCGTCATATGACCGCCTCGACTTTCGAGGAAATCACGACAGCAACACCGGAAAAATCACTGTTGGCACCGCTGTCTAAATCCGGCGGCCGTAACAACACAGGTCGGATCACGAAGCGTCATACCGGTGGCGGCCACAAGCGCAGGTACCGGATTATTGATTTTAAGCGAGATAAGCGTGAAATCCCGGCCAAGGTTGTAACGATCGAATACGATCCGAACCGCTCATCACGGATTGCTTTATTGCATTACGTGGACGGCGAGAAGCGTTATATTCTGGCTCCGGTCGGTATTAAAGTTGGCGATGTTGTTATCGCCAGCGATACTGCTGACATCGTGCCTGGCAACACTCTGACGATTCGTTCAATTCCACTTGGCACTTGGGTTCATAATGTAGAACTCAGGGTTGGCAAAGGTGGCCAGCTGGCTCGCAGCGCTGGGACTTACGCTATGATCGCAGCCAAAGAAGGCAAATACGCTCAATTGCGTTTGCCTTCAGGTGAAGTTCGCCTGGTGCTGCAGGGTTGTTGCGCTACGGTTGGCCAGGTTGGTAATACTGATCATGAAAATGTCAAGATCGGTAAGGCTGGTCGTAACCGCTGGCTTGGTAAACGTCCGCAGTCCCGTGGCGTTGCCATGAACCCGGTTGATCATCCGCATGGCGGTGGTGAAGGTAAAAGCTCGGGTGGACGTCACCCCGTAACCCCATGGGGTGTACCGACCAAGGGTTACAAGACGCGTTCTAACAAACGGACGGATCGCTTCATTGTCCGTCGTCGCAGCAAGTAAAGAGAATAGGAGACGACCGTGGCGAGATCGATAAAAAAGGGCCCTTATGTTGAAGAGAGTCTGACACGTAAAATCGAAAATATTGGCGATGCTGGTTCCCATAAGGCGATCAAAACCTGGTCGCGGCGTTCTACAATTTTGCCTGATTTTGTTGGTATGACGTTTGCTGTACACAATGGTAGAAAATTTATCCCGGTTTTTGTGTCCGAGAATATGGTTGGCCACAAGCTTGGTGAATTCTCTCCGACCAGGACTTATTACGGTCATGGTTCAAACCGCACGAAGAAGAAGTAATTATTAGCGAGGGAGTACCAGCACATGGAAGCTAGTGCGAAGCTGAAATTTATTCGTTTGTCGCCGCAAAAGACCCGCTTGGTTGCGGATATGGTCCGCGGCAAGGCTGTTCAGGAAGCTCTTAATATTCTGAAGTTTTCGCCTCAACGCCCGGCGGATGTCGTTGCCAAACTGGTGCGATCTGCTGTTGCTAATGCAGAGCAGAAGGGCGTCTCTGATGTTGACAGACTGTTCGTTAAAGCGTTGTTTGTTGATCAGGGTCCTGTACTCAAGCGCTTTATGCCGCGAGCTCAAGGCCGTGCTACAAAAATTCGTAAACCGACCAGCCACATTACGGTGATTTTGGACGAGAAGTAACCACCTCAGGAGGTTTAGTTTTGGGTCAGAAAGTTCATCCGATAGGATTTCGCTTAGGCGTGATTCGCACATGGGAATCCAACTGGTACGCTGAGAAAGATTACGCTCAGTTGCTGCATGAGGATCTCAAGCTGCGGGATTACTTGAAAGAGCGTCTGCATCATGCGGGCATTTCCAAGATTGAGATTGAACGTGCTGCTGGCAAGGCCAAGATAAATATCTTTGCGGCACGTCCAGGTATCATTATTGGCAAAAAGGGTTCCGAAGTTGAATCGCTTAAAAAAGAACTGGCCAAGCTGACTGACAAAGAGATTTTTATCAACATTCAGGAGGTTCGCAAACCTGAGGTTGATGCACAGTTAGTCGCGGAGAATGTCGCATTGCAGTTGGTGCGTCGTGTCGCTTTCCGCCGTGCAATGAAAAAGGCGGTTAACCAGTCTATGAAATTTGGCGCTCAGGGGATCAAGATTGAATGCTCAGGTCGTCTTGGCGGTGCAGAGATGAGCCGTCGTGAATGGTATCGTGAAGGTCGCGTGCCCCTGCATACCCTGCGTGCCGACATTGATTATGGATTCGCCGAAGCCAAAACAACCTACGGCATCATCGGCGTAAAGGTTCTTATTTTCAAGGGCGAGATCCTTGGCAATAAGGATCAGCAGCATAAGTAAAAGGTCAGGAGTTTATTTGCCATGTTGATGCCTAAAAAGGTTAAGCATAGAAAACAGTTTAAGGGCCGTATGAAGGGTGCCGCTCGCGGCGGTACGGACCTGAACTTTGGTGATTTTGGTCTGCAGGCCGTGGAATGCGGTTGGCTCTCAGCGCGCCAGATCGAAGCAGCACGTCGTGCCATGACTCGCTATATCAAGCGTGGTGGTCAGATCTGGATTCGTGCTTTTCCAGATAAATCGTTAACTCGTAAGGCTGCCGAAACCCGCATGGGTAAAGGCAAGGGTTCTCCGGATAGCTGGGTTTGTGTTGTGCGTCCGGGAATGGTGCTTTATGAAATGCAGGGTGTCAGCGAGGAGGTAGCGCGCGAAGCGTTCCGTCTGGCAACACATAAACTGCCAATGCAAACCAAGATCGTGGTTCGTGAGGAGGCTGGCTATGAATCCTGAAGAACTGCGTGACAAGACAGTGGAAGAGCTTAATGCAGAGGTTTCAGATCTGAATCAGGAGATGTTTAACCTCAAATTTCAGCTGCATACCGGACATCTGGAAAACACCTCGCGTATCCCTAAGGTGCGTAAGGAAATTGCCAGGATCAAAACTGTGCTTGAAGAAAAGCGCGGCTAATCCGACTTAACGAGGACGGCAATGATAAAAGAACGTGGTAATAAGAAAATTCGTGTTGGGGTCGTCGTGAGCGACAAAATGGACAAAACTGTGGTTGTCAAGGTTGACAGCATTGTTAAGCACCCGACATACAAGAAGTACATTAAACGTCACGTTACCTATAAGGCGCACGATGAAATGAATACCTGTGCCGCAGGCGACAAGGTGTTGATTGTTGAGACGCGTCCCATGTCGAAGGATAAACGATGGCGGGTTCGTGAAATTCTCGGCAAAAACGTCAGCGCTTAGGAGAGACTGCCATGATTCAGATGCAAACTGTATTGACTGTTGCAGACAACTCCGGTGCCAAGAAATTGCGCTGCATCAAGGTTCTTGGTGGATCCAAGCGCAAGTATGCAGGTATCGGTGACATTATCGTCTGCTCTGTAAAAGAGGCGATGCCCAATTCGAAAGTAAAGAAGGGTGAGGTTGTCCGTGCTGTTGTTGTACGCACAGCAAAAGAGGTGAACCGTCCCGATGGTTCTTATATTCGTTTTGACGGTAATTCTGCAGTTGTTGTTTCGGCTGCTGGGGAGCCGGTCGGAACACGTATCTTTGGGCCTGTTGCCCGCGAGTTACGTGCCAAGAAATTTATGAAGATTGTTTCTCTGGCCCCTGAGGTCCTTTAAAAGCTGGGAGTAAAGAAGCCATGGCAGTCACAAAACTCCATGTGAAAAAAGATGACCTGGTAATGATCATTGCCGGGAAAGACAAGGGCAAAAGCGGCAAGATTCTGCGCGTACTGCCTGATAAAGGCCGGGTTCTGGTTGAAAGCCTTAACCTGATCAAGCGTCACACGAGCCCCTCTCGTTCTAACAACGAAGGCGGGATTATTGAAAAGGAAGCACCGATTGCTATCTCCAATGTCCAGCTGTTGTGCCATGGGTGCAACAAGCCAGCACGTACGGGTCTGCGGGTTCTCGAAGATGGCAGCAAGGTCCGTTTCTGCAAGAAATGCAACGAGATTGTGAATAATTAACGGAGTTTTTCATGGCTAGGCTTAAGGAAATATATAAAAAAGAGCTCGTTCCAAAGTTAATGAAGGAACTGCAGCTTAAGAATGTGATGGAAGTCCCGCAGGTTGAGAAAGTTGTTATCAATATGGGGCTTGGAGAAGCTATTCAGAACGTTAAAATTCTGGAGTCGGCTACTGTCGAAATGGCTAGCATTACCGGTCAGAAGGCTGTTATCACTCACGCCAAGAAATCAATTGCGCAATTTAAATTACGTGAGGAGATGCCGATTGGAGTCATGGTGACGCTACGCCGTGACCGGGCTTATGAATTTCTTGATCGACTGATCAATGTCGCTCTGCCTCGCGTCAGGGATTTCAAGGGCGTTTCTGCCAAGGCCTTTGATGGCAGAGGTAATTACACCCTGGGAATTCGTGAGCAGTTAATCTTCCCTGAGATTGATATTGAAGAAATTGACAAGATCAAGGGTATGAACGTGACGATTGTTACATCGGCGCGTACTGACGAAGAAGGTCGTGCTCTGCTTACCGGGATGGGAATGCCTTTCCGGAAGCAGAATGTAGCAGCTTAGCGGAGGAAACACGTGGCAAAGAAATCGATGCGAATTAAGGCTGAAAGGCCTCAGAAGTTTAAGGTGAGAGAGTATAATCGCTGTCCGATCTGTGGTCGGCCTCGTGCGTACTATCGTAAATTTGACATGTGCAGAATCTGTCTGCGCAAGCTGGCGTCTGCAGGTAAGCTTCCAGGCGTAACCAAGTCCAGCTGGTAATCGGATAATTAAGGAGCAGTATTCATGGCTATGACAGATCCGATCGCGGATTTGCTGACCCGCATCCGCAATGCAGGTATGGCGCAACATCCTAAAATGGACATTCCTTCGTCCAATGTGAAGGTTGCCATTGCCGAAGTTTTGAAAGAACTCGGTTATATCAAGAATTTCAAGGTAATCAGTGATGACCTGCAAGGGGTGTTACGGCTTTATCTGAAATATGATGGGCAGAACACAGCTGTAATTCATGAAATTACTCGTGTATCGAAGCCTGGTCGTCGGGTTTATGTTGGGCAGGATGATATCCCTCGAATCAAGAACGGTCTGGGTGCAGCGATTCTATCGACCTCTAAAGGTGTTATGGATGATGTTGCTGCCCGGGAAGCTAATGTCGGCGGCGAAGTCCTCTGTACAGTCTGGTAATTAATTGAACAAAACGTTGAATCTAAGGAGTCGATAAAGATGTCGCGCATCGGCAAGAAACCAATAAATATCGCCTCGGGTATCAAGGTAACCCTGGATGGCCAGAAGATAACGGTCGAAGGACCAAAAGGCTGTCTTGAGCGGATCATCCATGACCAGATCGAGGTTAAAATGGAGGCAGACCAGTTACTGGTTGCTTCCCGCCCAGGGCTGTCAACTACGGCTTTGCAAGGGCTCACCCGTTCGTTGATTGCAAACATGGTAGACGGTGTAACTACTGGTTTCTCCAAGGTATTGGAGATCAACGGTGTTGGCTATCGTGCTGAATTGAAGGGTTCGACTCTGAACCTCGCGCTCGGTTATTCACATCCGGTTGAATATCTGTTGCCTGAAGGGATCAGCGCTGAAGTTGACACTAAGGCCAATCGTATTACTGTCTCTGGGGTCGATAAGGAACTGGTAGGAGCAGCGGCAGCTAAGATTCGCTCGTTTCGCAAACCTGAGCCTTACAAGGGCAAGGGGATAAAATATGCGGATGAGAGAATTCTGCGTAAAGCTGGTAAGACCGGAGCGAAGTAAGCTGAATAGGATGAGGTGAAAGCGTGAAAGTTTCGAAAGAACGGCGGCTTGCCCGCAAGAAGCGTCAGAGCAGAGTACGTAAAAAAGTCGTTGGAATCGCGGATCGCCCACGTTTGTGTGTATTCCGAAGTTCCAGACACATTTATGCCCAGATTGTCGAGGATGCTTCCGGCAAGACTTTAGCTGCGGCTTCAACCGTTGCTGAAGGGGTAAATGACAGTGTTAAGTATAGTGGTAATGTTGAGGCGGCTAAGGTTGTTGGCAAGAAGATTGCCGAAAAAGCTCTGGCAAACGACATTAAACAGGTAGTTTTCGACCGCAACGGCTTTTTGTACCACGGCCGTGTCAAGGCTCTCGCCGATGCGGCTCGTGAAGCTGGTTTGACTTTCTGAGCAGCAAAGGAGAAGAGCGTTGCAACGCGTTGATAAGAACGAAACAAATTTAAATGATCGCGTTATCCACATCAATCGTACTTCCAAGGTTGTTAAAGGTGGTCGTCGGTTCAGCTTCTCTGCCCTGATTGTAGTTGGTGACGGCAGTGGCAATGTTGGATATGGTCTCGGTAAGGCCAAAGAGGTCCCTGAGGCAATTCGCAAGGGTGTTGAAAAGGCCAAAAAGAATATGATCTCTGTACCTATCCAGGGGACAACCATTCCTTACGATGTGATGGGTAAGTACGGAGCAGGCAAGGTTCTTTTGTTGCCAGCTTCTGAAGGTACGGGTGTTATTGCCGGTGGTGCCGTGCGTGCAATTCTTGAAGTTGCCGGCGTCAGCGACATTCTTTCCAAGTGTCTCGGTTCAAATAACCCGCACAATGTTGTCAAGGCAACCATCCGGGCATTGCAACAATTGAAAAGCCCTGAAGAGATCCTTGCCAGACGTGGCATTACGAAAAACACCTCAGAAGTAAAGTCCTGAAACGGGAGTGAATAATGGCTGAAATCAAGATAACTCTCAAGCGAAGCGGTATTGGTCGCAATAAATATTTTACTAAGGTACTTCATGGGCTCGGCTTGCGTCGTCTTCATCAGACGGTCGTGCGTTTGGATACACCTGAAATTCGCGGTATGATCAACAAGGTCAGCCACATGGTCACTGTTGAGGAATAATTGCAAGGATATCAGCATGGATTTAAGTAATCTGCAACCGTCATACGGTTCGACACAAAATAGAAAGCGTATAGGCCGTGGTCATGGTTCCGGTACCGGCAAGACCTCTGGTAGAGGACACAAAGGTCAGAACTCCCGCTCCGGTGGTGGTGTCAAGCCTGGTTTCGAAGGCGGCCAGATGCCACTGCAGAGACGTCTACCAAAGCGTGGTTTTACGCCGCTGAGCAGGAAGGTCTATGTACTTGTCAACCTCCGTGAT
The DNA here is from genome assembly GCA_027065695.1 of Desulfuromonadales bacterium. Taxonomy (GTDB): domain Bacteria; phylum Desulfobacterota; class Desulfuromonadia; order Desulfuromonadales; family BM103; genus M0040. The sequence continues at coordinate 7,588 of JAMONP010000101.1, read as the reverse complement.
CTTGAGCTCTTTGATAGTGGAAGTGTTGTCGATCTTGAAATGCTCGGTAAATCAGGCCTGATTGGTCAGCTTAAGGACGGCGTCAAGATTCTTGGCGACGGTGAATTAAGCAAATCACTTACGGTTAAGGCACATAAGTTCAGTAAATCCGCCCAGGCCAAGATCGAGGCTGCTGGCGGCACGGTAGAGGTTATCAAAAGTTGTTAGCCAGCATCCAGAACATCTTCAGTATTCCTGAGCTACGCCGACGTATTCTCTTTACTCTCGGCATGCTTGCGATCTATCGGGTTGGCTGTCACGTGCCTCTTCCGGGTGTTGATCGGGTTGTCCTCGCTCAGTTCTTTGAAGGAACCCAGGGCACGCTGCTCGGTCTGGTCAGTGCGTTTACTGGTGGTGCCTTGGAGCGAATGACAGTCTTCGCGCTGGGCATTATGCCTTACATTAGCGCTTCGATTATTATGCAGTTGCTGACTGTCGTCTTTGAGCCGGTAGAACGTCTCTCCAAAGATGGTGAAGCGGGCCGAAAGATCATGACCAAATGGACACGTTATGGCACAGTTGGTTTGTCGATTGTCCAGGGTGCCGGAATTGCGGTTGGTTTGCAGGCAATGCGTGGCCCGGCCGGTGAGCCGGTTGTTGCTATGCAAGGGGTCGGCTTCATTGTCTTAACAGTCATCACCTTGACGGCTGGAACTGCATTTATCATGTGGCTAGGTGAACAGATTACTGAGCGTGGTATCGGCAACGGTATCTCTCTGATCATCTTCGCTGGTATTGTCGCCATGATGCCTTCTGCGCTGGTTAACAGTATCCGGTTGTTAAAAACTGGTGCTATGACCTTCACAGTCTTGCTGATAATCCTGGTTGTGATGGTCGCTGTTATATGGGCTATTATCTTCATGGAACGCGGCCAGCGTCGTGTACCGATTCATTATGCTAAGCGAGCTGTCGGTTCGCGTAACATGGGTGGTCAGAGTAGTCATCTGCCGCTCAAAATAAATATGAGTGGCGTTATACCGCCAATTTTCGCCAGTTCGATCATTATGTTTCCAAGTACAGTCGCCCAATTTGTCGATATACCCTGGGTGCAAACTTTGTCTTCAATGATGACTCCATCTCACTGGCTGTATAATGTCGTTTATGTCGCCTTTATTGTTTTCTTCTGCTACTTCTACACTGCTGTTACTTTTAATCCGGTTGATGTTGCAGATAATATCAAACGCCAAGGTGGTTATGTCCCTGGGGTCAGACCTGGTAAGGCGACATCCGATTACCTTGATACCGTGTTGGGTCGCCTGACTTTTGCCGGTGCAATTTACATCTCGTTAGTTTGTGTTCTGCCATCGATGCTGATTGGTCAGTTCAATGTTCCCTTCTTCTTTGGCGGGACGTCACTGCTGATTGTTGTAGGTGTCGGCCTTGATACGGCTTCTCAAATAGAAGCTCACTTGATCTCACGTTCTTATGAGGGTTTCATGAAAGGCGTGAATATCAAGAGTCGGCGTAGATAGCGAGGACAACACTGATGAAACTGGTTTTACTCGGACCTCCCGGAGCTGGGAAAGGTACTCAGGCTAAAATGCTAATGGAGAAGTTTGCGATTCCGCAGATCTCCACTGGCGATATGCTCCGTGCTGCTGTTAAAGACGGTACTCCCATGGGGCGTAAAGCCAAGGAATACATGGACGCTGGCGGCCTCGTCCCCGACGAAGTGGTTGTTGGCATTGTCCGGGATCGTCTGCTGGAAGCAGATTGTGCCAGTGGGTTTATTCTTGATGGCTTCCCAAGGACCGTCGCCCAGGCAGATGCCCTGCAGGTCAGTTTCCAAGAGATGGGTAAAGAACTGGACAGGGTCATATCTCTTGAGGTGGATACAGATGCCTTGGTTGAGCGCTTGACCGGACGTCGTACTTGTAGTGAATGTGGCCGTGGCTATCATGTGACGTTTGATCCTTCTCTACAGCCTGGAACTTGCGATGCCTGTGGTGGAGCATTGATTCAGAGGGATGATGATAAGGAAGAGACCATTCGCAAACGTTTGCAGGTCTATACAGAACAGACTGCTCCCCTGATCAGCTACTATCAGGATGCAGATGTGCTGATGAAGGTTGACGGGATGCTGCCGATTACGCAGGTACAGGAAAAGATGCTGTCACTCTTGCAGGCAAGTTAACGTGATTGTTTTAAAGAGCTCGGCTGAACTTGAGAAGATGCGAGCTGCAGGACGGATTGTTGCTGAAACGCTGACCTTGCTCGAAAGTCTGATTGTTCCAGGAATCACAACTGCCGAGCTGAACAGTGTGGCAGAAAAAGAATGTCAGCGCCAAGGAGCAAAGCCTGCATTCAAGGGATATGGTGGCTTCCCATATACTATCTGCTCCTCACCGAACGACCAGGTCGTTCACGGCTTTGCCAATAGAACGCCCTTGCGGGAGGGTGACATCCTGAGCATAGACTTTGGTGTCCTCTATAAGGGTTTTTACGGTGACTCAGCAATCACAGTTGCTGTCGGTGAGTTAGATGAAGAGACGCAGAGACTGGTTACGGCAACGCGCGAATCGCTTGAGCGAGCGATAGAGAAAGTAGTTCCGGACGGCAGGTTGTCAGATGTTTCACATGCTGTTCAGTCCTGGGTTGAACCGAAGGGTTTCAGTGTTGTTCGGGAATTTGTCGGACATGGTATCGGCGGCAGCCTGCATGAGGCTCCACAGATACCAAATTACGGACAGCCCGGCCAAGGGCCACGACTTAAAACTGGCATGACGCTGGCTATAGAGCCAATGATTAATGCTGGCGTACCTGGTGTAAAGATATTAGAAGACGGGTGGACAGCGGTAACACAGGATGGTAAACGTTCTGCCCATTTTGAACATACGGTTGCTATTACTGACAACGGTCCAGAAATCTTGACTCAGGTATGAAAACTCGGTATGAAAAATAAAGGTATACCCGCCAGGATTGTTACCGACACCGTTTAAAGGGAAGAATCATGAAAGTCAGATCATCAGTTAAAACAATGTGTGACAAGTGTAAAATTGTTAAGCGTAAGGGTATTCTCAGAGTCCTCTGTGAAAATCCCAAACATAAACAGAGGCAAGGCTAAAGTATTTTAGGAGGATCGGACATTGGCTCGTATTGCTGGTATCGATTTACCCAGAAACAAACGGATTGAAATTGCTCTGACCTATGTCTATGGTGTCGGGCGCTCACTATCTCAGGAAATTCTGACTAAAGCTGGTGTTGATTTCAATACCCGGTCGGATAATTTGACTGAGGAAGAAGTGTCTAATATCCGTAAGGTTATTGACAGTGATTGTAAGGTTGAGGGTGATATGCGTCGCGAAGTCACAGTGAACATCAAGCGACTTATGGATCTCGGTTGTTATCGTGGACTGCGTCATCGTAGAGGTTTGCCGGTGCGTGGACAGAAAACCAAGACGAATGCAAGAACCCGAAAGGGTCCGCGCAAGACTGTCGCTGGTAAGAAGAAGTAACAGGAGGAACCATGGCTAAGCCTGGTAAACGTGTACGCAAAAAAAGTGAAAAGAAGAATATCCCGAATGGTATTGCTCATATTCAGGCGACGTTCAACAATACGATCATCACGATCACTGATGTGGCCGGCAACGTGATTTCGTGGTGCACCTGTGGAACCAAGGGCTTTAGAGGGAGTCGTAAGAGCACTCCTTTTGCTGCTCAGATGGCCGCAGAGGATGCAGCAAAGAAGGCTCAAGAGCATGGTTTGCGCAGTATTGAGGTCTGGGTCAAGGGACCCGGTTCTGGTCGTGAGTCTGCACTGCGGGCTTTACAGTCGGTTGGCCTGACCATTACTATGATCAAGGATGTCACTCCGATACCGCATAACGGGTGCCGTCCACCCAAGCGAAGAAGAGTCTAACTAGTGATAAGGAGGACGAACGTTGGCGAGATACACTGGACCCGTTTGCCGCATGTGCCGGCGGGAAAATATGAAGCTGTTCCTCAAGGGCGACCGTTGTTACACTGATAAATGTGCACTGGAACGCCGCAACTACGCTCCTGGTCAGCATGGCCAGGGTCGCATTAAAGTTTCCGATTACGGTACTCAGTTGCGTGAGAAGCAGAGAGTCAAGCGGACCTATGGTCTGCTCGAGAAGCAATTCCGAGACTATTTCAAAGAAGCTGACCGCATGAAGGGCGTGACTGGCGAAAATCTGCTGGTTCTCCTTGAGCGCAGGCTTGATAGTATGGTCTATCGGATGGGTTTTGCTACGTCGCGCAATGAATCCCGCCAGCTTGTTCGACATAACCATTTTATGGTTAATGGCCGGAAAGTGAATATCCCGTCGTATCTCGTACGTCCTGGGGATGTCGTGGAACTGCGAGAGAAGAGTCAGAAGATTGTTCGCATTAACGAAGCTCTTGACGGTGTCATGCGTCGTGGCATTCCATCATGGGTGGAACTGACCCGCGATGCATTCCAGGGCACGGTTAAAACTTTGCCGGTGCGTGCTGAAATGACGACACCGACCTTCCAAGAGCATTTGATTGTCGAACTTTACTCGAAGTAAACGACAGAGCACTCTTGGCAGCTTGAAACCCTATAGAGCAACCTCATGATGGAGGATTCGCATGTTTAAAAACTGGAGAGAACTGATCAGCCCCAAGCGTCTCCAGGTTGATGCCGACTCGCTGACTGTTACTTATGGCAAGTTTACAGCGGAGCCTTTTGAACGTGGCTTTGGCACAACTATGGGTAACTCTTTGCGCCGGGTTCTACTCTCCTCACTACAGGGGGCGGCAATCACCTCGGTTCGTATTAAGGGTGTTTTGCATGAATTTTCCACAGTACCCGGTGTGACGGAGGATGCAACTGATATCATCCTTAACCTTAAAGGTGTTTTGATCAAGTTACATGGTCATGATGCTCGTAATGTCCGTATCGTTAAAAAGGGTAAGGGGGTTATCAAGGCCGGTGATATTGTCACCGATCCTAATGTAGAAATCCTGAACCCTGATCACCACATTGCTGTATGTGGTAAAGATGCTGATGTCGAGATAGACATGGTTGTTGCCATAGGTAAAGGTTATGGTCCGGCAGAGCGTAATCGCGATGAAAAAGCCCCGGTTGGTACAGTGCCTATCGATGCTCTATTCTCACCGATCAAGAAGGTGAATTTTACGGTTAGCAATGCTCGTGTCGGTCAGGTCACTGATTACGACAAGTTGATTTTGGAAATTCACACCGATGGTAGCGTCAAGCCAGATGATGCTCTCGCTTATGCGGCTAAGATCGTCAAGGAGCAGATTCAACTGTTCATCAATTTTGACGAATCTCTTGAACCTGAAATCACTGACGAAACTGAAATCACAAAACAGCCTATCAACGAGAATCTATATCGTCGCGTAGATGAGCTTGAGTTGTCCGTTCGTAGTGCTAATTGTCTGAAGAATGCCAACATACGCTTGATCGGCGAACTCGTACAGAAGTCCGAGGCGGAAATGTTGAAAACACAGAATTTCGGCCGTAAGTCACTTAACGAAATCAAGGATATTCTTTCCGAGATGGGGCTGACTCTAGGTCTTACTCTTGAAGGCTTCCCGGACCCCGAATATCTGAAGATGCTTGAGAAAAGTGAGGAAGAACTCTAGGGTACTTCCCTCTACCGGAATCTTATATAAAGAAAGGACCTGATACCGATGCGTCATAGAAAATCCGGCAAGCGGCTGGGCCGTAACACCAGTCACCGCAAAGCCATGATGCGCAATATGGTGACCTCACTTTTCGATTGTGAGAAAATAACCACTACTGATGCGCGCGCCAAAGAACTGCGAAAAATGGCTGAAAAACTGATTACTATGGCTAGACGTGGTGATCTGCACTCACGCCGCCTAGTTATGCAAGTTGTGCGAGACAAGAAAACGGTTGCCAAGCTGTTTGAAACCATTGCACCGCGTTACATTGATCGTCCTGGTGGTTATACAAGGGTTATCAAGTTGGGACACCGTGCTGGTGATAATGCTTCTCTCTCATTGATTGAACTGGTTGAGGAAGAGTTTACTGCTAAGCCGAAGAAGCAAAAAGCTCCTGTAAAAAAGTCTGTCAAGGCGGCTGAACCAGTTGCAACTGAAGAAGCACCTGTTGAAGAGGAAAAAGAAGAGAAGTAATTTTCTTAAATAGCAAAACATCTAAGAAGGGCGGGATTATTAATCTCGCCCTTTTTTTAGATTTCTGCGATCAAAAATGGCTAAAATATATTCTTTATATTGGTTGGCCAACTTGCCGTTAATAAACCCTTCCAGCCACCCGCAAGAGTTAACAATAATTGTTTGAAGATGTCTGTTCTTACAAGTTATCTAGACTTGGTTTAGCGTTTTGTGTAAGAGACCAAGGAGTTTGAAAAAATTGAACTTAAAACAGAAATATAATTAATAGAATGCAGTAAAATTATTGATGATATCACTGCGATGGTTGCCAAACGTTTAGGGGGTATCCGTTCTGCCTCAGAGGTCAAGTTGGGTCGCGATAGCTTTGCTAACACCATCCATTTCAGTTTTAGAGATAGAACCAGCTGAATTGATGAACCTTTTTTTACTTACCGTAGTAACCTGATCAGCCATCGCCTTAGCTTTTTTGCCTCGAAAAGTCACATATGCTTCACTTGGGTAAAGTCTGTCGACGTTACTCGTTATTGGCACGACTTGAACCCGATTTAAATAATGGTTTGCAGCATCATTACTCACAATGATAGCAGGCCTTTGTTTGCGGATTTCACCTCCGATGGAAGGTTCAAAATTAATCCACCAAACTTCACCCCTCATCATCGTTTATATCTCCTATGGTAGCTTCGGCCCATTCGAGTGCCTCAGATTCTCTGATTTTATCAGCATCCATTTCTTTATATGCGGCATACATGTCTTTTTTAAGCACATGAGGGCGGACTAAGTCCTCAATAAATCGGCTGATTTTCCGTGGCCCAATAACTGTTCGCAGACCTTCATATACTTCTTCATTTATGGTCACTGTGAGTTTTTTTCGCATTACCGTAACCTCTCTGGATGGTACACGTATTGTAATACGTGTATTATTTATGGTCAAGGGGGGACTGACGGGAAGTACAAAAAAGCGGGGTCAGAAAGCGGTGTCAGATTGCAAACATGTAAATACGTTGAGATCTGTATCTTTTCACGACTAACCACGTCATCAAAAATTGAGAAAAAAGCGATTAATTCAGCCGATATTACGCATTGTTAACGCCGGAGCAAACTCGCAGCTATTTGCCGCAGGATGATTATGAGCAAGAATTGACCAGTTCCCACCGAACTGGTCAGATTTTAAAAAGGTACTTCACCCAGCGGTGTTGTCCCTCTTTCCCTCTCTTTTTTTATTCTCAGTTGTTCTTCCTGTTGAGCCTGATACAGCAGTGCAATATCATTTCCATAGCTTTCCCAAATGGCACACTGGGGTGGGGGACGTTGTTTATTTGTTGAATATAATGCCGATGGCGTTATGATATTTAACAATAAATACATCTACTTGCCGATCATTATTGCAAGCAATGCTCACTGCCGCAACACTACTCTTCTCAACCAGATATCCAACAAATAT
>JAMONP010000100.1 GCA_027065695.1 Desulfuromonadales bacterium | reverse complement strand
AGCGATAATGAAGCAGCTAAGCGCCTGCAAGAGGCCAAACACCAACTCTTTGAATCTATCGATGAACGTTTACTCGCCGGTTGATTCAGACCCACCCTTCAGACTCATCTTCGGATTGGAATAGACTGCCATGTCAAACCTAAAACCCGGCAAGAAGGATCTCTTAACATCCTAAAACTACTCATAATATATAGTTTTCACGAAGCTCCAAAACCTTATTTTCACACACGAAAGCGGAGCCATTCAGTGACCCCGCTTTCGTGTGTCAGTATTCTTTACAGGTCCTTTTACTCTATACTTTCTTTCTCTTTCTTCCGTACCATCCGAGACCTAAGAGTCCACCGCCGAGGAGGAGGATGGTCGAAGGCTCTGGGACGGGGGCCGCAGTAGATATTTTTGTAGAAAAATAAGCGGCATTTTTTGAATAAGCGTCGCCCACCCATATCCAATTAGCCTGGGAACTTATCCCGCTTCTAAGTCCCCAAGGGCCGACACCATTAGTACCCAAGTCAGTTAGAGTTGTCATTGGATCTGCCCATCCAGTATTATTTCCAATCCAATCTGCGGTGTTGGTAAGCAGAGTTAGCGAGTTATTTACAAATTCATGATCATTTCCAGACAGTGAAAACTCACCGAGGAACCCAGCGATGCTTCCTTGATCGTAGCCATAAATATGCAAATAATAGTCTGTCCCCGAGCTGAGTGAAGTCGTGGTTGTATGTGCGGTATACCAATCGTTTAAGTCCGCAAATGCTGTACCTTGTACCGCGTCATCAGTTGACATGTATGCAACGTAGCCATTATCCATACTTATCGTAGAGGTCAGCGTCGTTGCTCCAACGGAACTAACCATAACCATCAAGTACAAACCCGTTGACAATCCCGACAAAAATGTTTTTTTCACTTTTTCCTCCCGAGGAAGATAAATGTTTCACCATAGGCTCAATAGACACGCAAGCAAAAACCATGCTAAGCCTACAACATGTTTAAACTAATGGATAATTTATGTGAATGGCAAAGACACCTTGAGGTATGTAAAGAAAACCGACACGCTTTTCAGAGTGGAATCAGGATAGGCCCCAGCAAGAACCATCAATCCAAGCCTCTTGCCGCAACTCATTCCCGAGCGGTAAGTTATGGTACCTGACTTCTCGATGTAGCGAATCTTCTCCAAAGAGAAAGGATTACAGCTGTCAAAACCGGCAAACAGCGAAGGTCCTTTTTATTATAAGCTGCGCCAGTCGATATCAGCATAATCCGCTAACAACGCCAGCGGGATAAAGGTATCAAGTTCATTCCGTGTGCCGTCAGTCAACTCCATCGTAAAAGCCTTGAACAAAGCAACTTCTCGTGTAAAAACCTCTCGGAACTGCCAGTGCAATACTTGCTCCGGCAAGTCCAACGGCTCACCAGCGTGCAGGGTACAGACGGTCCCATCGAAATCCTTCCCGCTGACGTCGATATTTGGCAAGCCGTGTAATCGGCAGGTCAACGGTCTGGACGGGTAAACCAGGCAATCGCCATTCACGTTGAGCAGAGGACATGGAGTCTGGTCCTCTTCAGGCATAGAGGTCCACTCCTCTTCCGGAAAAGCATTCAGAAGGTAAGGAGATTTCAACTTCGGCCAACGCTTGCGAAGCTCGGTTAGTCGCGGTTGACAACGATCGCGGATTTGAACCTGGGTCTCTGCCGGCAAGGCAGAAAAAGCCTCTTTCATTAACCAGGCGTCAAGCAAGGTGATATCAAACAAACCACGACAGCAGGCACTACAGCCATGGCGACAGGCCAGAGCGGAACCGCCAGCCTGCAGGCAAGCGGTGAACCAGCTGTCGACTTCGCCAAGCAACTGGCGATAGGCATAAAGTGTGGGAGCGAATTTTTGCATAGTCTGTGTGCGGTTTTTAGAATTTACAGCTAACCTGATCCTGGATCGACAGCAGATAAGATTTGGGAAAAATCAGGCCAGGAAGATCACCTTGCCTGACAAGTAAAAGGCAATCAGGTTAGACGAATTGGCTGAGCAAACTCGTTAATCGAGCTGATCCAGACGTTTTTTTGCATAACGGCTCAAATCCTGACGCAAATTCTTAGTGTTGAGGGCTCTTTGGTAACATTCAACAGCTTCCTCAAAGAGGTTCTGTCCTTCGAGTGCACCACCGAGCCCAACCCAGAAAGCCCCAGTCTGCGGCCAAACAGCCAGCAGGTTACGATACGTCTGGGCAGCAAGAAAGGACTCACCGAGATGCTGGTAAAGGGTAGCCATAACCACATGGGCCTCAGGGTCGTCCTCAACAGTCGGCAAGCCTTCGTGCAACATGACTTTAATTGCCGCCTCGTAATCACCCTGCTCCACCAGTAACCTGGCGTAGCTCTTTTTGAATACAATATAGTCAGGTGCAATCTCGAGCCCTTCTGCCAGCAGGAACATTGCTTCGCCTGTCTTGCCATCCTTTTCAAGAATTTCAGTTAAGAGCTCTCTGGCTGGCAAGTGGCCAGGATAAAGCTCCAAGGCGTGTTGCAAGGAGCTCACCGCCAAGTTATCACGCTGTTGGTCAAGAGCCCATTTGCCGTCAAGAAAGGCCTCCTCAGCCATACCGTACGGCGTCGTTGCATGAACTGCAGACAGTCTGGAGGGACCCTTGGTTGCGGTCAGACTGTGGCCGCTACTCAGGATTGCACCAGGCAAAGCATCCGGATGCAATCGTTTGGGCCCTTTAGTGACAATTTTGCCTGGCTGAGTGACGACCTTGCTCTGGCTAGTGACCAGCTTGGGTGAAACCTGCGCCTGGTGGCTCTTAACCCGCTGTGTTTTTTGGGTTACACGCAGGGATACTACCTCCGGCTTGCGTCGAACAAATGTGGACTTGGACTGTTTGGTTACGGCAGACGCTGGCTTGGCCACAACCTGCTTTACAACCGCCTGTTTTTTAATCGAGATTTTTTTAGCGGGGACTTTCACAACAGACGTCGTTTTTACTGGTAACACATTAACGGGGGCCTGCCTTTTATTAACAACCTGTTCACTGGCAACAGCGACACTCGGCGGTTCCGCATCGCGCTCTGCCATAGTCAGTTGATCCTGTTCGGCGCTCTCTGCTGTTTGTAACCCTTCGGTAACCACAACCGGCTGGCTTTCAACCGGCTCAAAACCAAACCTCATATCGGACAAAGCGCCAGCCAACCACCAGATAAAAAAGAGCAAAACCACCGCTGCACCACCCAACACCAGCGGTAGAGGCAGGTAAGGGATACGCGTCCTCTTGCCAGGATGCAAGGTCTGCGATTTTTTTAACTCACCACCATTTTTCTGTTGCTGCAGATCACGCAGCATCTGGTTAATCAAGCTCATAGAAAAACACTTTGCAGCAGATAGACGACCAGAACAATTTCCAGCAGAGTAATAACACCTACGGTGAGATAGAAGGACTTGCCAGCCAGCAGTGACCTGGAAAGTGGAGTTGCATCTTCGGTATCACGACTGGCCATTTTCACATATAGCAGATCAATCACAGTCTGCCCCTGGCCGTAAGCCACCATCAAGGTCTTGTGACAAAGGATATTAACCAGTCTCGGGATCCCTCTACTGGAGCGATATATAGCATCCAGAGCAGCAACACCGAACAGATTGCCATCTTCATGACCAGCCACCTTCAGGCGGTGTTTGACGTAACCGGTGACCGCCTCGCGATCCAACGCGGGCAAATCGTAGCTGAAAGTGATGCGTTGGCGAAGTTGTCGCAGGCTGCTGCCTGCGAGCATCTCGTCCAGTTCCGGTTGGGCAAAGACAACTATCTGCAGCAGTTTCAGCTTTTCCGTCTCAAGGTTGCTAAGTAACCGTAACGCTTCCAGACTCTCTTGAGACATAGCCTGCGCCTCGTCAATACAGAGCACAGCCTTCTTATTCTTCTGATGCAGACCAACTAATTGCTCAGTGATCCGCTTGACCAGATCATGCATGGTCACCCCCAAGGGGACTGTGACACCCAATTCTTCGGCAAGTGCCTGGTAAAGTTCAAATGGTGTCAGTAGGGGATTGGGCAGATAAGCAGTCTGAAAATCGTTGGCCAACGCGGCAAGCAGCTTACGGCAGAGCAGGGTCTTGCCGGTACCGACTTCGCCGGTAATTTTAATCAGGCCTTCACCACTCTGCAAGGCGATCAGCAGAACATTCAAAGCCTGTTGATGACCGGTGTAATTATAATAATAATCGGGATCAGGTGTCAGCGAGAAAGGGGCTTCCTGTAACTTGAAATGTTCCTGATACATCAAATGCCCCCCAGGCTGACAAACTTGTCAACCCGCAAATAATGCGTATTATATAGGAGCCTGTCGAGCTTAACAAGAACCAAAAAGCCAGAGCCAAAAAGCCGGGCCCAAATTGCAATTATCAAAAAGGAGAGGACTTATGACTCTTGCCGAACTGGCCCATTACGACGGCAAAGATGGTCGCCGTGCCTACATCGCAGTTAACGGTACTATTTATGATGTCACCGACAGTCACCGCTGGGAGAATGGTCTGCACCCCCCTGACCATCAAGCGGGACAAGACCTGACCGATGAGCTGCTAAAAGCACCTCATGTCCGTGCGGTTGTGGAACGTTTTCCGGTGATAGGAAGGATCGAGGAAGAGGCCCAGGCGCAAGATTCCGGTGGCAGTGGCAAAATAATTATCGGAATTATCGTAGCGGTTATTGTTGCTGTTGTCATCTTTCTACTGCTTTAAAATTGACATCGTGGATCAATTTAGCCGCATCTACAACCGGGCGGAGGTGGCAAGTAGAACCAATCCGATCGGCAACAATGAAGTATCTCGGCCCGGAGATGGGGATTGCCCGTGCCGTTGATGCGATCGTCTTTGCCGTTGTCATCGGCCTGGGTCGCCTCACTGGTTGGTGGCAACTCTCTATCGGCCAACCTGTTCGCCTCGGTCTTTGGTGCCTTTATGTATTTTACCACTCTAACCGAAGTGCCGATCTTGCAAGGGCTGATTGGTGCCAGCATGGGCAAAGGTCCGGCTTTGGCCCTGTTGCTTGCCGGTCCAGCGCTGTCGCTACCGAATATGTTGGTCATCCGCAGTGTTATGGGGACAAAAAAAAACGATTGTCTTTGTCCTGCTGGTGATGGTGATGGCAACTATCAGCGGCTTGATTTTTGGCGCGATTTTTTAACGCAGAGGCGCGAAGACGCAGAGAGGGACGGAATGTGATTCAGTTTTTACCTTTAAGGTTTCAATTTTGACT
>JAMONP010000099.1 GCA_027065695.1 Desulfuromonadales bacterium | reverse complement strand
ACATCAGGGTCAGAAGAAGCGTAGTCATGATCCTGGCCATCACCATGGCAACCTTCATCCACCCGACATAAAGTAAACGCACACCAGGCCAATCACGCCAGAAAGCCACAGCCAATACAACCGCAGACAGAAGCACCACGGAGCCAAAGAGATAACCGTGCCACAGCAGTGCGCCACCAACCAGGCAAAACAGCAGGCTGAGGCCGATGCCAAACTGACATAACTCACGTCGAGAGACTGTTTCTTTATTGAGTTCTTTCATCATTTTCAGTCCAAAGCCATGGCTCCATGCGGGTAACGCTGTAACAAAGATTCCGGCTGAGCTGACTTTTTCAGCAGAAACGCTCCAATAGCCAGACAATCGATATCAGTAGACAGGAAACAACGCAGCGCTTCCTGGGGAGTGCAAACGATCGGTTCGCCACGGACATTAAATGAGGTGTTGACCAACACCGGGCAACCAGTCTTTTCATCAAAGGCAGTCAACAAACTATGCATCAGCGGATTCGTTTTATCTGAGACCGTTTGAATCCGAGCAGAGCCATCCACATGGGTAACCGCCGGAATGCTCGAACGAAGCACATCGAGTTTGGCCATCCCGTCACGATCCTTCTCCTCATCAGTCAACATGCGTAACCGGTCCACGTGAACTTGTGCAACCAACAGCATGTAAGGACTGTTTTTATGCAAATCGAACCACTCACTGACGTGCTCTTCCAGAACAATCGGTGCAAAAGGCCGGAACCCTTCACGGAACTTGACCTTAAGGTTAACCTGACGCTGCATCTGCGGCGAGCGTGCATCTGCCAGGATTGAACGATTTCCCAGAGCGCGTGGGCCAAACTCCATGCGGCCCTGAAACCAGCCCACCACCTGTCCATTGGTCAGCAGATCAGCCACTTCAGTTGTCAGCTGGTTCTCGTTCAGCTTACAATAAACAGCTCCTTCGTCATCAAGAGCCTGGCGAATCACATCATCAGTAAACGCCGGGCCAAGATATGCACCCTGCATATCGTCACTTACGCCATCGACTTCACGCGGTTGTTCAAGATACTGATGCCAACCGAACAGAGCAGCACCAAGGGCACCGCCAGCGTCACCTGAGGCGGGCTGAATCCAGAGTTCCTCAAAGGGTCCTTCCCGCAGGATACGTCCATTGGCGACACAGTTTAAGGCCACACCACCCGCCAGACAGAGGCGCTTCATACCAGTCATCTTGTGGACATGACGGACCATACGCAGCATGATCTCCTCAGTCACTTCCTGTACCGAACAGGCCAGGTCCATATCACACTGGGTCAGCGGCGCTTCCGCTTGCCGCGGTGGGCCACCAAAGAGTTGATCAAAGCGACGGTTGGTCATAGTCAGGCCAGTACAATAGTCGAAATAATCGAGATTGAGGCGAAAAGAGCCATCATCTTTAAGATCAACCAGATGCTTGTATATGATATCGACATAACGTGGTTCGCCGTAGGGAGCCAAGCCCATCAACTTGTACTCGCCAGAGTTGACCTTGAAGCCGGTGTAGTAGGTAAACGCCGAATAGAGCAGGCCGAGGCTATGTGGAAAACGAATTTCACTCAGCATCTCGATGTGGTTGCCACGCCCAATACCATAGCTGGTCGTCGCCCACTCGCCAACACCATCAAGAGTCAGGAAAGCCGTCTCGGCAAAAGGTGACGGGAAACAGGCCGAAGCGGCGTGAGACTGATGGTGCTCGGGAAAAAGGATGGTCCCATCAAAACCAGTCTGGCGACGCAAATGATCTTTGATCCAGAGTTTGTCGTGCAACCAAAGCGGTACAGCCTGCAGAAACTGACACAGGCCACGGGGGGCGAAAGCCAGATAGGTTTCGAGCAAGCGTTCGAAACGCAAAAAAGGCTTCTCATAAAAAACCAGGCATTCAAGATCGGCCCCGTTAATCCCGGCTTCGTTAAAGCAGTAAGCCATTGCCTGTTCAGGAAAACCGGCATCATGTTTAATCCGCGTGAAGCGTTCTTCATGGGCTGCGGCAACAATTACACCGTCGCACAACAGGCAGGCTGCACTGTCATGATAATAAGCTGAAATACCAAGAACATAACGTGCCATCAGAGCCGCTCCAACCATTGTTCGGTAGCCTCTGCAACCATAGGATTTGCTAGCAAGGCAAGATATTTACGGTACGCCTCTAAAGCTTCGGTTTTGCGCCCTGACTGTTTTAACGCCTCAGCCAGTTCAAAACGGTAGGCCTGAATATCAGGTTTTCCAGCAACAGCTTGATTTAAATAGTCCACAGCCTCACCTGGACGCCCCAATGCTAGCATGGTCTGTCCGAGAGTATAGTTGAGAACAGATGTCTTCGCAGCGGGCACTTTTACTTGTAGCAGCATATCCAGTGATTCCTGGGCACGTCCCGAGCGATTCATCGCAGACGCACGAGCCAGAAGCACTTTATAATGGCCCGGTTCCAGACGCTCGGAGGCATCGAGATATTCAAGTGCCTTTTTGACATCACCACGCATCAACTCCAGTTCACCAAGTTGCCTGGCCATCTCAGCAACATCCTGGACACTCTGCCAGGCTTGGCGCAGGGCGACATAAGCCTCTGGATATTTCCCAGCCCAGAAGAAGAGTCGTCCCACTCCCCAATACCCCATGGCTTGATAACGTTCCGAGACTAAAGCCAGCTCCCGGCGCAGGTAATCACGCGCCTGCGGCATAACCTCTTGCCAGGTCTTAGTATCGATCGGCAGCAGGGCAGCTTCGGTGGCTGCGTTCATAATAACCCAGGCAATCAATTGCTGGCCTTCGATAGACGGATGGACATGATCGACAAAGAGATTATTACCGGGCAGATGCCCTGGAGATATACGCATGAAGAACTTTTCAACATCGGCAAGAGGCACCTTTGCAGAAAGAGCCGTTGAGCGAATAATCTGATTAAACTCGTTGAGTGCCCGCAATGGCACTATATCTTCCTCGCGGGCACGATCATAGGCTTCATAAGCCTTGGGCACATTGCCGAGACGCGCATAAGCCTGTCCCTTGCGATAGTGCAGCAGGGCGTAGTCATTATCAATCTTTTCTGCCTCAGCTAAGGCTGTCAGCGCTCGCTCAGGCTGCATATTATTCAATGCGTCCTCACCTCGCGCAAACGCCCTTTGCCAGCGCTGCAAATCTTCACGATTGAGTTGACTGTCATGCTCTGATTTGAAAGGTGCAACCCCGCTCAGGTTGACCGGCAAGGTTGACAGTACCAACGGCACACCTTGCTGCTTGCAGAGGCGAACCATTTCACCAATCTCGTGTTGATATTGACGGATCACGCCAGCCCGGAATTCCGGATCGCGGTGATAGAGTTCCGGCCCACCAATTTGCTCAAGCGTGGCATCCACATCGTCATCAAAAGTTACCTGACTTGCAGATCGGCCCAACAGTTGGGTCAACACAGAGTAGATACGCGAATGATGAGCCACCTGACGGATCAGACGAAGTCCCTGTTGCTCTTCGCGCAGGTCGGCAAAGGTTCGTGCTTCAAGGAATTCATTATGTCCGCTGTAGAGGACAAACAGGTCCGGGTCATAATTGACCATCTCCTGCATAAGCCGACGAACCCGGTAACTGGCGTACGAGATACCACCAGCATTGATGACTTCAACATCAACATTGTCAGCATACTTCTCGATCAGTTTTTCCAGCCAGGTGCCATAGGAGGTTTTGTTGAGGTAAGGGCGACCATAGGTAGTAGAACCACCGAAGATGACAATCCGAAAAGTGCCAACGGGCTTCGGCAAAGTAAATGACTGTGGACTGTTGAAATATTTCGCCTTGACCGGGTTGAGCGTATAGCGCCCCGGTGTCGCTTCGACAAAGAGTGGGGTCTTACCTGAAAAGCCAACGAATGGGTCCTCGTCAGCCAGCGGCACAACACCGAACAGCGCCAGCCCCCCTTCGAGGACAAGAACCAGCAGAACACCACAACCAATTGCTAGAAGGTTTTTTACGTACGATTTCGATGACATGGTTTGAGTATTATAAAGCTAGCAGAGACTGGCTCAAGACAATAATGAACTTGTAATTTGGGACACTTCTACGGAGATGTCCCGCAGAAGTGTCCCAAGGATACAGAAAGGGCCGAGATTGCTCTCGGCCCTTCTTTTGTGATTATCAACAGGGATGGACGTTACTGCTGCCCACCACTTTTGGCTTTTGATAACGTTTCATATCTGACTCCTTTATTTAAGGTGGGGACACTTCCCGTTCGAGGAAGTGTTCTTGTTCGTATCTACCAAGGTGTGACCTTGTTCCAACCGGCACCAACACCGGCGACATCTCCACGATCATCATTTGGGTCGACCCCGCCACGACGGTGACAATTCTGAGCACTGGTCCAGTTTGAAATTGAACGATTATTGTTATTAGTACCAACAGCTGCTAACTGATAATTGTTATCCCAGGTGTTATGCTTGGTGTCGAGACAGTTGGTAATCATCAGCTTCGGCAGACGCGAAGCATGCGGGTTGTGACATTTAGAGCAGCTGAATTGATGATACTGCGACTGAGTCGTACCACCAAGCTCGTCCACACCCCAATTATCCGTATTCATCAAACGTGGACGGCTGTTACCAGGATCGAGGGCCGGCGTATATTGGTGCGCATTACCATTTTCCGATCTAAAGCCCCAACTGCCATTATCGCCTGGATCTGTCATACCCTGGAAGTGCTGAGATGGATTATCACTGTACGTAGAACCTGTTCCACCACGGGCATCAAAGACGTTGAATGCGTTTGATCCACTACCACCGATGACGGCATTACTGTGGCCATTGGTGCCAAGCCAGAGATTCTCTCCGGTAGTTTCGTCCATGTTGTCAACATTGCTACCATGACAAATAGTACAGAGACTAGCACTACTGGTCAAGGTCCAGCCACTGGTCGGGTTGCCGCTGTTCTGATCGATCCAGTAGCCGCCCATTTGCATGGTCGTGACATTAGAGCCACGTGGAACCTGTCCCCATTTGTTGCTGTTGGTGTAGTTGGTGCCAGACTGCGGCGCACCATCCTCTTTGTATGGATTGCCCATCCAGTTGCCGCGCAGGTAGGGTTGGCCACTTACTGTATCGCCAGTGGTTAGGTTACGGTCATGGACGTCGTGACAGTAGCTACAACGGATATTAGTAACGATATCTTTCGTTTCAGTCTTGCCATAGTCAGGACCACTTACTGCTGCGGTGCCGGCACTGTTAACCGAGTGTGTCGATTGA
>JAMONP010000098.1 GCA_027065695.1 Desulfuromonadales bacterium | reverse complement strand
CAACTGTAAATCGGCAAGTTTATGCTAAAAGTGGCCTGAGACTTTTTGCAATGGCATCATTAAATGAATACAACTTTTTTCCAAAACTTGAGAAAATAATAGTCGATCAATCTTAACGCTTGAATATTTGAAATTGCAGCATAGCCCATTGCGTGCACTTACAAAGAGGTAAGATCAGGCCAGCTTTTCAGTGGACACGTCACTTGTCCTTCTTTTCAAGAAGTTGCGCCATCTTTTTCTCAACCATCGAGAGATGTTTCATCATCTTCTGGCGAGCCAGTTCCGGTTCATGCGCGGCAATCGCTTTCATGATCTCATGATGATGCATCAGCAGTAGTTGGACATGCCCTTCTTCCTGATAGAACTCCGTTAGTGCGACCTGAATAGTGGTATGTAAGATAGAATGAATGGAGTCGAGCACATGCATTTGCAAGCTGTTGTGACTTGCCGCAGTAATTGCATAATGAAATTCGGCATCGACCTCAGAATTCCAGCCGCCCCGGGCGGCCTGTTTTTCCATGACTGCATAAATCCGACGCAGTTCAGCCAGATCTTCATCATTGGCCCGCTGTGCGGCGAGGTACGCAGACCAACTCTCCACTCCCATGCGTACTTCAGCAAGGGATCGCAAGAGTTCAGGATCCTTTTTCTCGACCAGTTTGGCGAGTGGATCCATAATACTACTCTCCGTCAGAGCGCGAACGAAAGTACCGCCCCCCTGTCGTGAATCGAGGAAACCCATGGCCTCAAGGACCATGATTGCCTCACGAACAGAAGGTCGGCTGACCCCCAGCATGGTGGCCAGATCCCTTTCCGAGGGGATGCGATCACCGGGCTTGAGATCACCCTTTGAAATCAGTTGTTTAATCTGCTCAACAATTTCTTCAGAGATCTTTTTTGGCCGAATTGGCTTCAGAACAATGGTCATGCCTTTTCCCCACTCGTGATTTGGTATGACCAATTTTTAGCACAGCAAGGGGGCTTTTACAACGGCAAAGCAGAGGCTAGTAATCAGTTGTCAGTAACTGTCTTTCACTTTCTCCCACTCTTGTAACGTTTCAGCCAACCCTGCAGGTATTCTTCTTCATGTTCCAGTTCAAAAGCATTGATCAGGCCTCGGCGCAGGGCGACAGAGATGGCACGGTTGCGCAGGTTAAAGGCATCGCCAACCTTGTCACTCTGGAACTGCTCCTGGTCGAGACTCAGCTTGCCATAGAGGGAATTGAGGCGGCTTTGCACGCCGCGGCGGGAAAGATAACGGCGTTGAGCGATGAGATTGTCTGTCAGGCCGAGGGATATATCAATCAGGGCTTCATACTCGATGTCGGAAAGTGCCGTCTGGCTGTGACCGGTACGCCCCTGGACCTTACGCACTTCCGGATCGATCCAGCATTGATCTTCGAAGAGAACCGTGGCCATGGCCGTTGAAATTTTTTCACGGGGGCTCGATTTAAGGACATAGCCATAGACCGTTTCCGGTGGCACGATCTTGGCCAGGGTGCGCACGTACATCTCGTCTTTGAACTGACTCCAGAAAACAATCCGCGCCTGCGGCTTGTGTTCCCAGAGAGCTTTGGCGAAATCGACACCATTCATCTGCGGCATCTGAATATCACTGATAACCAGTGGCTCATCGTGGACCAGGGCCAGCTCCAAAGCAACCAGCCCGTCAGGAGCCCGCTCGATTACACAGTCATGTTCCCAATCGGCTACAATCTGCTTGAGGAATTCGAGATCTTTGGGATTGTCTTCTGCTACAACCAAGGCATAAGGTGCCATGGAATCGTCTCCTTACTCTTCTCTGAGCGGCAACACCAGCTCAAAGCGTGTCCCGGAAGAAAAGCGCGAATTACTCCAGCTGACCTGGGCTCCAATCGCTCGGGCCCGCTCCTGAATATTGTGCAAACCTCGCCCTCCTGATGTTGTCGGTGGCTGAGGGGCATGATCGAAACCCCGGCCATTATCTTCAACGTCAACAATCAGAGTCCTGCCACGTAGCGTCATGCCAACCTCCAGTTGACTGGCATGTGCATGACGCAGCACATTGTTGATGGCTTCAACAAGGATTCGGTAGACAGTCACTTGGGTCAGCCGTGGCAATTTGATATCGGTAGCACCATCGTCCGCAAGGAAATGATATGCGGGAGAATCCGGCGACTCGCAAGACTTTGTCAGCAAGGATTCAGCGGCCGCTGGCAGACCGAGAATGTCAAGAGTCTGCGGATGCAGGTCGTCCATCACCGCTCTCAGGTTGGCCATCGCCCGCTGAAGATCAGCGTCAATCAATTCAGCCGCTTCACCACAAACGGTTTCCTGCTGCAACTGTTCAAGCCCTCTGCGCACGGCCGATAAGTCAGCAAGGGTTTGGTCGTGAAGATCCATGGCGATGCGGCGGCGTTCCTCTTCTGCACCTTCAAGAAGCTTTTCGGAAGAAACCACCCGAATCAGCTGATCGGTCATGTGGTTGATGGAAACCGCCAGGCCGTCAAGCTCATCGCGCACTTCGTCCGGTGCTGGCGGTGGTGAAAAATCACCATCGGTGATGCGGGCAGCACTGTCAGAGAGTACTTGAATACGCTGGAGGATACGCCGGGCAAAAGTAAGTGAAAGCAGAATTCCCACCAGGATAGCGAAGCCAAGCACAACAATTGTCACAAAAGTGGTCTCTGCAACCAAGGCGTCCATATCATCTTGATGCAGCACACCTAGATCTTGACGTTGTCGATTTAAGGCATTGAGTTGTTCCTTAATGTAGGGACGAAGAACCTCCAGCTTCGAATTGAAGCGTTCCAACTGAATCCCCTGTTCAGGGTTCAGGTCAATAACACTCTGTTGCAGCAGATTTATGGCAGACGGACCCAAAAGCTCTGTCTCCTGTAGACGATCAATCGCCACGGCGAGATGCTGATATAAGTTCGTCATCTGTTCCAGTACTTTGGGGGCAGGCTCTTGAGCCTGAGTTAGAAAGCGGACAACACCGTGCATACGTTCAGCTGCCATATCAGCTTCCGCCAAGGCAATAAAGGCCGTTTTTAGATCCTTGGTCTGCTGTCGCTTGACCGACATGTCCCAGTAGGTGAACTGCAGGAAGCAAAGTAACAAGGTCATCAGGCAAAGCACCGCAGCAGGAGCCATGATTATCTGGTGTTTAAGAGCGAGTCGCATTAAATGAAAATATCACAGAATCCAGACTTGAGCACTGTGCAATAGCACAGTGGTTAAGACTCAGCGAAAAAACCAGCCAAATGCTGCTGGCCAAATGAGAGAAACCAGCCTATCATTGGCCTTTAGCATAAACTTATTCGTACTCTAAGGAGAACCTCTAATGGACATCAAGATTCGCAAAGTAGCCCCGCTTCAAATAAAAACCTCCTGCCTGGTGATCGGCGTCTGCGAAAAAAGCTTTTCTGACCCACTGCTGGAAGAACTCGACCGGAAACTGGGTGGTCTGTTACACAAGGCGCAACACAATGGTGAATTCACCGGCAAAAGCGGTGAGCAAATTCTCTTTCAACCGGCCGGGCATCTCCCTGCGGAACGAATTCTTCTGGTCGGCCTGGGGGCAAAGGTGGAGGTCACCATCGAGAAGATTCGCCAGGCAGCAGGCAGTGCCATGCAACGGGTGGCGGAGAAAAAAATGGCGCAAGTTGCATTTGCACTGCCACTCTGCGCAGCAAAAAAGAGTGACAGCGCAGCATGCATTCAGGCCACGGCAGAAGGCCTTCTGCTGGCGGGTTATCGTTATGACCGGTTTCTCAGCGAGGAAAGTAAAAAGATGCGCAAACTGCCGAAATCGGTGACCTTGCTGATCGAAACTGCGGGTGAAAAGCAAGCCTGTGAATCTGCTCTAGAGCAAGCACAAAAACTCTGCCAAGGTGTGGTAATCGCGCGTGATCTGGTCAATACACCAGGCAATATCAAATCTCCCGATTACCTGGCTGAACAAGCACAGAAAGTCGCTGATGAAAGCTCATTAAAGTGTAAAATTCTTGGTCAGAAAGAATTGGCTAAAGAAGGTTTCGGTGCTCTGCTTGGTGTCGCTCAGGGAAGCGTACGCGAACCACACCTGATTATTCTTGAGCATCATGGTGGCGGCAAGAACGAAGCACCGGTCGCTCTGGTCGGTAAAGGCGTCACCTTTGATTCCGGGGGAATTTCACTGAAGCCCGGCGAAAAAATGGATGAAATGAAGATGGATATGGCCGGCGGTGCAGCAGTCATCGGTACCATGCTGGCTGCCACACTGCTGGAGCTGCCAATCAATCTTCTGGGGATCGTACCGACAGTGGAAAATATGCCATCGGGAACGGCGTATCGACCAGGCGATATACTGACCAGCCTTTCCGGTCAGACTATTGAGGTCCTCAATACGGATGCTGAGGGACGTCTGATCCTTGCCGATGCCCTGACTTATGTAAAACGTTACGAGCCGAAGCTGGTCATCGATCTGGCGACTCTGACCGGTGCCTGCATCATTGCGCTGGGGCATCACGCCACGGCCGTACTCGGCAATGACGAAAAACTTGTGCAATCGCTACTGAACGCTGGAGAGGAAAGTGGTGAACGTCTCTGGCAGCTGCCACTCTGGGATGACTACGACCAGCAGATCAAGAGCGACGTTGCCGACGTCAAGAATACCGGCGGACGCCCGGCCGGGACGATTACTGCTGCTGCATTCCTGAAAAAGTTTGCCTGTGACTTCCGTTGGGCTCACCTGGATATCGCTGGAACCGCCTGGCGTGACCAGAACCAACCCTACACACCCAAGGGTGGTACCGGCGTTGGCGTTCGCATGCTGATCTCTTTTCTGCAGACATTGTCCAAGACAGCCTGATGCCATTTAGGGGAGTTACAACCCCAGACTTTGAGCCCAGTCTTTGAGCTTGACAGGGTAAAGGTCGGTTGCTAGTTTGTTGTGTTCGGTTATAATTCTTAAATGAGAGTTCTCCCCGTCTGTAACGGACCCATATCATGAAAATACTGGTTTCTGATAAATTCCCAGCCGAAGGCCTACAGGTGCTGGAAGAGGCTGAAGGTATTGAACTTAACTATCAGCCCGGACTGACATCAGAACAGTTGCTGGAGGCTGTTGCCGAGGTGGAAGCACTGATTGTCCGTAGCGGCACACAGGTCACAGAAGAGGTTTTTCAGGCGGCCAAAAAGCTCAAAGTGGTGGGCCGTGCGGGAGTTGGTACCGGCAACCTGGACCTGGAAGCGGCCAACCGTAAAGGGGTTGTCATCATGCACACCCCTTTCGGTAGCACAACCACCACGGCGGAACATACTATCGCCATGCTCTTCGCCCTGGCCAGGCGGATTCCAATGGCCAGTCAATCAACCAAAAAAGGCCAATGGGAATCAGAATCTTTCATAGGTATCGAAATCGCCGGAAAAACCCTCGGTGTTATGGGGGGCGGTAAAATAGGTCGACTGGTTATAGAACGAGCTCTCGCCCTGAAAATGAAACCGATAGTTTATGACCCCTACCTTAGTGTCGACACCATTCGCCAACTCGGTGCTGATCAGGTTGATTTCGAAGAGCTGTTGGCCCGTGCCGATTTTCTGACACTACACACTCCGCTCGATGCGGAAACAGCCAATATCCTGAACAGCGAAACTCTGTCGCGAACCAAACCCGGCTGTCATATAATCAACTGCGCTACTGGTGGTCTGATCGATGAAATAGCTCTGGCTGAGGCGATCAAAGACGGACGCGTGGCCGGAGCCGCGATTGATGTCTTCGCAAAAGAGCCACCCGGATTAGACAATCCACTGCTGGGGCTTGAACAGGTCATCTGCACTCCGCATCTGCGCACCGCCACCCGCGACGCCCAGGTGAATGTTACCGTACAAGTAGCCACTCAGGTCGTTGACTTCCTTACAAAAGGCATCATCGTCAACGCCGTTAATGTGCCGTCAATCAGTGCCGACCTGTTGACAACCTTGCGACCCCATATAGAGCTCGCTGAACGTCTCGGTTCATTCCAGGCCCAGCTATATGGTAAGGGTCTTGAAGAGGTGCACCTTGAATATGCTGGCACAGTCACTAATAATCCGACTGAGCCTCTGACCATGGCGGCATTGAAAGGCATCCTGACACCTATGATCGGCCCGGAAGCTAACTATATCAATGCACCGCACCTGGTGAAAGAACGCCGCATCCTTGTTACGGAAACCCGCAGCCAGACATCGCGCGGATTCTCCAGCATGATACGGCTGACGGTGGTTGGTACAGAGGGTGAACATTCTATTTGTGGGGCTATGTTTGGTGAAAATGACTATCGCATTGTGCGTGTTAACGGCTGCAACGTGGAAGCCCTCCCCCACGGCCATATTCTGGTGCTGTTCAACGAAGACCGCCCCGGCATCATCGGCTTTATCGGCCAGATACTTGGCGAAGCCGAGGTTAATATCGCCGGGATGAATCTGACCCGCCAGGCAATTGACGGCCAGGCCGTCTCCCTGATCAATATTGATAGTTGCATTCCTGATGAAACCCTGGAAAAATTGCGCGCCCATCCACACATTGTGGCTGCAAACCAGATTGTTTTATAAATACCGAGTTGTTTACCAATAGCGCAGCAGCTTGTCGGGCTGCCAAGGACTTGAACGTGTCGAACACCATTGAAACGCGGTTACCAACCGGCGTGAAAGATTTTCTGCCGGTTAAAACTGCCAAGCTGGACTATCTGCAAAACACCCTGCGCAGCATCTACCGCTCATGGGGGTTTCGCCCCGTAGCACCTGCCGTCCTTGAGGACCTGGCCGTTCTAGAGCTCGGCCTGGGAACAGACCTGCGCGAGAAAACCTTTCGCTTTGATGACCGCCAAACCGGTCGATTGGTCGCCTTCCCACCTGATATCACTCCGCAGGTGGCACGGATTGCAGCAACCCGCATGCGCGAAATGCCACTGCCCTTTCGGCTCTGCTATAATGGCCGTGTGTTGCGTCACACGGAACAGCGCCTCGGCAAAGACCGGGAGATTTTCCAGTCCGGAGTAGAACTGATCGGTCTTAGTGGTCCTGAAGCAGATGCCGAAATGATTGCCATGGCCGTGAAATGCCTGCAAGCTGTCGGCGCTGGCGAGTTCACTATTGACATCGGTCAGATCGAATTCCTGCGCGGAATCTTGAGTGACCTGCCCCTCGATGCTGCACAGTCCCGTGCGGTTCGTTCTGCGATCGCAGCCAAGGACCTCTCCGGGTTGCGACAACTCATCAAGGACTTGCCACTGACCGATCAGCAGCGTACGGAACTGCTCGCCCTGCCGAGGCTCTACGGTGGTCACGAAGTCCTTGGCCAGGCCCGGCAATCTGTTACTAACCCTGCTTCGCAAAAAGCTCTGGATAATCTTGAAAAAATCCTCGAAATCCTCACGGTCTATGGTATCGAGGATCACATCACTTTAGACCTTGGTGAAATGCGTGGTTTCGATTATCATAGTGGGCTGGTCTTTCAGGGGTTCCTGTCCGGGTTCGGCAGAGCAGTCTGCTCTGGCGGTCGTTACGATGGCCTGACGGCTCGTTACGGTTTCCCGGCACCGGCCACCGGCTTCGCCTTTAATCTGTACAACCTGCTCTTTGCTCTCGATAAAATACTCGACGAGCGCACTGAAGATGGGAGTGATATTCTGCTCTTTTCATCAGGACAGGATAAGGCCCCGGCACAACAGCTGGCAACCGTCTTGCGCGAGCAGGGTTATTCAGTGTCCCGGGATATTATTGAGCGTAATCAATCGGCCAGCCTCGATTATGCCAGGCGCATGCATTATAGTTATCTGTTGGTGTTTGAAGTATCAGAAGAACTGACCCTGATCCGCGCAGCGGATGGCGAGGAAATCAGCGTGACCCGTGCAGCGATTGAGTCAGGACAATTTCAGCTTTAACGCATAGTTCGAAAACAATTTAAAAAACTCGGAGAATAAACATGGCAAATGTTGTCATTATCGGTGCCCAGTGGGGTGACGAAGGCAAAGGAAAAGTGGTCGATATCTACACTGAACACGCCCAGCAGGTTGTTCGCTATCAAGGTGGCAACAACGCCGGGCATACCCTTGTGGTCGGCGATGAGACCATCGTTTTACACCTGATTCCTTCCGGTATTCTGCATCCCGGCAAGCGCTGTGTCATCGGCAACGGTGTTGTTCTCGATCCGAAAATATTTCTCGGTGAAATAGAAGGCCTGAAGAAAAGGGGCTATCTCAAGGATGACCGGCAGCTGGTGGTGGATAGCAACCTGCACATCATCATGCCATGGCACAAGGCCATTGATCTGGCCAGGGAAAAGGATGCCTCTCGCAAGATTGGCACCACCGGGCGAGGCATAGGTCCTGCCTATGAAGACAAGGTCGGCCGCCGCGGTATCCGTATGAGCGATCTGGTTAAACCTCAGGTGTTCAGGCGTAAGCTCAAAGAAATCCTGCCGGAAAAGAATTTTCTGCTGGAAAAGTTTTTCGGTGAAGCAACCCTTGATGAAGAACAAATTTTTACAGAGTATTCAGGATACGCACAGCAGATAGAAAAATATATCGGCTGCTGCTCAAGATCTCTGAATATCGCCATGGAAGCAGGGGACAACCTGCTCTTTGAGGGTGCCCAGGGAACCCTGCTCGATATCGATCATGGCACCTACCCTTACGTGACCTCGTCATCCACCTGTATTGGTGGGGTCAGCACTGGATCAGGCATTGCTTCGCGCCACATCGACAGTGTTGTCGGCATCACCAAAGCCTACTGCACCAGGGTCGGCGAAGGACCCTTCCCTTCAGAGTTGCATGATGAGATGGGGGATCGTCTACGTAAGGCAGGTAACGAGTTTGGTTCCACCACGGGTCGTCCGCGTCGCTGTGGCTGGTTCGATGCCGTCGCCCTTCGCGAAGCGGTCCGTCTTAACGGTATGACCGGCCTGGCAATAACCAAGCTTGACGTCCTCAATGATCTTGAGAGCATCAAGGTCTGCACTGCCTATTCCTACAAAGGAGAGTTAATTGAGGAGTTCCCGCGCGATGCCGACATTCTCAGGGAGTGCACGCCGGTCTACGAGGAATTCGATGGCTGGTGCAGTGATATCTGCGAAGCACGGACCATGGCTGATTTGCCCGCCGCCGCTAAAGCTTATCTGGCCAAACTTGAAGAACTGGCTGGTTGCCCGGCAGTTCTGGTTTCTGTCGGTCCACGTCGTGATCAGACGATCCAGATCAGCAATCCTTTTGACTGAAATATTTCGTGACGATTAAGCACAAGCTGAACTGTTGGTAAAAATGCTTGTCATCCTCGAATGATTCTATCGGGGATCCATGATTTTAAAGTCTGGATTCCCGATGACACCCTCGGGAATGACAACGATATGCAACGACAGAAGCGGGTCACAATGTGTGGCCCGCTTTTGTCATTAACGATACTACGATATTACTGGATAAAATACCCCGCGACCCGCCAACGGTCTCCTTCGAGCATCACGGTCACATGTTCGGAGACACTCGCCGCGCGCTGATATTTCGAGTCAAAAGTCAGTGCAATATACTCACCTTCCGGGCTGTCCTGGGCCGAGGTGGAATAACTTGCATTTTTTTTAGAGCGTTTGATCAGCGCTCCGGAAAGAGTCCTGGCCTTGGTCAATTTCTCAACCCATTCCTGCTGGGTCACCTTTTCTTTCATCAGGTCTGCCGAAAGCTCCCAGCTCTCTGCATACTTTTCAGAATCGACCAGTTTAAGAAACTCCATCGCAGCGTTAGTTGCTTTTTCTGCCTTCTCTGTATTTGGCCGCTCACTGAGGATCGGGTAGATAATCATGAAAAGAGCGGTGACTATGAGAACAATATGAATACGAAATTGCTTGGGGATCAAAACTACCTCCTCTAGGAGCTTGTCGGGCGATCAATAAACTGGCTGCTTGCTGATTTGGATTGTCGAACAGATATCTACTATGAAAAGCGGAGCAAGTCCACATTATTGGTTACTACGCCTCTTGTCCCAAACGACGAAAAGCAGCTAGCACATCATTTTGGTTGAGGATGCCCACCAGTTTTTGCGGGTCGTCAGGGTCAACTACGGGAAAATAACTTATATTGCGGTGCAGTTGCAGGGTCTTCAGCGCCTCGCGAAGCGGTTGATCCGGTTGCAGGCAATATTGCACTGTGGATGTCAGGTCTCCGGCAACCACCAGGGGTACCAGCGCCGGTTCAAAGAGCAGGTTACGGATCTCTGTGTAGTCAATCATGCCGATAAAGTGGTTACCATCATCGACCACAGGAAAGCGATCGTAGCGACTATGGGCTATATGCTTGAGAAGGGCATAGTAGGGAGTGCTGTGCAGCACTGTCTCGACATTCTGCCGCATGATGTGTCGCACCAGGATATCACCGGGGTCTTCAAGTCGGTGGCCAACCGGCACGCCAAGGGAACTGCGAAAATGATGGACCACATTATGCATCCCCTCTAAAGCACCCACTGGTGCCCGTTTCTGCAACAGCGCGAGAATCGGTACTTCACCGGAACGCACCAGGCCATGCCGTACGGCAAGCGGCCCTATCAGTTCGAAGACCACCACTGAGCCAAGCACAATCGTTTCCAGAAGCTTGCCACCTCCTGGCCAATGGTGGGCCAATTGACTGGCCAAGCCGATGGCGACACCTGCTTGGGCCATGAGAGTCAGCCCTATGTAAGCCTTTTCGTTCGGGCCGAAGCCGCCGAGACGGGCACCGATGGCGGCCCCCAACCATTTGCCAAAGGTGCGGGCGATAACATAAGCGACACCGAGCAGGCCGATATGCGTTAAGGTTTCAATATGCAGATTGGCACCGGCCATAACGAAAAAGGCGACGTAGAGCAGGTAATCAACCTGACGGATATCCTCTTGCAGACGATGCCAGCGCGGGCAGCTGTTGGCCAGAGTCATCCCCAAAACCAGGCTTGCCAGCAGCGGGTCAATATTCAACGCCCGACAGAGAGCGACATTGACGGCGATCCCACCCAGCATCAGGATCTTGTTCTCACTCGACAACTCCAGGCGCTGAGCCCACACCGACATGGCAAAACCCATGGCGGCACCCACCAGAATAGGGCCTCCCATACGCATCACAAGGATACCGAAGCCCTCATCCGGAAAGATAAAGATATGTGCCAGAACGGCAAAACCAAGGACTGAAACCAGGTTGTTAAAACCGACCAGAGTCAACAACACACTCGTTACCGGTCCGTCAGCTTCGTATTCACGGATAACCATCAGCGTAGCTGCCGGTGCAGTTGCTACGGCAATAATGCCAAGAAACAAAGCAAATTCCAGAGAGGTTTGCCAAAGGGTTTGTCCTGGCAAAACCTTCTGCAGAACAGTAAGGTTAACCGTTAGCACTGCACCGACAACCAGGGAAAAAGTCAGCAGGATTTCGCTGCCGGAAAAAAGCAGGATACGATGTCGCCAGCGATCGAGATGACTGATTTCAAAGAGGCCACCGATATGCATCAGAATCAGGGCCAAAGCCATTTCTGAGAGTGGTCGCAGCTCTAACAGGACATCCGGTGGCAAGAGTACCGGCAAGTTGGTCAGCCCTGCAAACGAGGGCCCGATTAGCAGGCCTGTGATCAGGTATCCGGTAACCCGGGGGATATGACAGACCGATGCTATGCGGCCCCCGATCAGGGCACCGAGAAATATAGAAGACAGAGCTAGCAGTAATGGCAGGAGAGAATCACCCATGGGGGCAAAATATCACAATTAACAGAGACGACCAAGCAGAACAGGGGATGTTTGCGAACATCTGGGGGTTCATTGCGTCTTGCAATCCCGCTCCCGATACGGGATGGCTTCAGCCAGATGGACCTCAGACGATCATCTGCCGTCTCGTTTTTCATAAGTGTTGATCTCAGCAATAAGCGACTACTCAAGAAGTTGTGGGCCGTCCAAAAGCCCTTGAACAGTTTTGAGGTTCTGCTCACAAATACTCCTGAACCCTCTTGAAATTCGTTGGTCCTCTGCTGCTGCACGCCAAAAACGAACCGCCCATTGCTGTGCGTCATGCCATTGCTCCAAGGCTACAGCTTGTGGCGGCTTGGGGTTGAAGGTACGCTCGGGGACCTCAGTCTCTTGTGGTCTATAAAGCATCGGCGGCACATCATAGGCAGGTGCAAGAGTAAAGGACCTTCCAGCATTATCTATAAGTAATGAAATGTTGCCGAAATGCTGATCTGTATTAGCGGTTAGATTGCCAAACACAACTAGCCATCTAAGCCTGTTTGCGTCGTCAGCAGCGAGCCTGCCGCTGCTCTCTAGTCGCGCTGCTGCCGCGATCCAATTGTCGAGTTCCCCAAAATACTCATTGTCAACAGCTTCCAGTGAAATCATAGGCAAGCGGCCAAGTTGGCTACAACGATCAAAGCGAGTAACTTCGAGCATGACACGATCATTGCTCTCAATGATTTCGCTCTTTGCTGCACCTATCCCACGCTCCGCGATGATCTGCAAAGCAATTTGTTCGCAAATAAGTAAATCAGCCCACCTCCTGCCGCTCGCGAATTGGGTCGAGGGTGAGAACTTGACGAGGACATGCCTGAGCTCCTCATCCTCTATAACCAGTGCTGCAAACTTGGGCTGCTCTCCTCCGACCAATGACCCTGGTGGATCTCCAGCCATAGCCTCTCGGACAAGGTCGGGGTAGGTTGCTACCCGCTCACTACTGTTTATAGCCCCAACTGTTTGGCGAGCTCCCTGTAAATAACGCTCAAGCGATTCTTCGCCAAGAATCAGGTTGCCCATGCAATCTTCACCGCGATGGGCCAAGGCAATCAAAACGTGGTCATCATTCCAGTCTTTGAGTCTTTCCGGGATTCCAAGTTCGGCACTTATGGAGTGAGCAAAGGTTCTCCCCATAAAGCCATCGGGGCGCATGTCTTGGATAAACCAGGGAAGATGATCAAAGATCTCCCCGGTTTGACCCTTTGGCTCCCACCAATATTGTCCACCCTGTAAAGCTGTCAAGCTGCCAAATTGGCGTACATCTCCTGCCTCAGTCACCTTGTAGATTGGAAAAATACTTCCAACCCCTCTTACATTTCGAGAGATGGCGTAACATGTTGCTCTAGCACGACCCAGGGTGACAACCTGTCTGGAAAGTGACCCCAGCAGGCGATAGACAGTGGGCTGGCTGACAGCCAGGGCCTGTTGTAACTGCGGAGAAGTTTTTGCACCACTTGCTAAAAGAGCAAGGAGCCTGGCTTTATGTTGTTCTTTTGTTAGATTCATAGCCTTTCCGAATAGATTATGAATAGATAATTACATTGTAACAGCGTAAATATAAAGAACAATACATGACTGTAGCGCTTAAAGATGAATAGATTGATATCTAGCATTGTCTGCAGCTGGCCTTCCTGCTAGGATAAATTGCGGCGCATGGATATGCGACATGAAATCATCCACAATTTCATTCTTAAGAGTTGAGCCTGGTCTGCGTAAGGCCGCAGAAAATGTTTTACGTGAAGGGGAAACTCTCTCCAGCTTTATGGAAGCATCATTACGGGCAGGTATTCTGTACCGTAAAGTACAGCAAGAATTTATCGCTAGGGGTTTGGCCTCAAAAGATGAGGCACTGCAAATAGGGGGAGTATTATTCTGCAAGAGCGGTTCATGATGAGCTGTATTCCCTGTTGGCTCATGCTGAAGAGAATCGCCGAAATGAGCTACCAGACTCGTGATACCAAGCAGCCCTCACGGAAGAAGGAGAGCAAAATGTCCAATAGTCCTAAGCTCGCCAGAATCGCTATGTTTCAACATGAGTTACAAACTGAGAACATTGATGCCGCCATCCTCGTCCTCTCCAGGGATATTTTCTACTACACAGGCACTGCCCAACCTAGCATTTTGGTTGTGACCCCGAACTCCTTCTTTCTGATCGTACGCCGCGCGCTGGATTTTGTAGAGCGCGAAACATGGCTTCCCGCAGATAAGCTTATCCCCGGTGGGAGTTTTCGTGAGGCCGCTGAGAGCCTAAAGAATCTAGGCGTAGCTAAAGGACGGCTTGGTCTTGAAATGGACGTATTACCGGCAGAGCTTTTTCTGAAGATTGCCAAGACATTCTCAAGTTTCGAACCAATCAATATAGCGCAAATGGTGCTGAGCCAGCGTATGGTCAAAGATGACGATGAGGTTGCATACATTCGGACCGCGAGCGCAATCATGAACGCTGGCCACAAAAGAATCCTCGAAACGCTCACGAGCGGGATGTCGGAACTCGACCTCGCCGCAGAGGTCGAATATGCGCACCGAAAGGCTGGACATGAGGGCATCCTGTCTATGCGCAACTTTGATTTCCATATCAGTCATGGCCCACTTTCTTCAGGCGAAAACCTGCTGCAGGTGAGTGGATTTGCAAATACGGTAACTGGTGTCGGGCTCAGTCCTGCCGTCCCCGCCGGGCC
This sequence comes from Desulfuromonadales bacterium, assembly GCA_027065695.1. GTDB lineage: Bacteria > Desulfobacterota > Desulfuromonadia > Desulfuromonadales > BM103 > M0040. Next base: position 49,936 of record JAMONP010000098.1, on the reverse strand, counting down.
TTCACGGCGCCAGATCAACAAGGGAGATCTAGTCATCGTCGACATCCCGACATGCCACCACGGATATCATTGTGATGAAACGCGAACCTACATCCTAGGTCAAGCTGACCCAAATATTGTTGATTTATTCAATCGGCTGAAGGAAATTTCGGACACGACAATCAATATTCTCAAAAGTGGGGTCCAATGCCGAGAGGTCTTTGCTGCAGCCCATTCAGCGGCGTGCGCCTTAGACGTTGAAGACCTTTTTCTAGGGCTAGCCCCGAGAAAGGGCAATTTCGTGGGTCACGGCATCGGTCTTGACGCAAACGAAGCCCCAATCCTTTTCCACAATTCTGAGTTTCCCCTTCAGGATGGGTTCGTCATCACCATTGAGTTACACCTTACCCATCCGTCTCATGGAGCGGTCAAGCTGGAGGACATGGTTCTCATCAAAGAGAACGGATGTGAAGTCCTATCCGTTACCGAGAGAAAGCTTTTCGAGGTCTGATTGAGTTTCTTTAGGCCAGCGTGAACACTAGAAACTGATAATCAAATCACATGATCAAGTAGCTGATCGCCATTAACGCTAACAGGGAAAGGCCTTCCAGCAAAAGGTGTGACACCTCTTGTTCGTACTTGTCTACCAGAGCAAAGCCTCAACCTTGGCAAGGGTCTCATCCAGAACAGACTGTTCCACGCACCCCTCTTTTTTGGCTTTACGGGCGACCCAGTCGAGACTCTTGACTTGATCTGCGAGGACAACTCCGTCCTTGCCGCTGATCTTAGTTGCCACCTCAAGCGGATAGCCTTTGATTGAAGTTGTCAGAGGGCAGCAAAGCATCAGATGGGTGATTTTATTGTATCGTTTTGGTGAAAGAACCAAAGCCAGGCGGTGCCCTGCCTGCTCATGTCCCGCTTGTGGATTGCACTGTAACCACACCACATCCCCCCGATCCGGTGCATAAGCCATCTACCAGGCCTCCTTGCCTGTGGGATCCCCGGTCTTAACTTCAGACTGTTGGTTTTCCGGAGTTAAAAAAGGTACCAGGCTTGACTTGTTGACATTCAACCGGCAAATGAAACTGTTCCCTCCTATTGGTGTTCCTCTCTCTCCAGCAAATACTGCCCCAACCAATGCCGCGCAAACTGCAATGCAGTGCGCCCACAGCGTTTGCTCTTTTCGTGAGACCACTTGATGGCGGCTTTGGCCAGATCTTCATCCCATTGCGGTTCTTTCTGGTTCTCGACACAGAGTCTGGCGATGGTTTTCTGCACAATCTCCAGATAAAGATCCTGTTTGAAAACATAGAACGAAACCCAGAGGCCGAAGCGATCCGAAAGGGAAATTTTCTCCTCAACCGCTTCACCATGATGGATCTCGTTATGGACCATTTTTGCGCCGAGATTGTCGGTATGAAACTCCGGGAGCAGATGACGCCGGTTGGAGGTCACATAGATCAACACATTCTTCGGTGAGGCATAAACTGAGCCATCGAGAACACTTTTAAGAATTTTGTAGCCAGGATCACCTGGCTCGAAGGAGAGATCATCGCAGAGGATAATGTAACGATAAGGCTGTTTGCCGATCTGCGCAAAAATGTCTGACAAGTAATCAAGGTCGTTCTTGTCTACCTGGACAATTCGCAGGCCCTCGTCTGCGTACTTGTTAAGCAACGCCCGGACCACAGACGACTTGCCGGTACCGCGCGAACCCCAGAGCAAGACATTGTTGGCGGGATAGCCACGCAGGAACTGACGTGTATTTTTTTCGAGAACCTGTTTCTGGCGTTCGATTCCGACCAGATCGTCGAGGTGGGTATCTTCAATATATTCAATCGGCTCCAGGTAACCGGCAAAAGAATGTCGTCTCCAGTTGGCGGCCAAAGTTTTCGTCCAATCGATTGCTTCAGCAGCTTTCGGTAACAACTGTTCTACCGCTGAGAGTACCCGTTCGAGTTGCTCAACGACTTCCGGTTTCAGGTTCATGTCTTCTCCCGAGAGGATTGTTTCGAATCTGCAGCACCATTATTTCGCTTAATAGACAGCAACCGACGCAGACGAGCCAACTGGCTCTGTTCGTCATCATCATCACGCAGCAGGTTGCGTACCCGTGCAGCGGCAGCGATCTCCTTGTTGGTAGCGTAGGCCTCTATATTCTTCTCAATGTCCTTGAGCTGATAAAGATAATTGACCATCAATCCGCATGACTCCTGCATCCCCTTCTCGGAGATGTCACCGAGCCAGTTGATACGCTCGATGCGAGCGCCGTTGCCGAGATGAAAGCGGGCGACCGGATCAAGAGGGGCTTGGTCCTTTTCTCGCGGCTCATTCAGATAGCGAGCGCAAAGAGATAGCAGAGGGTCTTTGAGAATGTCGGCCGCCTGTTGATTCTGCCACCATTGTGGGGCATTGAAGACAGCTTCTGCTTCTGCGTCAACCTTGAGAAGTTTCGCGGCCTCGACAAGGGCCTGCTCCATCGGACCCTGCTCATCTCCGTCCATAGCCGCCTCAAAATAGGACGTCAGCCAGCGGCGGAAGCCCGGCAGGGGAGACAGGGTTGAAAAAGTTTTCAGTTTCGGTAGCTGCTGACGCAGACTGGTCACCACTTGCTTGATCAGGAACGGCCCGAAGCTGATCCCCTGCAGGCCTTGCTGGGTGTTGGAAATCGAGTAGAAGATGGCAGTATCAGCCTCTTCCGGAGCGATCAACGGAGCATTTTCATCGAGCAAATCCTGGATGCTTGTCGCCAAACCTTCAACCAGAGCGACTTCAATAAAGATCAACGGCTCCTCAGACATGCCGGGGTGGAAGAAAGCATAGCAGCGGCGGTCAGATTCCAAGCGATTGTGCAAGTCAGTCCATGAGTTGATAGCGTGGACCGCCTCGTAGCCCATCAGTTTCTCCAGCAGAGCGGCTGGACTCTGCCAGGTGATTCGTTCTATTGCAAGAAAACCGACATCGAACCAAGAGACCAATAGCTCCTTCAGGTCGCGGTCAAGAGCGAAGAGTTTCGGTTGGGATGTGCGATAGGCCAACAGATCAGCACGCAAACCGACCAGAAATTTAATCCCCTGAGGCAGGGCATTGAACTGACGAAGCAGCCGCTGCTGCGGCGAAACGAGTGCTTCGCGCATCTGCATGGCGGTCTGCTGAAAGCTCTTGTCATCTGCTGATTCCAGAAGTTTGCGTGCCGTAGTTTTAACCTGCTGTCGATCAACGCAAAAGCTGTCCACCAGAGTCTCAAGAAAGTTCCTGCGGCCCGTTTCATTTAAAGTCAGATAGAGTTCACCGAGAATCGCGGCACGTTGTCGTGCAGAAACCTCGCCACCACGGGTGGACAAACAGTCTTCCATGAGGGACCGGACACGTTTGGTGTCTGCTGGCGGCAGGTCGGCAGCCACCTTGGGCAGGCTGTCAAGGTCATCTGAGCCGAGGATGCCGCTCCAGGCTCGGCGAATATGATCCCAACCGAGGTAAAAACGAGAATTCATTGATAGTCTCCGTTAAGCCATCCACCAGACAGCCAGGTTGATCAGTCCGATCAGAAAACCCAGGACGGCTCCGAACAGGTTGATATATTTAAACTGCTCCTTCATGATTCCCATGAGTAAATCTTCGACCTGAAGGATATCCAGCTGGTTGACCTTCTCTTCTACCATACGAGCCACATTGAGCGTTTCGATCAGTGGTGGCACTTCCTTCTGCAGGACCTCACCGACATGACGGTAGAGGCCCTCTTCAAGTTCCTCAAGGACATCAGCAGGCAAGCGTTCAGCGAGACGCCCCAGGGGCTTCTGAAAGACCCAGAACTCCAGCTTGTCTTTGATCACCGCATCTATGGCCGCAGAGGCTTCGGCGGATCTGACCAGGGTGAGCAGCCGGTCGCCCAATTCGTCCCGCAGCCGGTCAACTCCATCAGCAGGCAGGTTCTCATCAAGCAGACTGCGAAACGAGCGATCCTTGATCCGTTGCAGGCCATTATCGGCAAAGCCAAGCAGCATATCTGTCGTCCGTCGACTTTGAACTGCTTCGACCGAACGTTCACTGATGTAACGCCTGGCCCCAGCAACTTTCTCATAAGGGGCTTTTTCCAGGAACTGACCCAAAGGCTTGTCCAGCAAGCCTTCCAGGCGTTCCCGCAGCATGACGGCAACCTGCTGCTGGGTCTTCTCTTCGCGCAACCAGTGGGAAATCTCCTCGCCAGCTTTGTCGAGGAACTCGGGAATCCGACTGTAAATCTGGTCGAGATTGATAAAGCCTGACAGCAGTCCAGCGAGCCCGCCAAGAGAATCCAGAAAAGCCTCTATTCCCTGATGAACCCGCGCCACCAGTCGCTTACGAAAGTCGGGATCGTAGAGCAATCCACCGAAACGCTCCAGCAGGGGCGGCACTTCTCGTTCGAGCTGCTGCAGCAGAACTTCGACCAGATCTTTTGGTAACATCTCGCGCAGAGAATGGTCACTTTGTAACAAGCGTTCAAGCCGCTCATCAACAAACCGTTCTACAGTTCTGGCTACTTCAGGAGAGTGCAAAACCGTGGTCAAGCGCGTATCGAGATGGTTTTGCAGACCCTGGTAGCGCGCCGGGGTCAGAAAACTTTCCAGATCGCGCGCCAGCAATGCATCGCCTTTCTCCTGGGTAAAATCACGCAACTGCCGTTCGAACTCGTCACTGGCCAAGTAATCGGTTGCCGCACAGACTGCTTTTGCACGCACCGTTGTAACCAGTTCACGAAAACGTTTTTTGTAACTCTCGGGTACCAGAGTCTCCAGTGAGCCGAGGTCACGATCGAGAAACACCCTGAGTTTATCGTTGACCGCCCCCTTCAACTCACGACGAAAGGCAGGTTTTTCCAGAGTCTGACTGACATCATCGGCTGTCAGCAGGTGCGAGCCGACCATTTTACCCATGCGTTGGGCCAGTTCGCCACGCTTGGAGGGGATAATCCCAGGGGTCAAGGGTAGGCGAATACCGAACAGGCGCCAGGGTCGTAACGGCCTGAAGAGCATGCGGATAGCAATGTAATTAGTCACATAGCCGATCAAGGCACCGATCAGGGGCGGCATCAGCCAAGGCAACCAGGGCATGCTCTCTAACATGATTTTCTCTCAATTTGCATTATCAGCGGTATCATCCTTTACCATCCCCAGACTTTGGGCTAAGATTCCTGTCGACCTAAGGAGAGGCTCCCCATGACTGATCATATGATTCGTATCCTGACCCTCGATGGTGCCATCCGTGTCACCGTTGCGACAACCACCGCACTGGTTGAGGAAGTACGCCAGCGTCAACAGACCGACCCGACCGCTACGGTCGCGGTCGGCCGCGTGGCAACAGCCGCCGCACTAATGGGCAGCCTGCTCAAAGGTGACCAGAGGATCGGTCTGACAGTTGAGGGCAATGGCCCTCTGCAGCGCATTCAGGCGGAAACTGATACCCATGGCCACGTGCGGGCAACGGTTAAAGTGCCGTTGGCAAACTTGCCGCCGCGCGATGGTCGCTTCGATGTTGCTGGAGCCGTTGGCCATGCCGGGTTTCTGCATGTCGTCAAGGATCTTGGCTTGAAAGAGCCTTACCGAGGCATGGTTCAACTGGTCAGCAGCGAAATTGCCGAGGACCTGGCGCACTATTTTACGACTTCAGAGCAAACACCATCAAGTGTTGCCCTGGGTGTTGAGTTGGGGCCACAGGGCGAAGTCGTTGCTGCAGGAGGTTTCCTGGTACAGCTAATGCCTGACACCGACGACACTCTGGCTGACCGTCTTACAGAAGCACTTAGTGCTTTACCACCGACCACCACTCTGCTGCGCCAGGGGCTCTCACCCACAGCGATCGCTGAACGTCTTTTGCACGATTTTCCGTACCGGACCCTCGGTACAACACCTTTGTCTTTTTCCTGTCACTGCAGCCGTCAGCAAACACTTGGTCTGTTGCGCATGCTGGGTGCCGATGAACTTGACCAGCTCATTGAGGCCACTGATGATACCCAGGTGACCTGTGAATATTGCAAGGAGACCTACACGGTCGACAGTGCAACCTTGCAAGAGATCAGGGCGCAGCTCTAGTAGCTTGTCCGACAATAAGGGTCGCAGCGAAAATCCAGAAGTTTGAGAACAGATTCTAGCTCGTTTGAGAGTAATAGCCATAGCTATTGGTCGAAAAGGAGCTGAAATATGGGCCAAAAACAGCTGGGTTTGCAGCCGATCATGGATTGTCGGACAAGCTCCTAAGCTCCAGTTGCTCTCCCTGCCCGATCATAGTTTGCCACTGCCAGTCTTTCTGCTCAAGCCCTTTGCGGGCAAAAAATCGCTGCAGAAGCTCCTGCCGTTTAGCGGCCAGCGCCAGAGGGTCAAAACCCTGGCCCTCTTCACCGGCCACCGTCACCTGCCAGTGGTCTTGTGGTACGCTTTTTAGCCAGCTTGCCAACTCTTCAAGGCATGCGAGGCCCTCTTGTTTTGGCAGCACGGCACCGCTGCGATAAAGATTCTCAGAGGGATAACGGATTATCAATGAACCGCTTGCGTTGGTCTCTGCACAGGGCAGATCAGCCATCTGAATAGATGAGGGGTTTTTGAAGACAGGGCTTGTTGTGACTCTCTGTTGTGCGGCACAAGCGCATAAGGTGATAAGGACAATCCCTGCCCAAAAAAGTCGCCATCGGTTCATTTACAAAGCCTCTCTTGTACACCTGGTGTCAGTTGAAATGCCGGGTGTTGCTTTAGCTGTTCAAGCAGACCAGCGGCAAGCCACCCTGTCAAAATCCCGGAAAAGACCGTGAAGAACAGAAACAGCGGCAGAATCTGCCAGATCGCTTCGTGCTGGATGACCAGTAGCCGGGCAGCAAGGATCTGGCCCAGGGCATGACCGGCAGCCCCGACTGCTGAGATCCCGATGGGACTCAGACGCCTTCCGGCAACACGATACAGGATAATCATAGCAGATGTTGCGACGATGGCACCGGCTAAAGCCAGCCAGAAGCCAGGACTGAAAAGTCTGCCGAGTAAGATGGAGCCAATACCGACCCGAGCCAGGCTGACGGTCCAGGCGCCACGACCGTCATAAAGATAAAGCGCAACCAGGGTCATGATATTGGCCAGACCAAGACGCAGCCAGGGAACAGGAGTCGGCAGCAAGGTCTCGAAGAGGTGCAGAGTTACGGCCACGGCAATGAACAGGGCCAGGAAAACCTGGCGACGTGCCCGGGTCAGCTCCCCGGTATCAACGGCTGAGCAGGTCATAAGGAGCCTCTTCAGCAGAGCTGTCGATGTGAACCAGAATACGATTTGGTACGCAGGCCAGCAGATCACCCCTGTGCCTGGCCGTGCCCATGGAGATACAGATTTTACGTGGACATGGTGAACGGGTAATGCGGACGCCCTGCTCATCTATAACGAGGTGGGTTTGACCGAGGGGACCATCAAGATCGACGCTGCGTGGCTGATCAAGAGGCGCGATGAAAAGGGTCTGCTCACCGCTGGTGACCACCACCCGCGTCCCCTCTGGTGCGGCGGCCACCCAGGCGATCCCTGCCAGAGCAGCCGTTAATAAAAACAGGACAACCAGCCAGTCACCAGCCGTCATGAAATGCCAGGGCGTTTTCATGGGGTAACCTGGTAAGCTGCCCAGCCGGGGCTGGTATGCAGGCTGCCGTCCGTGGCGACAATTAAGCCCTCTGCCTGAGGATATTGTGTCAGCAGCAGCAGGCCTGCTTGTGGCCCGAGGACAAAAACCGCTGTCGCCAGAGCATCACCCAGAGCAACACTGTCAGCAATAATGGTCACGCTCTGACAACCCCTGGCCGGGAGACCGCTCTGTGGATCGAAGATGTGGTGGTAACGAATGCCGTCCTGTTCAAAAAAGCGCTCATAATCCCCGGAAGTAACCACGGCGCGATCACGAACCTGAACCGTCTCAAGCACAGCATCCTTTTGACGGGGATGCTGGAGGCCGATACGCCAGAAACGCTCTGGGTGTTTTGCACGCCGGGAACGCTGGCCAAGCAGATACATATCACCACCGGCATTGACTGCGGCGCTGGTAACACCATACTGCTTGAGCACTGCAATTGCCCGATCGACAGCATAGCCTTTAGCAATACCACCAAGGTCAACCTGAAGCTGCGGAGCCCGCTTGTTGACTTGTTGACCTTCCAGAGATAAGGCTTCCGGCCCGATTCCAGCCAGAGCGGTGGCGAGAGCATCCCGGTTGGGAACGGTCGGTGTTTCCTGGTCGAAACCCCAAAGAGATTTCAGCCTGCCGAGAGTCAGGTCAAAAGCCCCGTCACTGCGCTGAGCAACCTCCAGGCCAAGTGCAATCACCTCAGCCGTTGCCGCTGCGACGTCACCGCCATGGTCGCTTTGTGAAAGACGGGAGACGTCACTGTCGGGGTTATGGCTGCTGAGCAGCTTGTCCAATCTTGCCATCTCGGCAAAGGCGGCATCAACAGCAGCGTCCAGTTTGTCGAAACCCTGCCCACCAGCCATGATTTCGACGACTGTTCCCATCATCAGCTGGCTGCGGCGGATTTCCTCGTCTTCAGGCTGCAGTCGCCACCAGGTCAGTGCCAATAGCACCACGAGGAGGCCGATAATCAGAGGGCGATTCCAGGGCAAGGCTATTCCTCACAGATTTCGCCGATCAGATCATATTCGGAAGAGTCGGTAATTTTCAGATCGACAATGTCACCGACATCGGCTTGTCCAGAAGTAATGTAGACCTGGCCGTCAACATCGGGGGCCTGGCGGATACTGCGGCCACGCAGCAGCAATTCTGTCTCTTCGCTGTAACCCTCCACCAGGGTCGGCTCGATACGTCCCTTCAATGCCAGATTTTTACTGAAGGAGACCCGTGACTGAGCCTTCATCAGGCGTTTGTAGCGCGACAGCTTGGTGCGCGCAAGCACCTGATGGTCGAGTTTTGCGGCCGAGGTGCCTTTTTCGCGGGAATAACGGAACACGCCGAGACGTTCAAAGTGTCCCTCTTCGACAAAGGCAAGCAATTTGCGGAAATGTTCATCGGTTTCGCCGGGAAAGCCGACGATCAGCGAGGTTCGCAAGGTGATATCCGGAATACGGGTGCGAATACGCTCCAGGAGCGCGCGGATGCCGGCCTCATCAACCCGGCGGTTCATCGCGGCCAGAATCTGATCGTCGATATGCTGGATCGGCAAGTCAAGGTAGCTGCAGATTTTCTCTTCAGCAGCAATCAGGTCGAGCAGGTCATCAGTAATGCCGTCTGGATAGGCGTAGAGCAAGCGTAGCCAGACAAGTTTGTCAATTTTCACCAATTCACGCAGTAGGGGTACCAACTCAGGGCCGTTGCCACGCTCGGCGCCGAAAGCGGTCACGTCCTGGGCAATCAGGTTGATCTCTTTGACACCGCTCTCGACCAGCCGTTCAACCTCGGCGACAACCGACGGGATGGTTCGTGACCGCAAAGTGCCGCGAATACTCGGGATGACACAGTAGGAACAGTGGTTGACGCAACCTTCGGCAATTTTGACATACGCCGAGTAAAAAGGTGACGAAGTAACTCGCGGAGTGGTGTGATCATAAAGGTAGTCAGGCAGGCCAATCTCCTGCTGTTGCTCTCCCTGCAGATGACTATCGAGCAGTTCGAGGATGCGTGGGGCATCGGCCGTACCCATAAAGAAGTCGACTTCAGGCAGTTCGTTTGCCAGCTCATCCTGGTAGCGTTGCGGCAGGCAGCCACTGACGATCAGGAGTTTACAGCGGCCATTCTTCTTATGGTCAGCCACCTCGAGGATGGTTTCCACCGATTCTTTCTGCGCCTCGCTGATGAAAGCGCAGGTGTTGACCACGATAATATCCGCTTCACTGTCATTGGTGACAATAGTGAAGCGCTCGGCAGGCAGATGACCGAGCATGACTTCGGCATCCACCAGGTTTTTTGGACAGCCCAGACTGACCAGGCTGACATTGTATTTTTTCAACGAGGGTCCCTCCTCAGAGATGCACAGGGGTGTTGATGCTGATTTTCTTCTAATATTCGGGGAGTTATAACACAAACCGCCCCGGGAAGAAAGGTTTCCTCCGGGGCGACGGCTGTGTTAATACTTCATTTTATGTGTTTATAGGTGGACGTATGTTGCCAATAAAGATCCCCATTAGTAAGCCCTCTCAGCTACTGAGTGAACAACCACTCCTTGGCTAACGCTTCTTCTTGGTAAATCGGCATATTGATCTTCCCGAAATGGTTGATCACAGCATTAGCCAGACTTTTAGTGGCGTCATCATTAGCAATCATCGCCGTCGCGCGAAAATAGGGGCTACAGGCTTCTGCCAAGCAGATCAACTCCTGGGTCACCTCTTCAGTAACTATCAAGCCGTTAAAATCGGCTAGACCGACCATCGATTTTTTGGGCATATTGGAAACCAGAGTACTGAAGTATTTGACAACTTTTTTTACTTCGTCGATACTCTCAAGCCCTGAAAGATCGAACTTAAGTATCATCTTGCCATTGCTACGCAAGAAACTTGCTCTATTCATAACTTCGGCACGCGTGAGTTTTGTCATTTTGCGTCCTTTTCATCCTTTATAAAACAGTTTAGAAACCCATCTCTTTACCAGTCGGCCTGACTACCTGAACGCCTGCCGGCAGAATGAAGTTAAAGGTCATCCTCGAAATGCCGAGGTTGACCCGCAGGTTGCTGAATTCGATGATGGTGCTATTGCCGTTGGGATCGTAAACCGTGGTTGACATGATCGGGAACCAGAGGCCGTTTAGATCATTTTTGTAGCCGGGAAAGCCACCATCGCCTCTTCTGGATGGCGACGCCAATCTGGGATTCCGAGACGCAGGTCCGAGATCTTTAGGCTCAAGCCTGGGGTCTTGAGGAGAATTAGCCTCCTTAGCGCGGTTCTGGTCGGCCTCGACGGCAAAACGATCAACGACGATGACCAGACGATTTATCAACGAGGAGGCACGCCGCGGAGTCAACTCCAGAACATAATTGCCATCAATGTCGGTGTTCGGCGTGGCCCAGCGGATCAAAAAGTCCCGTGAGAGGTTACCGAGCCCGGTGAGAAAAGTCATAGGATCATTCTGGCGGGACTTGTTGATCATTTCGATATCTGACTGGATCACTTGGTTGTTTTCCGGCAGATAGACCCACAAAGTCTTGCCGTCGGAAACGATCTCCTGGGTGGTTGGCTGCTCATACTGCCAGCGGAACATGACATCCGGTACCGTTTGCGGACGTTTATAATCGAAAGAGACCTCGACACGACCGGTTGCACGCTGCAATCGGTCGAGTGAAGCGATCTTCGATTCCTGGAAAAAGTCGGCGGAATAGTCAAAGATCCTTAATTCTTTGGCTGTTTTGGTTTGAAAGGGGGTTTCCAGAGTGTGAATAACATCATTGAGAGCGATCGCCCAAACAGAAGTAGCTGTGATCGCAAGGAAAGCGCCAAGAAACAATGTCATAAAAGCGCTAAAATGCCATACAGAGAAAAAGTTCCATTTTATCATTGGAGACTCCTGAAAAACTGTCTAAATGGATATCTGTCCAACTTCACGGGCACAGTAAACCATCATATTACCAGAGGCAAGATCAAACTCGACCGTGCGCCCCCGGTTGCCGCCGACCTCTTCACCGAGCAGGGGGATGCCAAGTTCGGCAAGAGTCACCCGTGCACTCCTGGCGTTACGGGCACCGATACTGTTAATCAACGTCTGGTAGACTGTTTCGAACATGTTGGCACCACCGGTTATCTTGGCCACAAGTCTTTCCCGGTTAGCTCCGGCCCGCACCAGTTCATCCACCATCTGGTAAATTCCGGTATCGACATATTTGCTCTCCGAACCAAGTGGGGTTTTCTCTGGGCGGCACGGTAAAAGCATGTGCCCCAGACTGCCGATCCCGGCTTCCGGGTCATAAAGACTGACCGCGAGGCAAGAACCGAGACCATAAGCTTTGAGAACCTCTGGAGCCCGATCTATACGAGCCTGGGCGATGCTGACTCGTTCACTCATGAGGCTCTCCGGTAACATTAAGGAAAATGTCGAGGGTTGCCGGATCTGGCAACAGAAAGAAATGCCCCTTGACGGCAAAATCCTGGTCCGAGTCGCCACTAAAATCTGTTTCCACAATCATGGCCAGATCACCAGACTGGCTCAAATTAATCAAAACGTAATCGACCACTGCACCGGCCATATCATAAGCAAGCATGGGAATCGAGGGAATCATGGTTTTGTCTAGCAGGTTGCCCAGGGCGCTGAGGTATGCCGAAGCTAGGATATTACCGACCTCTTTCAACGCCGAGACATTCACTTCATTCATGATCAACCCTTTTTCCTGGTGACCAAGTAAATTGCAAAGCAGGTAATGAGCGCTATCCTGGGGAAAGAGCAGCATGATGCTGCCACGGGCATCACCAAGAATCTGTAAGGTGATACCAACTATCAGCTTTTCCGCACCGCCTAGATACTCCGGTACCTGACTGATTTCGGTGATCGTGATATGAGGGACCCGCAGATTTACGGTCTGACCGATCATCTGTGAAAGGGCCGTTGCAGCATGTCCCATACCTATATTGCTGAGCTCTTTCAAGGTATCCAGCTGGACGTTGTTCAGTTCACGAAAGGTCATCGAATCCTCCAGGTGGGCTGTCTCATCAACAGCCTTCTGTATCAAAGTTACGATTATCAAACAAAGACTGTGGGTCGACAATAAAAACAACCTGACCGTCGCCTTCTATGGCAGCACCACTCAAGCCGGTCAAGAGGTTCAGGGGGAACCCGAGGCTTTTAACGAAAGCCTCACGGTGACCAATAAAGCGATCTACTTGCAAGCCGATACGTCGGCCCTGTACTTCAGTCAGAACCACCCAGGTGATTTCTCCTGCCGGGACTGCCGGCAGACCAAGAACGGCTGTCAGTGAGTAGAGGCTGACATCTTCTTCGCCGAGACGAAATACCCGTTTGTGACCAAAGCCCTGGATTTCACTGGTCGGTATATCCAAAGTCCTCTGAACGCGGGTGATAGGGATAGCCAGAAGATGCCCGGCACAACTTACCAAGACGATTTTGATGATGGCAATGGAGAGTGGCAACCGCATCTGGAAGCGGGTTCCCTCATTGGGTGCAGAAATGATTTTCAGAGTTCCGCCGAGCTTGCTGATCGCGGACTTGACCACATCCATGCCCACACCGCGACCGGAGGTCTCCGTGACCTTTTCTGAAGTGGAAAACCCTGGCCGGCAGACCAGCATCAGGACATCATTGTCACTTAAGTCGGCGGCCTGTGAAGATGTCAGCAGAGCACAATCCACAGCTTTCTGACGTAATAGACCAGGGTGCATACCTTTGCCGTTATCGGCAACCTCAACCAGAACCAGATCTTTTTCACGGCAGGCAGAAACCGTGACAACACCCTCTTTTTCAATACCGTGATCCACGGCGTTGCGGACAAGATGTACCAGAGGATCAGTCAATTCCTCAAGAATAGCGCGATCGATACCGATATTGGTACCAGCCAGGCGCAGAGTGACTTTTTTATCGGTTTTGCGACTTATATCGCGAACAATACGTGGCAACCGTCCGGCAATATTTTCTAACGGCATCAGGCGAGCCTGGAGAACATGGTGATGCAGATCGTCAATCAAGCGACTGGTTTTACCAAGTGTCTGAGTCAGGTTCTCCCAGTCGCGACTGCTTGTTGCTGTATTAAGCATGTGGCGATGAGTGATCAGTTCTCCGGTCAGGTTGACAAACTGATCAAGCAGGCCGGTGCGGACGCGAATGGTGCGGGTATCCTCATCGCGGCGGCAATGGTCTTCCTTGCGGCGGTCGTCGATAAAACGAACCCTGACGACCCCGCTGATTGACATTAAGGTTTTCTCTATATGCTCCTTGTCCAGCGGAGTGCGCAGCCAAGCCTGGATTTGCCGACAGGGAGCATCGCCGCGCAAGTCAGCCATATCCGGCTTGCTTGCTATTAACTCGCCGAATTTCTCCACCTCACGCAGGACCAGGATACCGCAAGCTACTGCCGGAGTGTCTTCGGCCAGGTCAACAAGGATTTGAAAAGCCTCTGTTTTTTCTGGGACGGGTTCTTCTTCGGGGACATATGAAGCCACCTTGACGCCAGTGGCCGTCTCCGATTCGGATTCCAACTCTATCTCTGTTATAGGTGTAATTTCTTCAAGTGCATCTTCAATATCAGCCGCAGAGAAAGGCTCTTCCAGAATTTCAGCGACCGGGATCGCTTCATCCTGTGAATGGTCACGCAAAAAAGCATCGACTGCTCTTTCCGGCCGATTAGCTTGCAGGTCATCAAGGAGGCCATCGAGAAGGTCGATACCGATCAGGAGGAAATCGATTGTCGTAGCCGGAACCTTGCCTGAAGCGCGAAAACCGTCGAGGAGGTCTTCGAGGAAATGGGCCAGCTTGGCCGTGCGATCAAAGCCCATGGTTGCAGCCATGCCCTTGATAGAGTGCGCCTCACGGAACAGGGCGTCAATCGTTTTCCGATTGCCAGGTTCCTGTTCCAGGGTGACGACCAGCTTATTAAGGTTGTTGATATGTTCCCGGGTTTCACTTAAGAAAAGATCCAGGTACTGGGACATGTCCATAACAGTTTCCGGAGGCTTTTCAGCGATGTCCTGTAATCCGTTTGACGATTTCGAGGACTTTATCCTCTTTGAACGGTTTAACAATAAAATCTTTTGCCCCTGATTCAACCGCGTCAAGGACTAGTGAATCCTGGCCAAGGGCGCTGACCATTACCACACAGGCATCCGGGTCTTCAGCCATAATATCCCGCAACGCATCGATACCACTTTTCTTGGGCATGACTATATCCATAGTCACCAGGTCCGGCCTGGTCTTTTGATATAGCCCAAGAGCCATTTCACCATCCTCCGCTTCGGCGACCACTTCGTAACCTGCCCGGACAAAGATGTCCTTGAGCATATTGCGCATAAAAAGTGCATCATCAACAACCATCACCCGCAAAGCCATAAGTTCCTCCTATTTAATTCCAGCATAAATATTCTCCAGTCGGTTGAATACTTCATCCGTGTCAAGCAGGTTAACCATCATATCGTCCAGATCAACGACGCCACGAATTGCCTTGCTCTCGGTATTTGCCGGGGTTGGCTGCAGTCCCGAAAGATCCAGCTCGATAATTTTTTCGATGCCGCTGACCATTAATACCAGGGATCTGAATTCCGGGGTCAAAACCACGTGCCGGTGGTCGTGTCCTGCCCCAACAAAGCCGAGCAGAGCTGGCAGATCGATCACCGCGAGGACCTGTCCGTGAAAATTGATGGCTCCGGTGAGAACCCCCTTGGCGAGTGGCACATAATGCAGAGAAGGGTCCTCGATGATCTCTTGAACGGCACCTATTTCCAGGCCGTAAACCTCTTCGGCAAGGGTAAAGATCAGGGTCAAGGCCATAGATCAGCCCTGTTCCTTATTAACCAACTTAAATTGCTTGACGATCTGGAGCATTGCCTCCGACATGGTGGAAAGGTCCTTGGCCGATTGGGCCAACTCCTCCATGGAGGCGGATTGTTCCTGTGTCGCAGCAGAGACTTGCTCGGTTGCTGCCGCGTTATCGGAAACCACCTTGTCAATTTCGTCAATTGCTTGGGTGATGCGTTCGGCGCTGGAGATCTGGTGCTCCGACAACTCAGCGATACTATTGGCCTTGGCCTGGGTGCCTTCGGCCTTTTGAGTAATCACCGAGAACGTCTGGTCAGTCCGGTCGACTGCCTCGCGACTGCTCTCCATCTCCTCAATAACCTGAGCCATCGAAGACTGCACCCGCTGACCTTCATCACTGAGCCCCTCTACCAGACTGGTTATCTCGTCGGCAGAGATGGTGGTCGAATCAGCCAATTTGCGGATCTCATCTGCAACCACAGTAAAACCGCGACCATATTCACCAGCTCGTGCAGCTTCGATCGTGGCGTTCAGGGCAAGTAGATTGGTTTTTTGGGCAATACCGTTGATGACTTCAACAAATGTACTGATTTTCTGCAACTGCGCAAGGAAAGTAACCATCTGCTGACCACTGCTCTCCACTTCGGCAAGGACTTGACGAATGCTGCCGAGACTGACGCCCGCCAGTTCACTGCCTCTATTGGCGGTTTCCACCGTCTGGTGAGCCGATTCGGCGACTTTCTTTGCTGAAGACGCGACCAGATTGATTGACATTGCCACTTCCTTGAAGAGTCGGTTCGATTTCTCCACCATCTCCGCCTGGGTTTCAGCTCCCTTGCTGATCTGGTCAACAGTACTGGCAACTTCCTGAGACGAAGCGGACATCTCCAGCGAGGTCCCGGAGAGATTTTGCGCCGAGCCAGCAACCCTGAAGGCGATACTGCGGATGTCACCGACCAGGGCACGCAAGCTCTCCTGAATGTGATTTATAGAATTTGCCAGGTCGCTGGTCTCATCAGGAAAGCTGCCCGCCTTCAACTGGATTTCCGCAGACAGGTCCCCTTGACTGATACGGTCACCAGCCGAGGTCAGACAGCGAATGTTTGCGGTGAACGCCCGGGAAAAGAGTGCGCCAATGATCAGGCCAACAACCAGTGAGCAAAAGATTGAAAAAACTTGCCGGAACTCTGGCTGTATCGCGTCGATATAAGGGACGGCCTGGTTGACGAGAATGCCTGCGACAACCACGACCATGAATCCGATAATGAATTTATGACTGATTTCAACACGCATGATTCTACTCCTTATCGGCTGGCTGTCTCGAGTGCATCACCAATGGAGAGCCAGCCTCCTAAATGACAGGTGCGGTAACAGGTTCAGCCGTACGGCGATAAATTCGTTCCGCTGGGAATTCCGTTTGATAGCACTGGCGGGTGCTGCCGGTTATAGTTTCTGCCCGGCCCAGGATCAGAGCCCCGTGCTCTGGCAGTTCTGTTGCAAAGCGAGACAGGATGCGCTCCTGTTCCGATCGTGTAAAATAAATCAGAACATTGCGGCAGAGTATCAGATCCGCAGCGGGGTAATTACTGGCGGTCATGAGATTGTGTTGCAGAAACTCAACTTTGTCTCGTACCTGCTCAATGAGCTGATAACGACCATTTTCAGCCTGAAAATATTTCTCAAGAACCGCAGGTGGCACTTCTTTCAAGCGAGAGGCATCAAAGCTGCCGGAACGAGCTGTTTCCAGTATTGGCTTGCTGATGTCAGTGGCCATGATATGGATATCAAGATCTGCCGTGGCCAGGTCATCAACCAGCATGGCCAGGGAATATGGCTCCTCACCGGAAGCACATCCGGCACTCCAAAGTGTCAGTTCGGTTCGACCAGCAGCCTGGGCCCGCTGACAAAGGTCAGGCAAGATTTTTTGCTCAAGAATTCGGTAAGTGTCCGGATTGCGAAAAAACTGGGAAACATGGATGGAGATGGTCGCCAGCAAAGTATCCAGCTCATCTCGATCCATCTCCAGTCGGCTCAGGTAGGAGGCAAAATCAGCGACTTGGCAGATACGGAGACGTTTGGCAATCCGCCGGCGGATACAGCGATCCTTATATTGGTCGAGATCAAACTGACGCCGCTCACGCAGTAGGTTCGCGATCGCCGTAAATTCAGCGTCAGAGAGATCGTCACCTGTCCATGTGTGAGTAGAGGTCTCCGTCATCTTGCCTCAATAGCTTCAAGCCTGTTGTTTGAATCACATCTCTGAACAAAAATGGTCATAGCCACTGACAAGGATGGGTCGTACCACTCCTCTCTTATCCTGGAGCGAAAGAGCCCCGGAACCCTTCTGAATGACCCCGATTGTGGTAATCGACAGCTTTCGTTCAAGGCAAAGAGCAGTGACCTCAGTCAGCTTATCAGGGGCTACAGTAAAGAGTAGCTCATAATCTTCACCACCGTAGAGGGCCAGTTCCTGCAGGCCGGGAGCCCTGTCAATGTATTGCCGAAAAGTCTTTGACAGGGGCAACAGGTCCTCTTCGATGAGACCGTCAACTCCAGAGGCTTGCAGGATATGCTCCAAATCTCCAGCCAGACCATCGGAAATATCGATCATGGCTCTGGCGAGGCGATTATCGCCAAGCAGACAACCAAGCTCAACCTGTGCTGTCGGCCGATGGTGGCGGGCCAGCAGGGCCTCCTCCGGTTCTATGCCGTCGTTTAACAAGTGCAAGGCCAAAGAGCTGTCGCCCACGGTTCCGGAGACCATGATCAGGTCGCCAGGTTGTGCGCCGTCGCGACCGATGGCCTGATGTGCAGTAACGCTCCCCTCTATAGTAACCGAAATCATCCACGGCCCGGGGCTACGACAGGTATCACCACCAACAAGGGTCACGTTATGCTGCTCTGCTTCGTCGAGTGCGCCTTTGAGAAAGGCGTTAATATCGTCCAAGTTGGTTTCGCCGGGACAAGCCAACCCCAGGTATAGATAGCGCGGCATGCCACCCATGGCGGCGATGTCGCTGAGGTTGACAGCCACTGCCTTGTGACCGAGATCCTCACAGCAGGTCCAGTCGTGACGAAAGTGGATCTCCTCGATCAGTAAGTCGGTCGAAGTGAGCAGGTGGTGTCCCTCTGGAAGACTTGTTTCTGCGGCATCATCACCGATACCGCGGTGCACACCGGGCTTTACCGGTACACTTCGCCGGATCTGTTCGATCAGTCCCAATTCACCCAGATCCTTTAGTTTCATACCAAGCTCTCCCAAGACGCCACCTAGTTTCTACAACAATACATTCTTATTTATGAATATGCATATGTCAAGCCTGCTTAGCCGTGAAGTTGCTGACGAGATATCCGTGAGTTTACTCGTGTGTGTCAAGCGTGGCAGATCGCTGGACCCAAACACCCACAACAAAACGTACGGTAAAGAAATTATCCATTAGGCAATTGACAGCTACGGTAGCACAACGTATATTTTAACACGTTGTTTTATTTTGCAGGGTCTTTCGTGGATCAAGTTTTTCAAACCCCATAACTTATTTAAGGAGATCGGCCGATGAAACTGAGCAGACTGACAGTAATGGTTACTATTCTTTCCTTGCTGGCCGCAGGCATTGCCTTTGCTGGCAAAGACCTCGATGCAGTAAAGAAAAAAGGTTTTATTCAAGCTGGTGTAAATGGTAACGTTTTTGGTTTTGGTATGCCGGACAACAAAGGTGTCTGGAAAGGTTTGGATGTTGATACTGCCCGTGCCGTAGCTGTTGCCATCTTTGGTGATGCCAGCAAGGTTAAGTTCACTCCTCTGACCGCTCAGCAGCGTTTTACTGCTCTGCAGTCCGGTGAAATTGATCTGCTGACTCGTAATGCCACCCGGACTTTGAGCCGCGAAACCAAGCTTGGATTGAACTTTGTGACAGTTAACTACTATGATGGTCAGGGCTTCATGGTACCTAAAAAGCTTGGCGTAAAAAGTGCGAAAGACCTCAGTGGTGCGACGATCTGCGTCCTGCCGGGAACAACAACTGAGCAGAATGCTGCTGATTTTTTCCGTACCAACAAAATGGACTGGACGCCTGTGGTTATCGAGTCAACTTCTGAACTGGCCCAGACCTTTTTTGCTGGACGTTGTGATGTGTTGACCTCAGACGCTTCCCAGTTGGCGGGAACCCGTGCGATTGCACCTAACCCTAAGGACTATGTGGTTCTTCCTGAAATTATCTCCAAAGAGCCTCTGGCTCCAGCCGTTCGTCATGGTGATGATCAGTGGCGTGATATCGTTGATTTTGCCGTGCTGGCAATGATTAACGCTGAAGAAATGGGGATCACTTCCCAAAATGTTGATAAGATGCTCAAGAGCAAAGACCCGATGGTACAGCGTTTCCTTGGTGTAATTGAGGGCAACGGCAAGGCTCTCGGTCTTGATGAGAAATGGGCCTATAATATCATCAAACAGGTTGGTAACTACGGCGAGATTTTCGAGCGTAACGTTGGTGTTAACACGACTCTTGGTATTGAGCGTGGTTTGAACGCTCTTTGGACCAATGGTGGTCTGATGTATTCGCCACCATTCAAATAGTCGACTGTAGACTGCTCGGGGGAGGTGTCACATGTGACGCCTTCCCTGATTCTCAGGTGTATAGTATCGTTCTTAGTTTCAGTCTGCTCATATCATACAGGATCACCTTTGCAAAGCGAGCCATCTATTACACCTGATGCAGGACTGCAGCCGAGTGCCGCGCCTTTCTGGCGTGATCCGGCCAAGCGAGCCATTGTTTTTCAGGTTGCTGCTCTGCTGCTGGTTGCTTCGGTCTGCTACTACCTCTTCACTAATACCCAGGCGAATCTGGAACGACAGTCGATTGCGACCGGTTTCGGTTTTCTTGAAACCGAAGCTGGCTTTGAAATCGGCGAAGCGATGGTTGATTATTCTGCCGCTGACAGTTATGCCGATGCTTTACTGGTCGGTGCGCTTAATACGATCAAGGTTTCTTTTATCGGGGTTATTCTGACCGTTATCCTCGGTACTTTTATCGGCATCGCAAGGCTTTCTAGTAACTGGTTAGTGGCAAGGCTTGCGGCCGGTTATATCGAGGTTATGCAGAACATTCCAGTGCTGCTGCAACTGTTCTTCTGGTACGCTATCTTTTATGAGACTTTCCCCTCGCCGCGTCAGGCACTCAATCCTTTTAACGGTGTGTTTTTATGTAATCGCGGTCTGATCTTCGCGGTTCCCGAGGCTCATGCGGCGCATACCGCGATGGGATGGGTGCTGTTGATAGCTCTGGTTGCCGGTTGGGGGTTGAACCGCTGGGGACGCCGCCGGCAGGCGCTGACAGGACAGATATTTCCGATAATTCGGGTTACTCTGGCACTTTGTCTCGGTCTGCCGCTGTTGACCTGGTTGTTCTATGGTGCGCCAACAGCGATGAATGTACCCGAACTGCAAAGTTTTAATTTCAAGGGTGGTATAACGATCAGCCCGGAATTCAGCGCATTGCTACTGGGCCTGGTGTTTTATACTGCGGCCTTTGTTGCCGAGATAGTGCGTGCTGGTATCCAGTCGGTCAGTCGGGGGCAGATTGAAGCGGCTATGTCTGTTGGGCTGCGTCCTGGACAAGTGCTACATCTAGTGATTTTTCCACAAGCCCTGCGTGTTATCATCCCACCGCTTACCAGCCAGTTGCTTAATCTGACCAAGAACAGTTCTCTGGCGATTGCCATAGGTTATGCGGATTTTGTTGCTGTAACCAATACCACAATCAACCAGACCGGACAGGCCATTGAGGGGGTTGCGTTGATTATGCTGGTTTACCTCTCTTTCAGTTTGTCGACATCCTTATTTATGAACATATACAACAAAAAAATGGTACTGGTGGAGAGGTGACTTTATGAGCAACCCGACCACCAAAGCAACTCGCGAATTTCTCAAGCCTCCGGTCACGGAAGTTGGCGTCATCGGTTGGCTACGCAGCAATCTGTTCAATAACTGGTATAACTCGCTCTTGACAGTGATCGTAATGCTGCTGTTCTGGCAGTTGATACCGCCAGCTTTTAGCTGGGCATTTGTTAATAGTGTCTGGAATACCAGCGCTGAGGTTTGCCGTGAAACTGATGGTGCCTGCTGGTCAGTTATCCCACAAAACATAAACTTTATCTTCTTCGGTTTTTTTCCCGAAGACCAGCAATGGCGGCCTGGACTCGCCATGGTGCTGCTCATAGCACTGGTTGTTTACTCCAAAAATCGCAATCACTGGAAAAAGTCTCTTGGTATCTACTGGCTGATCAATCTGGTTGTTATGGCGAGCCTGATGTATGGTGGCATCTTCGGTCTGCCAGTTGTTGAGACCGACCAATGGAGTGGACTGCCGCTGACTTTTATGCTTGCCCTCTTTGGCATCGTGGCTGCTTACCCGATTGGAGTGATTCTGGCTCTTGGTCGGCAATCAAAAATGCCTGCGATCAAGACTCTGTGTGTGGTCTATATCGAGATGATTCGCGGAGTGCCGCTGATCAGCCTGCTGTTCATGTCGTCAGTGATGTTTCCTCTGTTTCTGCCTGATGGTGTAACGCTTGACAAGGTATTGCGCGCGCAAGCGGCCATTATTCTCTTTTCTGCAGCCTATGTCGCCGAAGTTGTGCGCGGTGGTCTGCAAGCTATGTCACGTGGGCAGTTTGAAGCGGCTGACTCGCTGGGGCTGAACTATAACCAGTCGATGCGGCTGATTATTCTGCCACAGGCATTGAAGATTGTTATACCACCAACGGTGGGGGTTCTGTTGTCAGTTTTCAAGGATACCTCCCTCGTGGTTATTATCGCACTCTATGATGTTTTGAAGACGACCAAGGTCACCCTGTCAAACCCTAAGTGGACCAGTTACTCGACCGAAGCATATATCTTCCTGGCGGTTCTTTATTTTATCTGTTGCTACGCAATGTCGAGTTATAGTCGAAAACTGGAAAAAGAATTACACACGGGCCACTGAATTTTACGCAGGCCGGAACTAGCGAGATATTATGAATGAAACTCAAGCTCAGACTGATGACACAAGTGCTGGTACACCAATTATTGAAGTCAGCAGCATGCATAAGTGGTACGGTGATTTCCACGTACTCAGCGACATTAACCTGCAGGTAAAGTCGCAGGAGCGGATTGTCATCTGTGGTCCTTCGGGCTCCGGTAAATCAACCTTGATCCGCTGCATCAATCGGCTTGAAGAGCACCAGCGTGGTCAGATCATCGTCAATGGCACTGAGTTGACCAATGACATCAAGAACATTGAAAAAGTTCGTGCCGAAGTCGGCATGGTCTTCCAGCACTTTAATCTCTTCCCTCACCTGACAATTATTGAGAATCTAACTCTGGGGCCGATATGGGTGCGTAAAACACCAAAAAAAGAAGCAGAAGAGATGGCGATGATGTACCTGGAAAAGGTCCATATAGCCGAGCAGGCGGAGAAATTCCCCGGTCAGCTTTCCGGTGGCCAGCAACAGCGTGTGGCGATTGCCCGTAGTCTCTGTATGAAACCTCAAGTCATGCTTTTTGACGAACCAACTTCTGCCCTTGATCCGGAGATGATCAAAGAAGTTCTTGACGTTATGATCGATCTGGCCGAAGAGGGCATGACTATGCTGGTGGTCACTCATGAGATGGGTTTTGCCAAGAGTGTTGCTGACCGGGTTATGTTCATGGATGAGGGGCAGATCGTCGAGCAGAATAACCCGCACGATTTCTTTGATAATCCACAACATGAGCGGACCAAGCTGTTCCTCAGTCAGATCCTCTGACCCGAAAAACCTTTCAAACCAGAGAGCTTAAATCTCATCTTGCAGGAAGTAGGTGTAAGCAGGGGGTCAGGCGCATTCGAAACGGCTTAACTCGATATTTTTGCGCGTTTTACATGGGTCAAAAATTTGCCCGTTCATGGCAATGTAAACCCCAGCAGACAGGGTTTGTGCCGCCATCATGGCACTGGCAATATTAAACACCGCGTCAGTGAAACGAAACCTGGCTGGCTGCATGGCACCGGTCAGCACAATAGTCTTGCCGCTGATGCCAATGAGTTCCCTGGCTGTGTCCGTCATGGAGTCAGTGCCGTGAGTAATGACAACCTGTTCAGCCATTGATTTCTCTACTGCCAGGCGGATAATGGCCCGATCCTCATTGGTCAACTCAAGACTGTCTTTGCGTATCAGTGGGGTTACCTGATACTCAATGCTCAGGTTCGCTTCGCGCAGGACCTCAAGGATTTGTGGTTCACCCACTTCAAAAGTACTTTTGGCATCGAAATATACTTTGTCGATAGTGCCGCCGGTTGTAAAGATTTCGAGTTGCACACACTCCCCCTTGTATCCGGATACTCTATAAACCTATACGCTCGTATTTGCTTGTCAACGCGCTAAAAAGAAAGGGCGCCCGATTGGACGCCCTTTTCAACGATATTCTTCCTGCGATCAGACCTGCGGACCAGCCTGAGTATAATCAAAGTCATCATTCTCGCTGGTGTATTTCTTGAAATTCTCAATAAACATCCCTGCCAGTTTATTCGCCGTATTGTCGAAGTTGTCCTTGTCTGCCCAGGCATTGCGGGGATTAAGTAACTGATCATCGACTCCTGGCAGGGTTTTGGGAATATTGAGACGGAACCAGCGGGTCTGATCAAATTCAACATCATTGATGCTGCCATCCAGGATGGCGTTGATGCAGGCACGGGTTGCCTTGATGCTCATGCGGTTACCGACACCGTAACCACCACCGACCCAGCCGGTGTTAACCAGGTAGGCGTTGACATCATGTTTCTCCATTTTCTCGCCGAGCAGTTTGGCGTAAGCCGTAGGGTGCAACGGCAGGAATGCTTCGCCGAAGCAAGCCGAGAAGGTCGCCTGTGGCTCGGTAACACCACGCTCGGTCCCGGCAACCTTGGCAGTGTAACCGGAGAGGAAGTAGTACATCGCCTGCTCTTTGGTCAGCTTGGAGACCGGAGGTAAAACACCGAAGGCGTCACAGGTAAGGAAAATAATGTTCTCAGGATGACCACCTTTGAGGCTGGCATCGTGGTTGTCGATATGATCAATCGGGTAGGAAACCCGGGTATTTTCAGTTTTGGCATCGCTGTCGTAGTCGATCACGCCCTTGTCGTCGGCGACGACATTCTCCAGCAGTGCATTACGTTGGATAGCCTTGTAGATCTCTGGCTCATTCTCAGCGCTCAAGTTGATGCACTTGGCATAACAGCCGCCCTCGAAGTTGAAGATGCCGTCATCATCCCAGCCGTGCTCGTCATCACCGATCAGCTTACGCTTGGGGTCTGTGGAGAGGGTGGTCTTGCCGGTACCGGAAAGGCCGAAGAAGAGCGCTACATCACCATCTTTTCCGACATTGGCCGAACAGTGCATGGAGAGAATCCCCTGCAGCGGCAGCCAGTAATTCATCATGGTGAAGATGCCCTTTTTCATTTCACCGCCATACCAGGTGCCACCGATGATCGCCACATTCTTCTCAATATCGAAGACTATAAAGACTTCAGAATTGAGACCGTGCTTCTCCCAATTCTTATTGGTCAAATTGCAGGCGTTGTAGACAGTGAACTGGGGGGCAAAGTCGGCGAGTTCGTCTTCGGCTGGGCGGATGAACATGTTCTTGACGAAATGTGACTGCCAGGCGAGTTCGGTGATGAACCGGGTTGATTTGCAGGTCTTCTCATTGGCCCCGCAGAAGCCATCCGTCACATAGAGATCCTTGCCGGATAGGTGCTCAATCACTTCAGTATAGAGTTCATCAAAGATCTCGGGAGCCACAGCCTGATTGATTTTGCCCCAGGCGAGGTTTTCAAAAGAGGGCTTCTGGTGAACAAAATACTTGTCCTTGGGAGAACGGCCGGTGAATTTGCCAGTATCTACCATCATGGTGCCATTTTCGGCAAGCTTGCCTTCACTGTTTTTAGTCTCATGCTCAAACAGTTCTTCGTAACCGAGGTTACGATAGATGGCCCCGACACTTTTCAGCCCGAGTTCCTGAGCGGTAAGGTTTTGCATGGTGTGACTCCCCTGGGTTTGCGGCAAGTTCTCCTTGCCACGTACGTGCTGGCTATAGTTATGTAAAAAATGAAGCGGCCTGTTACTGAAAATATTTCAATAACAAGCCAGGCATTAACCTTCTCGGGATTTGTATTTATAACACTTGCTGTTAGCTATAAGAAGTCTTTGTCTAAAAATCAACAGGTCCATAGAAACGAAGTACCGACGCAGAGACATTAAGTATATGGCGTTAGTCAAAAACGCCGCGACTGCGGCACCTTATCAAATTCAGTCAGAATAAAAAAGATTTTTTTACTAAAATTCAGGGTTGTACTTACAGGGTAAGGTAAAGAGTACAAAAGTCCACGTCGGACAGGCTCCTAGTACTGAACCCCCCAACTCTGCAACTCATCCAGCACGCTGGTCACCACCGGCTCAACAGCTGCAGCTACCGTTGAGGTCAATTCTGTACCCATTTCGATGCATTCAGGCTGCACACCCCAGACCACCAGGTTGCGCGGCACATGTCCCTGTAGCTCAGAGACGGCGAGCAGATCCTGCAGCCCCATCTGATGGACTGAAAGCTTACTGGCAAACGCCCGTGGCACCTCTTCACCCTGCAGACGAAAAATCTTGCCGGGTTCGGCGCGCATATCGAGGGCGTCGATAATCAACAACGATTCAATCTCTTCCAGGTGAGGCAGCAGATCCAGACCGAGGGTGCCGCCATCAAGCAGTTTCACCGGACCTTGAAAATGGTAACGGGATGAAAGTGTTGTGACCACTTCCACCCCGAAACCGTCATCTGTCATGATTGTATTACCCAGACCAAGGACCAGAATCGACATCAATGGTCCTTACGTGCGGAGAAACGATAACCACTGAAGATTCCGGACATGGTCCCAGTGCGCTCTTTCACATCCATCAACCAGCCACTGTAGACATGATTTATGGTGAAACCGACCAATAGCCACATGACACCGTGATGCATCAGGCGCAGCCATTGGTTACCGACCAGAACATTGAGCCCGCCGAGGATTCCATCCCATAGACCGCCCGGAGCGAACTGCCCGTAGATGGCGAAACCGGAGACAATCTGAAAGATAAAGAGGATAAAAATACCGAAATAGGCAGTTGCCGCCACCGGATTGTGACCGATCCCGCGGGAGGTATGCTTACCGGTGAAGGTATAGTAGCGCAGCATTTCAACAAACTCCGCACGCCCTTTTCTGGTTAACCATGGGAAAAACGATCTCCAGGAGGCATGCTCGTTGCCTATGAACATCCAGATGATGCGTGCCGCAACTGACACCGTAAAAAGATAAGCAAAGGAGAAGTGCAGCATGCGCGCCCAGCCCATGATGTACAGTGAGGTGTCAGGTGCTGTCATAAACGGACGGCCAATGAAAAAACCGGTGATCGACAGCATGACGATCGAGATCACGTTGATCCAGTGGCAGATGCGAACCGGCCATTGCCACACGTAATGAATTTCGTGCATAGTATGCGCCTCCTTCCTTAATTAGAGGACCCGAACCTTAACGATCTCTGTGCCTTTACCGTCCATAACGTGTACAGCACAGGCCAGACAGGGATCGAAGGAGTGGATGGTCCGCAATATCTCCAGAGGCTTCTCTGGATCAGCGATCGGAGTGCCGATCAGGGCCGACTCGTATGGCCCCAGTTGTCCGGCTGGATCGCGTGGACCGGCGTTCCAGGTTGAAGGAACCACGGCCTGGAAGTTGGCGATCTTCTGGTTCTCAATGCGGATGAAGTGACCAAGCGCACCGCGCGGGGCCTCATGGTAACCAAAGCCTTGTGCTTCTTTCGGCCAGGTTGCCGGATCCCACTTTTCTTTATTGAAAGTCTCGTAGATACCGCGACCCATATTATTGGCCAACTGATCGAGCCAGAGCTCGTTCTTCTGTGCCAACAGCAAGGCATCTACGCCGCGGGCGGCAGTACGACCAAGGGTCGAAAAGAGTGCTGAAGCCGGAGCACCGAGTGTTTTGAGAACGAAATTGACGGTATCCACGACTTCCTTCACACCGGAAGCATAAGCGACCAGGATGCGCGCCAGCGGGCCGACTTCCATCGGTTGGTCCATGTAACGTGGCGACTTGACCCAGGAATATTTACCATCGGTGTCGAGGAACTCGTAGGGAGGCTTCGGCCCGGTGTAGTTGTCATTGGTCTCGCCATCGTAAGGATGCAGCCCCTTATCGTTGCCCCCAGAGTAGTCGTACCAGGAGTGGGTGACGTATTCGGTAATCTTCTTCTCGTCCATCTCCATGACATTGGCCAGATCCTTGCCCATAATGACGCCACGGGGAAAGAAAAGGCTACCGGTGCCGGGACTGTTGTCCATCGGGAAATCACCGTAGGAGAGGTAGTTACCAACCCCACCACCGATACCGGCCCAGTCGAGATACGCCGGGGCCACTGCCAAAAGGTCCGGAATATAGACCTGCTCGACAAAAGCACGGGCTTTGCGCAGCAATTTGCGGATGTGAGCGATCTTGTCGGCGTTGATGGCATTCTGGCTATCCGGATCGACCGGAATCGACATGCCGCCAACCAGGAAGGTTTGCGGATGCGGATTTTTAGAGCCGAGAATGGCGTGGATCTTGATGATATCCTTTTGCCATTCGAGGGCTTCGAGGTAATGGGCCACGGCCATCAGGTTGGCTTCCGGAGGAAGCTTATAAGCACTGTGACCCCAATAAGCATTCTGGAAGGGGCCGAGTCGGCCGGTGCCGGCAAAAGCTGCCAATTTGTCCTGAATGCCCTTGAAATAAGTGGCACTCGATTTCGGCCAGTTGGAGATCGATTGGGCGAATTTTGCGGTCGCTACCGGATCGGCAGAGAGAGCACTGACAAGGTCGACCCAGTCAAGAGCATGCAGGTGATAGAAGTGAATCACATGATCCTGCACGTTCTGAATGCCCATGATCAGGTTGCGGATCAGGCGGGCATTATCAGGGATCTGGATATCCAGGGCATCTTCCACGGCACGAATACTGGCCATGGAGTGCACCGTGGTGCAGACGCCGCAGAAACGCTGGGTGAAATGATGGGCATCACGGGGGTCGCGGCCTTTGAGAATCTTCTCGATGCCACGAAAAGCTGTGGAAGAACTCCAGGCGTCAACTATCTTGCCACCCTCGATCATTGCTTCGATACGCAGGTGGCCCTCTATACGGGTGATTGGATCAACGGCAATTCTTTTGGCCATCGGTTAGCCCTCCTTTCCGGTCTTGTCTTCTTCCATGGAATCACCCTTGCGGAAGCAGCTTGCTACCCCATGGATGCCGAAAGCCACTGCAGTGGCTGCCGCCAGACCTATACCAATCTTGTCGGCAGTATCCTCGATACCAAAACCGGGTACTTTTGGCAGACGCCGATAGAAGGGGCTCATAGTGTCCCAGAACTCCGGTTCCGAACAACCGATGCAGCCGTGTCCGGCCATGATCGGCCAGGAGGTGCCTTCGTTGTAACGGATGGTGGGGCAATTGTGGAAAGTTTCCGGCCCCTTGCAACCGACCTTATAGAGACAATGGCCCTGACGATGGGCATCATCACCGAAGGATTCGGCGTATTGGCCAGCGTCGAAATGGCCGCGCCGCTCGCAGTTATCATGAATGCGTTTGCCGTAGGCAAATTTCGGTCGGCCGAGGCGATCAACCGCCGGTAGCTTACCAAAGGTTAAAAAGTGGACGATGGTTGCAGTCAGGTTGTCAGCATTAACAGGACAGCCGGGCAGGTTGACGATGGCTGCGCCCGGCACCAGACTACCTACCGAAACGGCACTGGTTGGATTTGGTGCCGCGGCCGGGATTCCGCCAAAAGAGGAACAGGAGCCAACGCAAATGGTAGCGGCGGCATTCTGTACCAGTTTTTTGCAATCATCCACAGCACTTTGACCGCCAATTGTGCAGTAACCACCACCGGCACCGGTCGGTATTGAACCCTCAACAATCAGGATATACTGACCTTTGTATTTTTCCATTGCCTGGTTTTTGGCTTCTTCGGCCTGATGGCCAGCAGCGGCCATGAGCACTTCGGCGTATTCAATCGAGAGCAGATCGAGAATGAGCTCGCCAGCAGTGGGCTGGTTGGCCCGCAGAAAAGCCTCCGAGTCACCAGAACAACTCTGGTATTCAACCCAGATCACT
The DNA here is from genome assembly GCA_027065695.1 of Desulfuromonadales bacterium. Lineage (GTDB taxonomy): Bacteria > Desulfobacterota > Desulfuromonadia > Desulfuromonadales > BM103 > M0040. The sequence goes on along the minus strand of JAMONP010000098.1, from coordinate 20,359 downwards.
GGTGGACGCTTGTCCTCGACCGCTTGGGCAACGGTAGGAATAAAGCTAACCGGTAAGGCCAGGGCAGCAGTCGTCGCCGTACAGAATTTGATAAAGTCACGACGATTGATCCCTTTGGCCTCCACGCGCTGCAGGATTTCCTCGGGAATCGGAGGGGAGACAATATCCAGATCAGTTTTCATTGAGCGACCTCCTTAATTCTAGTGTCAATTTTAATTAAACGCGCAAACATAGTAAATTCAACATATTAAGATTGATAGTAAAGTTTTTTTAAGAAAATTCACACCTCGTCTTTGATAAAGGTATAACGATGTTCTGTCAAGTGAAAACGAACAATTTTCAATCCCTTGCCCAACACCGATCTCTTGTGCGCTTAAGCTGCACAAAAACCACACAATTAGCGACAGCCCATAAAGCATATCTAATTCTGTTGATATTGCGAACAAATCATAAATTTCACAGCAGCTTAATGCTGGTATAGTTGAATTGATTTGCGGTTCGTGACTCGTGGTAAAAACCGAGAAAAGGAATTCATAAAGCAATGAAGGTTTTTTTGACTGGCGGGACTGGATTTGTGGGTAGCGAGGTGCGTCGACAATTGGTGGCGGCCGGGCATAATGTACGGGTTTTAGTCCGTGAGGGCTCGGAGAGCAAGCTGGCGGTCACGGAGAATGTCGAGATTCATTCTGGCGATGTCACTGATGCCGTCAGTCTAATCGGTGCTCTGAATGGTTGCGATGCAGTGATTCACCTAGTCGGCATCATCCGCGAGTTTCCCGGTCGTGGTGTGACTTTCAGGAAGATCCATGTCGAGGGCACCGGGAACATGCTGACAGCAGCAGAGGAACATGGTGTACAACGATTCCTGCATATGAGCTCCAACTGTACCCGCGAGCGGGGCAGTTCTGAGTATCATCGCACCAAGTGGCAGGCGGAAGAACGGATACGTGACAGCATCTTGGACTGGACCATCTTTCGGCCTTCAGTGATTTTTGGGCCGGGTAGCGAATTCGTCGGCATGCTTGCAGAACTGATTCGCAGGATACCTGTGGTACCGGTTATCGGTGACGGACAATATCGCATGCAACCGGTGGCTCGGCAACAGGTTGCGGCAAGTTTTGTCAGGGCACTGGAGATGCCGGAAACGATCAGCGAAACCTACCACCTTGGCGGAGGGGAAAGCTACAGCTATGACGAAATTCTTGACCTCACCGCGCGAGCCCTGGGTCAGGAAAAAGTGACCAAAGCACACCAGCCGCTGCTTATAATCAAACCGATGATACGGTTGATGCAGGGATGCGATCACTTCCCGATCACCAACGATCAGTTGACGATGCTGGTCGAAGGGAATGTCTGCGATACTAGAGACTGGGTACAGGCTTTTGGCTTGGCCCCCCTCAGCTATGCTGAGGGGGTTGAGGGTTGTTTTCAGAATTCATCCTGATACGGTTTGCTCAGCATTCTAGCAACCAGGTTATTGGTAGTCCGGCAAGCTCCTAGAGATTCTTATCCTCGGGATAAGAAGAGCTAAAGCTATAGGATTTAACCACATTCTGCTTATCGAAACGAATAACCAGGTCGCGTGTCATCTTCATAGAGTACTCGCCGTAAGTCCAGGTTCGAAAACCATCCTCAAGTCCGGTCCGCCAGGGGTCACCAAACATCTGTCGAATCTGCGCCATGGTGGTTTTCTCGAGCTCTATCTGGCGAACCTGTTTCACTGGAAAGGGCTGTCCCATAGTGGGCATGCAACCGGTGACCGGCAGACTTAGAATGGCGAATAATATCAAGGTTGTCAGGGGTTTCAGATTACGCATGATTGTTCCTCCTTGCAGGTTAAATAAAAATCCGTGGTTGTCTTGTAAATTAATCCTACTGTCGCTGGCGATAGGCCTGGGCAATGCCGCCACCAGAGGTTTCCCGGTAGAGTGACGGTAGTGCCTGACCGGTTTCTTTCATCACAAGGGTGATCTCGTCAAAGCTGATTTTGTGATCGCCTCCAGAAAGCAGAGCAAAATGACAACAGCTCAAAGCCCTACTGGCGGCATGGGCATTACGCTCAATGCAGGGGATCTGCACCAGGCCTTGCACTGGGTCGCAGGTTAATCCAAGGTGATGCTCAAGGCCCATCTCCGCAGCGTATTCAACCTGTCGCACCGTTCCTCCGTGCAGTTGAGTTGCCGCTGCGGCTGCCATGGCACATGCCGTGCCGATCTCACCTTGGCAGCCAACCTCTGCCCCGGAGATCGAAGCATTGTGTTTAACCAGATTACCAATCAAGCCCGCTGTTGCCAGGGCTCGCAGTATATCTTCCGTATGGCATTCGAGGCTCTCCTGCAGATAACGCAGTACTGCCGGCAATACTCCACTCGCACCACAGGTCGGTGCCGTAACAATCACACCGCCAGCGGCATTCTCTTCGGATACAGCCAGGGCATAGGCCCAGAGCAGACCGTTGCGCTTGGAATCCAGACCGTAGAGAGACGCCTTACGATAAAAGGCCTGAGCTTTACGCCCTAACCCCAGACCTCCAGGCAGAACACCAACGTGTTCCAATCCCCGCACGATAGAGGCTGACATCATCTCCCAAACCTCATGCAAAAACGGAGAGAACTCTGCTCCCTCGCAATGGCTGACATACTCCCAGCAAGTTTCTCCCGTTTCAGTTGAGTGCTGCAAAAGGGCATCCATACTATTTAAATCGTAGACATCAGCAGTTGAAAGCGTCTCACCGGCCTCCTGTAAAGCACCGCCGCCAATACTGTAAACCTCCCATTCCCCAATCAGATCACCTGTAGAAGTCAATGCCTCAAAATTCATGCCGTTGGGATGCAGGGGTAACTCGGCTTCCGGAACCCAGACAATTTCACAAGAGCGAGGCTGAAAAGTGTCAATCAAAACCTGGTCGGTCATATGGCCACGTCCGGTAGCGGCAAGGCTGCCGAACAGAGTAACCCGATACTTTGCTGCCTCGGGGTGGCGCTGTAGAAACCGCTCGGCGGCCTTGTGTGGCGCCATGGTGTGGCTGCTGGAAGGGCCTGTGCCGATACGGAAAAGCTCATTAAGTGATTTCAAGGTGTTGTTGCTCCGTTAGCTTAACCAATCATCATTTGGTTCTGAGACAAATTGCATCTCATCACCTGGGATCGGAATCTCCCAGTGGGCGAACTGCACCCTGATCTGATGATGGCGTCCAGTTTCCAAAAAGATCTCCACCAAGCTGACACCTCCTTAGAACTTCAACCTATTATAACTCAAACGGGCTTCTTTACCTGTAGGAGCAGCAACCCCGAAGAAACGTTGCCCGGTTTGTCATACTTTGCCTTAATCCAGATCTTGGCCTCTTCCAGCAAAGTGCCACGCCCAGCCTGAGCGCCCTGCAGCAGTTGTCCAGCAAGCTTGTTGATCACCAGCAGGTAGTTATCCTCGCAAATTATGTTCATTAGAGCGCGCGTCTACACATTTCACAAATTTGGGCTGTGACTACACAGAAGATACCCAAGAAAGAGGCTAATATCAATGCCCCATGAGCTATTGGTGAAACTTATGTTACTTTGTATTGACTGAGGAAACGTGCAGGGCAGATGCGTACCAAAGCGGGAGGATCGATCTGGTATTGGTTTTGACAGTGGTTTTGGTGTAATGTAGCTGGGGTGAAACGGTTAACTTGAAGCTGTTTGTAGTCGAGTGGGACGATTACAGGCTTGGGTGATAGCAAATTACAGCCATGAATTTAAACCTTTTTATCCGTTTATACACAGCATCATTGTTTACCTAGCCTAAGTGGAGAATACCTGAGAGAAACGGAAACACGGACAGAATTTTTACCTGGCTTGGTTTGTCTTGGCAAAATCAATGAGAATTACCATCGGCATAGCTACCTATTTACGCCCTCAAGGGTTGTCACAAACTCTCGAAGGTGTTCGTGCCTTGTCGCTCCCCGAGGAATGTGAACTCCATCTGGTGATAGCCGATAACGATGATCAGGGTTCTGCTGAGGCGCTCTGCGCTTCGCAAGAGGCAAGCTTCCCTTTCCCTCTCCATTACCTGAAAGTTGAACAACGGGGAATTTCTTTCGTTCGCAACCAGATTGCCCGCTATGCCATATCTCTGCAAAGCGCTTTTCTGGCATTCCTCGATGATGATGAAATCCCCGATTCTCGCTGGCTGTGCGAATTGCTGGCTATTCAGGATACCTGTCAGGCAGATCTGGTTGGTGGTCCTGTGATTCGGGTCTTCCCTGAAGGAACTCCAGCATGGAACAGCAGACTCTGCTTTTTCGAGGCCCGTCAGGAGCCAGGTGGTTTGTCCTCCCGTAATATCGATTGTGGGAATGCTCTGGTTGCCATCAGTGTCTTTACGCAGAACAAGCTTTTTTTTGATGAAGATTTCGCCCTGACCGGTGGTGAAGATGCGATGTTTTCAGTTTTTGCAAGGCGCTCCGGTCTCGTCACAGCTTGGGCTGATCGCGCCCGGGTGTTCGAAACGGTCCCTTCCGATCGGCTGAGAATTCCCTGGTTGTTGTCAAGATCGTTTCGGGTCGGCACTGTAACCGTCATGGTCGAGCGTCGACTTTTCAGTCTTGAAGTCATGATCTTACGCAATACGAGTAAGGTGCTGATCTATTTCGCCGCTGGGGTGGTTGCCGGGCTGGCTAGCTGTGGTGTCTCTCCCTACCAGAAACGACGTAGCCTGATCTTTCTCAGCCGCTCCGCAGGCTTGGTCTGCGGCCTGTTTGGCCTGAGACAAGAAGGTTATCGTCGTACCACAGGTGGTTAGCAATGTCACCCGTCCAGCCGAGGCTCCTCTTCCTTTCATCAATTATGCCGAACCCAATCGGGACCGGCACCGCGCAACGGGGATTTCATACCCTTAAAGTTTTGCGTGAGCGCTATCAGATCGACCTGTTGATTATTGCGGACCAAAGTGACATTCCAGACGCAACGGCTCAGTTGGTTGAGAGGGCCATTGTCCTTCCTGCTCCCATGTTGCGCGATCCGGCATACATGCTGGCCATGCTCCATCACGTTTTGGCTGGCAAGGGACTCCTTCGACAGTCACCCACGCCTACTGCATGGTTCCACGTGACCAGCTTCCGGCTGCGCCTTGCTCGCAAATTAACAGCGCAGGCGGATTACACAATAATCCATGCGTTTCGTTTGAGCAGCGCTCCATTCGCCTGGAATTGTTGCAGAGACCACCCGGCCTGTCAGTTGCAACTCGACATCGATGAAACAGAGTCCCGCAACATATCAAGCATTGGTCAACTACAACGACAACTGGGTGAATCGGTCATGGCAACCCGCAATTTGGCCGATGGCTCCTTTTTACAGCGACAGGAGGAGCTCTGGCTCACCCGTTTCAAGCGTTTGTTTGTCAGCAGCCCACAAGAGCAACGCCACCTGGAACAGCGGTTTCAACTCGAAGAGCTTCGAGTCGCACCCAATATTGTCGTTCCTCAAGAAGAAGAGTTCCCATCGCATGTAAAGCCTCAGCCTCACACCTTGTTGTTTGTCGGCAGTTTCGGTTACTATCCGAACCGTGACGCTGTACGTTTCTTCCTGCAAGAGATTGCCCCACGATTACATGATTCGATCGATTTTCGCCTTGTTTGCATTGGTTATGGTCTCAAGGACGATTTTCGCAAATGGCTCGGAGCACAGCAGTATGTAGAACTCCCCGGCAAAGTGGAAGATATCACCCCCTGGTATCGGAAGGCCGATGTTGCGGTGGTGCCGCTCCGCGCCGGAGGCGGCACGCGTATCAAAATCCTCGAGGCTTTTGCGCAATATTGCCCGGTGGTCAGTACCCGTATTGGCGCTGAAGGTTTACAGGTTTCCCCAGGCAGAGAGCTGCTGTTAGCCGATTCTGCCAGCAACTTTGCTGCGCAATGTTTGCAGCTTCTGCACGATGACGAACTTCGTCGTCACCTGACCAAAAATGCGCATCGATTGTTGCTTGAGAAGTATTCTGTTGAGAGCTTAAGACAGGGGCTATATGACTGAGACGAACGTCTAATGCGGGGTAGATTCAATTCCTGAACCTGACAGCCGACAGGCTGCTGGTCTCTACAGTACGATCTCGCCGAACTGAGCGATTATTATTTAATCTCGGTGTGAAGCTTAAACGCTATATAAATCGTTCAATCAAGCAGTCGTGACCAAACCGCTGATTGAGTGCTTACAAAGGAGACGATCATGACCCAGCACCCAACACCAAATATTTTCCATTTTGTTTTCGGGCTACGTGAGCAGAATGAACCGTTTCATCTAGCCTACTTTCTTTGCCTGAACTCCTGTCTCATGGTCAACAGACCCGACAAGGTCTATCTCTATTACCACTACGAGCCCTATGGTCGCTATTGGGATCTGATCAAAGACCGACTTACTTTGGTCAAAGTCGACCACATCTCTCTGGTTAGCAATTTTGACTATGAAGACAAATACATAGAAAAGAACTTCACCTACGCACACCATTCAGACTTTATCAGGCTGGAAAAATTATATGAGTACGGTGGCGTCTACGCTGACATCGATACGATCTTTGTCAATCCGTACCCAACCTATCTTTTTGAAAAGTCTTATGTCCTTGGCCGAGAAGATCCTATCCAGTGTCAAAAAACCGGCAAGCAGCAAAACTCTTTATGCAATGCTCTGATTATGTCGGAACCAAAAGGGGAATTTGGCCGTATATGGTATGAAGAGATGAAAGGGGCTTTTGATGGCACCTGGAGCAATCACTCAACTGTTCTTCCGCAAAAGTTGAGTGAAGCTCGCCCAAACCTGGTACACATTGAACCAAAAAGATCTTTTTATGGCTATATGTGGACCAGGGAAGATCTTTACCGGCTTTTCGAAGGGTGTGATTCCGATTTTTCAGGGATCTACAGTATTCACCTCTGGTCACACCTCTGGTGGGCAAAGAAACGGAGAGATTTTTCAAATTTCCATGCGGGTCGGTTGACCGAAAAGATCATCCGCAATGTCGACACCACCTACAACTTGCTGGCTCGACCATTTTTACCTATAGAGGATTCCAAGACCTCGTTTTTTTTCAGTTTTAGCCGAAAAAAACAAGGTGGTGTTTGACGGCCCTTGATTTTACATTTAAAGATCTGTTGTGGGATCATGAGCTGAAACTTGCAGGAACAATTTGACCGAAAATTGCTTCGGACAATTCGACCAGATATTTTTCTTTGAAGATCGCTCGATAGGCAGGATCATTCTCGCAAACTTTCCATCGTTCAAGGAGATTCATCGTTTGAGCATGACCACACCTGGTTGTGCCCTCAAAAGAACTGCCGCCACCGATGGGCGGCACCCTTTGGAAAGGGCTTCCATCAATTGTCACCCCAAATTTCTTTGCCACTTGAATTCTATAATCGCGACTCAAAAACCATTCGTTAAAGTTAATGCAAATGACATCGTGTTGCTTTTGTAAATCGGTGCTGAGAAATATCTCCGCATACTGCTTATATAATTCAACGCATTTCCCCATATCCTCTTCCGTTACAAACGAAGCTTTGTGCAGACTGGAAAACAGGTTGAATGCATCTCGCAATACGATAACTCTGTAACGGCTCTTACTGACACCCACATACGTGTCATGCTCCTGGATAAACTTTGCATATAGCTCGTCATCAATAAAGCAGTTTTCGTAAGAAATAATCAGGCAATCCTTTGGGGAAAAACCATATATATACTTAAAATCAACAGCCTTGTCATGTTTGGAATACTCTGTAATTTCATAATTCAATAAGCGCTGCCTGATCAAGTGTAATAGGTTTGGTTTGATTTTCCACGTTGGCAATCCCTTGACATTCATCTCACAGAAATGATCGTAAGGATCTATACTGGTGACATCATTGATATGAACCGTTTTTTCACCCATGTGCTTTAACAGCCAATGAATGATTGCATGGTTGCCACTTCGCTTTATCCCAAAAAGGGCAATTTCGTTTTTATTTACTGCACTCATAAAACCACTGGAAATATCCATATTGGCGACCCGTTAAGCGTAATCAATCGCCAAAGGTGTAATTAAAAAATTCGATGTCCACTCTAAACTTGTTTTCGATGATTTCCTTTGTTCTTTTTGAATAATATTCTGTATAGAAACTTCTTTCGTTCAAGCTCTTGTTTTTGTGAGGCAACGCCATTGGCAGCCCGTGTTTGCCGGCAATAACCTCCCAATCTTTCTGGATGTTTTCAAATTTACCGATAAAGTCAACAAGCAGATTTCCATGCGGATCGATCAACCAGTCCAGTTGATTTGTATGTGGGACAGAATGCACGCATGTGCTGCTACTGTACTTGATCCAATCAACAAATTCGTCAAATGTCATCTTGTCTTTCATTTGTAACCCACCCGTGCGAAAGTATAGTGACACGACACGATCCCAAGGATTACGAACGAACCCAAATTTGAGATATGAGCGGAACTTCTCTTCCCCGATTTCGAGCCTCTTTTTTTCCGGCAGCAAGAGATAAAGACTCGACAGAAGTTTATTCTTGATGCCGCCATACCGTGTCCAGTAGCGCTGCATGTCGTATCTTATCTGGCAGATATTCAGATGCGCCTTCGGAGGTGAGCCAATGACAGCTCTTATACTGGTAGACCCTGTTTTAGGAATTTCTACAAAAATGCATTTGTGCTTATGTGAGATCATTCTAAAGGCCAAGCCTTTTGCAAGCCTAACGTTGATTATGCATACCGGACCACGGCAACGGCAATAGCTCACTACAGTTATTAAGACTGTATCCAAACTTGTTTGACCTATGCTCAAACTTTTTAGCTGCACTATCAAAAACCCGATTCAGAATTTTTTTTCGATCCTTTTCCCACATTGAAAAATATCTATCGTTTACATTGCTATGCACAGCATGATTGACATTTACAGGGTTGATCTCCAGGTAGCTAAAAATATTTTCAATTGTTTTCTTTGGGTCAAGTACAAACTCTTCATATCTTAAAACATAGACAGAACTAAGGTGTTTCATATCTTTTAAAAATATTTCGTACGCAAGAATTGAATGCTCCAGCAATGAGTTAATTGATGTATTGCTCCATTTCTGAGTCGCATAAGAAACAGCCAGCGGGTGTCGTAATATCACAATGAATTTACAATGAGGATACAGCTTTTGCAAAAATCTTGTCCTAATTATATTGGGTGGAGACTTTTCAATTAAATACTTGCATGACAAATCGAAACAATCGCTCCACTGCTTAAAAATCTTAACTGCACTTTCATGTGTTGCTAATGGATGTGATTCATCCATATATGCATTTTTGTCGAACGCAAATTTTCCGGGGCCGCCAAAAGCTTTCCCAGGTTTATATACAGACTGTAAATGTTGCCCTTCGTCTTCAGCAGCAGCCGTTCCTGAAAACCCGCTAATATCGGGATGTTCACGGATTATCTCGTGTAGCAATGATGTCCCGCTCCGATGCAAACCGGATAAAAATATAAACTCTTTATCTTTCATTGATTTTTCTGCCAATTCAAACCGCGAGTGGAACAAATGACTTGCTGAAGAATACCTCGTTGAGTGTTCGATAACCAAGACTCTTTTAGCCGATTACTTGCAAGGATTCTTTTATCCACCATGAGCTCACTGATTCAGGTTTATTCCATAAATGAAAATTTATTCGGAACTCATATCCGTAAAACCATGATGCGTTATCTTTTTATTCATTTGCCCCTCGAAAAGGTCTAGACTGGCACAGGTAATGTATCTTTGCTCTGTCGGGATTTTCAATGCGCCGCTTCGCCAACCTCTATATCATCCTGTTCCTGATCGATGCCGGTCTCGCTCTAATCGATGAACTGATCGTAGCATATTCATTCTCCTTGCCGTACTTTTCGTCAGTGCGCTATTTCGTAGACTACACGGTGATCGCTCTCTCCATGCTGCTCTTTGTCTGCCTGGGGATCGACCGACGTCTACCCAAGCGGGTGTTTTTGCCGCTGACTCTTTATATCTTCTGGAGCGCCCTGGCGATGTGGCCTCTCTCGGGAATTGTCGGGCGTGAATCAATTGAACTGGTATCGGCTATCGGTCAGCTTCTGCTCGGCGGAACCGCTATGGTTCTGCTGCGCGGCCTGGGTGGTCAGAATCTGCTGGCCCGGGAGCTTTTCGAGTCGCCAATGTTCAGTTTGCGCAACACCCTGGGCTTTGCTGCCATCAACCTTCTTTTACTCCCTTTTGCCCTGGTTTATACCGGTCTGGCAACAACCAGCTATTACCTCGACCAGCAGACCGCCGGTTTTATGCGACTCAGCCCGATCGGTATCTACATGACCGACCGCAGTTATCACCTCGATGAGAAGATTATTCGTCTAACGGGGATGATACACATAGGCAAACAGGATTACTACGAGGGTCTAGCCGGTTCGATGTCATCCGACAGAACTATCATCCTCGCCGAGGGAGTTACTGATCAGGACAGGCTGCTGGAACATCAGTTCAACTACAGCAAACTGGCTGGAATCATAGGTCTGAGTTCACAGGAGAAGATGCGCTTTGATGGCAACCTGGTCGATCTCAATGCTCTCAATGAAAGGAATCCGAACGCTAGAGAGCAGGACAAGCCTGACATCGCCAGGGCGGATATCGATCTCAATCGTTTTAATCCGCAGACTGTTGAATTTCTCAATGCGCTCGGTAGCACCCTGTTCAGCGACAAGCCGCTGGTTGAGGGACTCGCGGAATATAATGCCTGGGTGAGTGAGAATATGACCCAAGAGCGAATTGCCGGGGTTATGTTCGACATTCTCGATAAACGCAACGAGGTGGTGATCGATAGTATGCTGAGGACTTTAAAGCGTTACGACACGATCATTATCCCGTGGGGAGCAATGCACATGCCGGCAATCGAGGAGGCGGTGCTGGAGCAGGGGTTTGTGCCTGGGGTTGCGCGTGAACGCTTGAGTCTTGATTTTCGCACTATTCCCTATGTGGAGCTGTGGCAGAAGTGGGCAAAGCGTTAACTGTTTCTTGAGCCACCCGATCTGAATTAAGTATCCAGTTTCATTGCCGAAATCATACCATATCAGGCACATATTTGTAGGGTAGTGACCCGCTATGAAAAATATGTTAAGTTATAAAAGGCCAACTATTCGTTCTGTGCCCTGATGTTCAGGTTTAATTTGTGATAATGAGGGATCGCTTTGCCAACTGACGCCCATCTTCTGAAAACTCTGGAAAGACGCAACAGGGAGCTTGAAGTTCTCATTGAGATCGGTAAGGCCCTGACGTCGACCGTCGAGCTTGAGGATGTACTTGCTCTGATTATGGATCGAGGCAGTAGGCTGTTCAAGACCCAGGCTTGGTCCCTGCTGTTACGTGACGAGCAAAGTGGTGACCTGACCTTTGAAATCGCGGTGTCACCAGCAGCTGAGAAGCTCAAAGGGATGAAGGTCGCAGCCGGCCAGGGGATTGCCGGCTGGGTAGCTGAGCACGGCGAGGCACTGGTAATCCCTGATGTCAGCAAAGACGAACGGTTTTCCGACCGCTTCGACAGGGCGTCCTCCTTTATCACACAATCGGTGCTCTGTGTGCCAGTACGCAGCAAAGATCATATCCTCGGTGTTATAGAACTTGTCAACGGACCCAACGAAAGGGTTTTCAAAGAAGCTGACCTGCAGATCCTCTCGACCATCGCCGATTATGCGGCGATCGCCATCGAAAATGCTCGCAATTTCATGCATATCAGGGAGCTGGTAATCACTGACGACCTGACTGGGCTTTACAATGGCCGTTACCTGCACACTTTGATCGAAGAGGAAATTGAGCGGGTGCAACGCTTCGGCGGCAAACTGTCTCTGATCTTTATTGATCTCGATTTCTTCAAAAAAATCAACGATTCCTGTGGACATCTGGTGGGTAGCCGCACTCTCTCCGAGGTAGGCAAGCTGATCAAGAACAACGTACGCAAAATCTGTAAATCTGCTCGTTACGGCGGTGATGAATTTGTCATCGTACTACCGAATACAGGTAAGAGTGGTGCCATGACTCTGGCAACCAAACTCTGTGAACTTTTCCGTGTATATGATTTTCGTGACGACAACGATGTCTCCTTCAACATGACTGCCAGCTTCGGCATAGCCACCTTTCCCGATGATGCCGATACCAAGGACGATTTGATTCGCCTGGCGGACCAGGCGATGTATCGCGTCAAAGAGACCTCCCGCGACGCCGTCCAGTCTGCCTGACTTTCACTGGGATTCAATGAGTCGTTGGTCTCCTCAGCGGATGGAGGTAAGCAATGGCCCACCGCACCCCTCGCTCAAGTTATCAGGCACTGACCAAGCGTCTGAATCTCTATACCCAGGGTGCCCCCCCTTCAGAACTCCTCTATCGTATCCTCGCCATGCTCTTTACCGAGAAAGAAGCCGAACTGGTTGCCGGTTTACCGATCAAACCTTTCAGCGCAGAGCAAGCGGCTAAAAATTGGCGGATTTCCATATCTGCAGCTGAAGAAAAGCTGCAACGCCTGGCCAGCCGTGCCCTGCTGGTCGATATCCAACTCAACGGTAAAACCGAATATGTCTTGCCACCACCGATGGCCGGCTTCTTCGAGTTCGCCCTGATGCGCACCCGTGGTGATATCGACCAGAAACTCTTGAGCGAACTCTATGAGCAGTACATCAACGTCGAAGAGGATTTTGTCCGGCAGCTTTTTCTGATTGGCAAAACCCAGCTTGGCCGGGTTTTCGTCCAGGAAGAAGTGCTCAGCAGTGAACATGCTCTGCATGTGCTTGACTACGAGAGAGCAACAGAAGTCATCGAAACGGCGAGCGATATAGCTATCGGCCTCTGTTATTGTCGTCACAAGCGCCAGCATCAGGGCAAGGCCTGTGATGCCGAAATGGATATCTGTATGACTTTCGGTAATGTCGCTGCATCCTTGATCCGCAATGAGTTTGCCCGAAGAGTCGATCAAGCTGAGTGTAAAGAGTTACTTAACAAAGCCTGGGAGCAGAACCTGGTACAATTCGGTGAAAACGTGCAGAAAGAAGTCAGCTTCCTCTGCAACTGCTGTTCCTGTTGCTGCGAGGCGATGATCGTCGCCCAGCGCTTCGGTCATGAGCAACCAGTCCACAGCAGCAACTTTATTGCTCAGGTTGAGCCCAACTGCAGCGGCTGTGGTCTTTGTCTGGCAGCCTGTCCGGTCAAGATTATATCTCTGGATGCCGAGCATGCGGACGGCTCCGGTCGCAAGCATGCCGTCATTGACGAGGAGCTTTGTCTTGGCTGCGGTGTCTGTGTCCGTAATTGTCGGATCAATGCCTTGACCATGCAGTCACGTACCAGTCGGATCATCACTCCGGTCAACTCGACACACAAGGTTGTCCTTATGGCGATTGAACGGGGAAAATTGCAGAATCTGATTTTCGACAACCAGGTTCTCTGGAGTCATCGTGCTTTAGCAGCAATGTTCGGTGTAATTCTGAAACTGCCGCCGGTGAAAAGGATCCTCGCCAGCGAACAGATCGGCTCACGCTACCTCGGCACCCTTTGTGAGCATTATGATGCCAAGTGAACACCAGGCCACCTGACAACCTCCTGACCACACTTTGTGATTGTCCTCCGCTCTGTATCAGGTAGAATACAGCAACAACGAGTCAATTGAGCTTAAAGTGGAGGAAGAGATGACGAAAAGGTTTAATCGGATGGTTTGCTTGCTGCCTGGGTTGCTGATGGTTGCAACTCTAGTTCATGCGGGTGGAGTCGACCCAAGCGAAATGCCCCCCCAGAAACCGGTAACTCTTGAAAAAACCTCGGCTACGTCTGCGCAGATTTCAGCGGCAGTCAACAAGGCCCGCCAGGCGGTGGCTCCTCAAGTCAAGGCGGCCCCTGTTGTCAAAGAGGTTCCGATGAGTTCGGCCCGTCCTGAAGCGGTGACCTCCGCAAAAAACAATAATTGGCTGTTCAGCCCTCACCAGGGGAAGTGTGAACCGCTGGATAACGCGCGTCGCAAGGTCAAGAGTATTGGTAGCTTCAAAACTCCTCAGGAATTCGCCCGCCAGATGCAGCAGCGCGGCTACCAGACGTTTGCCCTCGATATTGGCGACAAACGCGACCAGGTGATACGCGTCAAGATACCTGATCTCAAACTGGATCTGCTCTTTGTCAGGTCGGGGATGTGTCGCTGAGATTAAAGCCCATAATAATATTCCAGTCCGTTTGCTTCCTAAAGTGAAAGCATCATTAAAAGAGGTGGCTTTGTTGGTTCAGGAGTATGGTTGCAGCACCTTGACTGCGTTGGAGAAAATATTCGATCTGGATGTGACAAGCTTAAGCTCTGCCGCGAGGAGGTTGGAGAAGAAAATCACTACGATTCCCGAGGTAGCGAAACGTGTTGACACGATACGGAAATCGCTAAATTGCAAGCCTGCTGTGTGATATTGATATGGCCGTCAAGCGATAACTGAAGCCGATGGTGGATGGGTTCCATATCAAAGTTTACGAGAAAAGCTGGGGCGGTAATTCATGCCGTATAGTATCGAGTTAATCCCGGCAACTGAAAAAACCCCGTAGTATGAATGAAAGAGAAAGAAGATGACGGTGGAAATCCCAGAGTATGCATTTAAATACTTACTAAAGACTCCTCAAGGGGCAAGTCTTCCAGAGAGCTTTTCTGAAACTGAGGCGCAGAAGGTGCTGAGGTTTCACCGCCAGCTTCCAGGCTATCAGCCAACCGATCTGGTAAGATTGAAGCAACTGGCCAAGGCATGGGGGAGCGGAGAGATTCTAGTCAAGGATGAGTCAACGCGTTTCAGCCTTCGAGCCTTCAAGGTGCTAGGCGGTAGTTATGCGGTTGCGAAGCTTTTGTGCCAAAAACTGAAGCTGGATATGGACGTTGTTGATTTTGCTTATCTGGTGAGCGATGAGGTCAGGCAGCATCTCGGCCAGATCACCTTGACCACTGCCACCGATGGTAATCACGGTCGCTCTATTGCCTGGGCTGCTGAGCAGTTAGGACAACAAGCTGTGATCTACATGCCTCAGGGGTCGGTCGCTTCTCGGGTAGCGGCCATTCGTGCCCATGGCGCTCGCGTTGAAGTCACCGATCTGAACTATGATGATACGGTACGCCTGGCACGCCGCATGGCTCAAGAAAAGGGTTGGCATATTCTTCAGGATACGGCTTGGGAGGGCTATACTGAAATCCCGCGCTGGATCATGCAGGGTTATATGACTATGTGTGCCGAGGCGGTGAGTCAGATGTCACAAGCAGGAATAAGCCGACCGACCCATGTCTTTGTTCAGGCCGGGGTGGGGTCGATGGCCGCTACCGTGGTCGGCTACCTGCTCAACACGTTTCAGGATAATCCGCCTCTTTTCATCATCATGGAGCCTGAGAATGCGGCCTGCATACTTGCTTCTGCTGCAGCCGGTGACGGTCTTGCCCACGCTGTTGACGGAGAGTTGAACACCATTATGGCTGGTTTGGCCTGCGGTGAACCCAGCCCTCTTGCCTGGGATCTCTTACGGGATTTCCCCTGTTGCTACGTTAGTTGCGGCAATTTCGTGGCGGCCAACGGGATTCGTATTCTGGCGAATCCCCTGAAGGGTGACAATGCTATTGAAGCCGGGGAGTCAGGAGCGCTGGGGGTCGGCCTGCTGGACCTCTTGGTCAATAACCCCGCCTTTGGTAAGTTAAAAGAAGATCTGGAGATTGGTTCTGATTCCAAGCTGCTGTTGTTTAATACCGAGGGAGCAACCGATCCCGAAAATTATCGTGAAATCCTCTGGCACGGTCGACATCAACTGCCGGGTCGAGACTAAGGAGACAGCATGGCGGAGCAGAGCAGCAACCCCATGAATGAGCCACGTTATTGTGGAATCCCTACCTTTATGAGAACGCCATTGGCTACGGAGCTGAAGGCTCTGGATATTGCCTTGGTGGGCGTACCCTATGACGGCGCCGTAGAAGCCAGGTCAGGCGCACGTCAGGGTCCCAGGCAGATAAGAGACATGTCGAGCATGATGCGAACGATTCACCATGTGACCCGGATCAATCCGTATGAATTGTGCAGAATCGCCGACGTCGGTGATGTTCCTTTCAAACAGATTTTTGATGTTGAAGCCAGTCATGCTGACATAACCGGTTTCTATGAGAACCTTCATCGCTTCGGCATCGTGCCATTAAGCGCCGGTGGTGATCACTCGATTACTTTGCCGATTATGAGGGCCATTGCTAAAGATCGTCCTCTCGGCCTGGTGCATATTGATGCTCACACAGACTGTTGTGATGAGGAAATGAATTCCAGGTACAGCCATGGGACACCGTTTCGCAGGGCTGTCGAGGAAGGCTTACTGGACCCGAAACGAGCCATTTAGATCGGCATTCGTGGTGCCGCAAATTCAGATGAATGTTGGGAGTTTGGTTCCAGGTACGGCATTCGAATTGTATATATAGAGGAGTTCAATCAACTTGGGGTTGAAAAAGTGGTTGCTGAGGCGAGGCGGGTGGTTGGTGACAAGCCGACCTATGTTTCTTTTGATATCGACAGTATTGATCCTGCCTTTGCCCCAGGAACCGGGACTCCAGAGGTTGGGGGATTGACAACCTTAGAGGCTCAAGGCCTGATTCGTGGATTGAGGGGGTTGAATCTTGTCGGTGCAGATGTCGTTGAAGTATCACCGCCCTTCGATCCCTTTGGCAATACGGCTTTGATCGGAGCGACTATAATGTATGAGATTCTGTGCCTTCTTGCCGAAAAAACACATTCAGATGCAGAAACGTCCCCTTTTCCCATACCGGACTGGGTCCGACGGGCACGGATGAACTTCCCCAAGATTTCTGCATCCAGGGGGCCCCTCTGGACTGGTATTGGCAATGGTTTGATGGTTTTGGGCATTTTAGTCTCCAGTAGTATAAGTACTGTTATGGCAGTATATATAACACAAAAAGACTTCCGTCAATATAAATACTGTCGTGCTAGTATTAACGGTCCGGGAGGGCTGTTTGTTGTTTATATACTGCCTCAGCAGTATATGGATGTAGCTCTTTTGATAGATTTTGCATGCTGCGTGAAGGATTAAACGGATATGAGACTGATTTTGGCCTCAAAAATGAGCCCATAGGGTCAAAATAGACGGTTTATTGATGTGAATTCTCTTTGATTACAGGTGGTTGGCTTGGTCCGACCCCAAAGGATGACCCCAAAGGATGCTCGGCAGAGGGGATATTTTTACGCGTCGCTTCCTCATGGGTGAGGGTTTCGACACTCTTTATTTTTGATTTCTTGGCCATGGGTTATGCGCCTTCCTGCAGTGAATCCTGCGTTAGAATCTCGGTCAACGCCAGGTTGATGTAATAGTTGTTGCGCCCCTTTTTATGCTTCTGCAAAAATCCGCCAGCGGTCAGGGCATCAAGATACTTGGTGGCGGTCAGGCGGGAGACTTTCAGATCCTGCATGATGAAGTCGATCTTGGTGTACGGATGCATGAAAAGATTGTTGATCAGATCCTGACTGTAAAATTTGTATTGCTCACGAATGCGGTGCTTCACATCCATCAGAGCCACTCTTATTGCCTGAATGGTTTCGATAGTATCGGCGGCTGTCACTTCTATAGCTGTAAGTATGTAGAGGACCCAGGCTTCCCACTCATCGTTTTCACGCACGGTTTGCAGCAAGCGGTAATAATCCGGTTTGGTGCGCACGATGTAACGACTGAGATAGAGCACGGGGATCTCAAGTAGCTCTTCTTTGACCAGATAAAGTACATTGAGAATCCGCCCGGTACGACCATTACCGTCGTAGAAGGGGTGAATGCTTTCAAACTGATGATGAATCAGCGCCATTTTGATGAGCGGATCGACAGCGTATGTCTGTTGGTCGGCGTTGATAAACTGTTCTAGATCACGCATCAACGTAACGATCTGTTCTGGCTGCTGCGGTGGCGTGTAGACGATTTCTCCCGCGCCATTCTTCAGTGCCGTGCCCGGCAGCTTGCGGAAACCGGCGTTGTTCTGTTCCAGTTCAGCCTGGATTTCAATGATGTGGTTCGCGGTGAGCAGACCGTCATGACAGACCCGTTCAAATCCTACCCGTAGTGCCTGACGATAGCGGAGAACCTCTTTGGCTGCGGGGTTTGCCAATTTTTCGGGAAAAAGGGCATCCTGAAAAAGTTCATCGTGTGTGGTCACAATGTTTTCGATGGCAGAACTGTCTTTCGCTTCCTGAATGCCAAGGGTATTGATGAGGATACTCTGATTGGGAATAGATGCGGCAACCCCTTTAAGTTCAGCCAGATTACGGCTGGCCTGGGTCAGCTTTTTCAGAATCGCGGCGGTTTCAAAACGTTTGGGTGGTAGCTGGTGTAGCGGCAGTATTTGCGTCATGCGCACCCCCTTTTCAGAATAATATATATACAAAATGATGGTTTTCTATACATATCACGAGCAACGTTTATAGAAAAGGGTGATTTGTTTCTCATGTCAGCGACTCGACTCATCAGTATTTTCAGGAAAAACAGGGTGGATATTAATTTTTTTAAAATTCCGCCAGTTTTTGAGACTGAGTCTGGTAATCAACATAGCTTACTCCAACGAAATAATCTTCAAACTCTCGATGCCACGAATGTCGACAATCATAACAGCAATCTTCAGTTCGGCGAGGGAAGATGGAACGCTCGTCGAAGTCGGTGTCGAGCAACTATATAGCGATTTTTCATTTGCAACCAGAGATCACTTTTGGGGGTATCAAAACTCGCGGGGGCAGGCCTCTGAGACAAAACAGCTTGATTCTAGAATGCCGCAAGCGGCGGGGTATTAGACCCGCGCTACGCAATAAACATTTGTTCGATTCAAGACGAATTCGCCATCAAGGCAAACAAGCCAGCCCTGATCACCTCCAGGCTGGAGGCAAGAACCTTGTCATCTTTTGCCCTTTCTGTTAGACGGTTTGCACCATAACTCACTCCCGACAATTCTCGCCGGGTAAATCGAGCCAGTTCTGTAAGCGATAAATGGTCCTGTTCCTGAACCAGCAGGCCGATGACTGACCGCGCTTCTGAACGGTTTCTCTTTTTCCCCGGTAAAGCCAGTTCGTTTGGCTGTAGCGCGTAAAGCCTACAAACATATTCTATGATTTCCTGTAGCGAAATCTGTCGGTGATAATTATCATCGAGTTTACGCATCAATTCTTCGGCGAAGCGGTCATCGCCAAGCAACCGTCCATCCTGAGTGCCATGATGGAATTCTTTGCGATACTCCCCGCCAAGACCATCTGTAACAAACCGCACGTATCGTTTGACCGCTTCATCAACCTTGCCTGAAAACTGCGCCAGTACCCATCCAGTAGTCAGCCAGGGAAGAGACTCTCTACCACAGTAAGCCAGATGACTACTCCACGGATGCTGCTCCGCTCTGCTCACCATTCCGGCTCGAACCGGATTGAGGTGCAGGTAGCGAACGAGTTCCACCAGGTAATTGTCGGCATCTATCAGGAGTGCTTTGTAGCGGCCTTGGAAAAGATGGCCGTTTATTCCCTTTCTGGTGTTGAAGTAACGAGTGTAACGGAAACTGACATTCTGCATGAAACGAGAGAGAGGGATCTCGCCGACCTGAACAGCAAGGTGGACATGGTTCGACATCAAGCAGAAAGCATGGATGCGACAGGAGAAACGTTCTGTTCCTTCCTGCAATAGCAAGAGGAAGCGTACGCGGTCTGCATCGTCGATAAAGATATCCTGCCCGGCATTGCCACGCAGCATCACATGGTAAACGGCAGAGGGGAAATGAATCCTCGGTTTGCGTGCCATGGGTTATAGGCTAGCATGGAATCGTTAGGAGTCAAGCCTGACCCCAATTCAATTTCCTGACGATTACAGGTTAACCTATTTTGCCGGATATGAATTTAATGCCGGTGTCGGACCAGGCTAACTCACTGTTTTCACAACTAGACCACCCCCATAATGGGTGTTATTTAGTGCTATGGACCTATTTTTGGCCCCAAAACAAGCTCCATAGATTGCTTCGGTCTCTTTCAGCACATAAACACCATCACCATTCGTCATCACGATTCCAGCTTTTGCTCCGAGAATTCAGGAATTCAGTGTCAGGCTTGACTTATGGACATTTCGCAACAAAAAAGGACAAGTCTGCCGTTAGCAACCGGGGCCCATCAATACCTATCCCAATGCTATGCACATCCAAACGTCACTCAACCCCCAACCCATCCTCCACAACCACCCCACGCCGATCCCACTTCACATGCAAATCCGAATCATCCCCACGATGAAACACAAACAAGTTCTCACTCGGCTTGCGTGACAGCACCACCTCAATCTGAGTCGTTTCATCCTCACGCACAAGTTCATTGAAGGTTGCCCCACTGCCACTC
>JAMONP010000097.1 GCA_027065695.1 Desulfuromonadales bacterium | reverse complement strand
CAGCAAGATAGCTCTCATCCCCTGCATCAGGACTGCAAAGAGATAACCTTGTCAAAGCCGAATCTATCTGCAATTTAGCGTCGTTAATCATAAATGCTTTAATAAAATCTTTTGCATCAAAACCATGTTCATTCAGTAAAACGTACAAATCAAACCAATCACGGGTTTTCGAACGATCAGCGGCAACTAAAGCCTTTGTCATAAAGAGTTCATCAACACTGGCAACCTTAGGGATACCTTTCCGACCATAATGACTGACAACATTCATCGTTGCTCGGGGTGGTATAAAGAAACTGACCTTAACGGCATTATTTACAACAACATCCTGCTGACTATCCAACAGATCAAGCCCTGCGTCTAAAAAATCTTCAAGTGAAGCAGGGTCATCATTCCTGTCGATCGTCAGGCCCAAAGACTCTCCAATCTGGAGTAATCGATCCAGTCGTTTGCGCGGCAAATTAACGTCTGTATATGCAAAATCAAGATCTTCACTAATACGATGGTGTATATGCAGCGACAAGGCGGTACCGCCTATAAGCACAAAACCGTCAAGAAGACTTTGTTCCTTGAGGATGTCCCAGACTCTTTGCGTTTCATTAGCGAGCATGTTTTTTCCTCATGATGTTAAATGTTTAAGCATGCGAGTGACGTCCATTGCCACCTTACGACCGACAATGGTTTCTTTCAAGGCCTCCCATTCTTTCATGACACGTTCCAAACCATAATCCCTGACGATATCAGCCAACACAATAATTTTTGGCTTTTGCAGAGCAGCACGGATAAATATTGAGTCATCAGCCTGTGGGTTTGCCCAAACCAGAGAACGATACTCAGAACGGGTAGATTCTTGCTTTTGCCCTACGGAAGAGAAGACCTCGCCCATACGATCAGCAATACCAAGAGAGAATACGACTGCAGCATAAGTTCCAAATGCAACCCCGGTTTCACCTTTCTCAATCTTTTTCAAAGTAGGACGTGATATATTTATCTGGTCAGCAAGGGATTGTGCAGAGATTTTCCGACTCTTCCTTGCGTCGGCAATCTCTGCCCCCAGCTTTTTCAGGGCAAAACTTACACGACTCGGGTCATTATCTATTGTCCTTGCAGCCATAGTTCATCTCCTAATAGATACTTATTTAGTCAATCAATATTTACATTCTCAAACTTTATACTTATTTTGTAAACTATTTTTTACATTTAGTCGATTAAACAGGCAGGATATCTCTCAGGAAGTTATGGTGGGGAGCCTTCGCCAAAGTAAAGGCCTCAGCTGGAATTGCATGCCTGACCTCGGCCATTTGATCCGTGCCGGAAGCATCTGGGCCAGGGTCATCTTGACCGCTCGACAGACGTTTTATAAATGGTCATGTAGAGGCTCTGTTTGCCACACCTTTGTTCCATCCGTATCAAGCCTGGGCGCAGCAAGCAGCGCCCCTACACAGCAAAAACCATCAAAGCAGGCAATGGATAATAAAAAGAAAAGCCTGTCTGACGACCCATGGCAGAATATGCTTGAGGATGATCGATGAGCAATCGCGGCGTAGATGAAATCAGTGGGCCAGGCTAACTGGCGTGCCATGGCGAGTTATAAAGCCACACCTTGATGACACTATGGAAAAAGTACGCCGTTTATGGCCAAAAGAGATAAAAGATCTGCCCATGAATGACGAGCACAAGGATAAACTCCAGGCCCATTGGGCTAATCTGCAAAAAGATTTTCGGATTTAACCTTTTTTCCGCACATTCGCCAACCCAGCTCGCTAATCGAGCCAACAAAAATCGATTTTGGGGTCTTGCGATTTTGCTATTCACTCAACAGATTATCAAGACAAGAGGCCGTTGGGATAGTGAGATTAGCCTCCCCTTTTTGGTTGACATTGCAATATACGCTCGGGCCTAATGCACGCATTGATGCGTGCTTAGAACGTGGTTATAATTTTATGAAACTGATGGGAAAAGAAACTCTAGAAGAATCTACATACAAAGAATAGGGAGGTGATCAGGCTACTGATGTTTGTTTTTTGTATTTAAGGTAGGTGGTCACGAAAGTGATTTCGGGTGACCATTAATTTCTGAAGTGGTCATGTAGTTAGTAAGTTTCTTTGAATGGAGGAAGATACTCAAAATGAAGCTCTCAACTTTATTCACATTGGTTGTAGCGCTCGCCGTAATGGCAGCCCCTATTTCCGCTTCGGCAGCAGGGAAAACACTGGATATTGTCAAAAAACGTGGTCATTTACGCTGTCAGGTTGGCACTCCTTCGGGTGGTTTTTATAATCTTGATGCCAAGGGCAACTGGTATGGCCTGGATGTGGCCGTATGTCAGGCTGTAGCCGCAGCCATTTTTGGCGATAAAAATAAAGTGGAATTCCAATCCGTTAGTAGCCAAGCACGCTTTACCGCTCTGGCCAATGGCGAATCTGATCTTTTATCGCGCACCGCGACCTGGACAATGTCACGTGATACTCAGCTTGGGTTGGATTTTCTGACACCAAATTTCTATGATGGTCAAGGCTTTACAGTTCTCAAGTCGAGTGGTATCACCAGTGCGTTCCAACTGAAGGGTGCGAAGGTGTGCGTGACGACCGGTACAACCAGTGAACTGAATCTGGCGGACTTCAGCCGGGCAAACAACCTCAATATCACCGCTGTCACCTTTGAGGACTGGAATGTCCGTGATGATACATATCTTAAGGGTGGATGCGATGCGGTATCTATTGATAAATCATCATTGGCCGCAAATATCATTTCATTTCCGAAGCCTGACGATCATATGATTCTGCCCGAAACCATTTCCAAAGAGCCTCTAGGTCCTGCGGTGCGACAAGGGGATAGTCAGTGGGCCAACATTGTCAGATGGTCAGAATTTGCCATGATCAACGCCGAGGAACTAGGCGTGACCAGCGCGAATGTTGATAAAATGCGTGCCAGTTCAAAAAATGTGGATGTGCGCCGTATGCTTGGCGTTGAGGGTAACCTTAATGAAGGTTTGGGGCTCTCCAAAGACTGGGCCTACAATATCATCAAGCAGGTCGGTAATTACGGTGAAAACTACGAAAAATATATCGGTAGCGGCAAAGGTGCCCTTGGCATCGATCGTAAAGGAACCCTTAACGAGCTTTGGACCAACGGTGGCCTGATGTATTCACCGCCTATGCGCTAATTCGTCAGTATCTCCCAATCAAACTCGGTGGGAACGCTTGCCAGCCTTTCAAAGGGGCTGGCAAGCTAAAAACCAAAAACCTGGAACCATAATAGCGAAGAATCCGTACACATGAAGCCAAAAGAAAAGTTTGATTTTTTTCATGATGAGCGGGTTCGCTCGGTTTTCTATCAAGCCCTGATCGCTGCTGCTGTAGGCTGGTTCGTCTGGTCCCTTGTCAGCAACACTGCACAAAATCTCGAAGCACGCGGCATGCACACGGGTTTCGGCTTCCTTAATGTTGCAGCCGGATTCGACAGTTCTTTCAAGCTTATTTCCAACGAGGCCGGAGTTGGAACCTATGGCCGCATCTTCTTCATTGGCGCTCTCAACACACTCTATGTTTCAGCCCTGGCAATTATACTCAGCACTATGCTGGGATTTTTTATTGGTGTTATGAGGCTTTCCAGCAATTGGCTGGTCTCCAAAGTGGCCTTGGCCTATGTGGAAATCTTTCGCAACACGCCGCTATTGATACAGATTATCTTTTGGTATATCGGCGTTTTCTCTCTGCTACCCAGAGTCAAGAGCAGCATTGACCTGTCCGGTGGTGCCGAGGTTTTGCTACTCAATAATCGTGGCCTTTACATGCCATGGCCAATACCAGGTGATCTTCTCTGGTTGACCGGAGTAGCCGCTAGCATTGCAGTCATCGCAGTTGTTGCTTTTAGACGCTGGGCCAAAAACCGTCAGGACAAAACCGGGCAAACATACCCGACTTTTATAGTCTCCGCAGCATTACTTATTTTGCTGCCGGGAGTTGTCTATTTTATGACCGGAATGCCACTTGACTGGGACATTCCGAAACTTGAAGGATTCAACTTTGTCGGCGGTGCTAGCCTGCCGCCCTCTTTCATGGCCCTTCTGTTTGCCTTGACCATTTATCATGCCTCCTATACGGCCGAAATGGTGCGTGCCGGCATTCTATCGGTAAACAAGGGACAACATGAGGCTGCGAAGTCACTTGGCCTCAGTAATAATCGGTCAATGTCTCTTGTCATTATTCCCCAGGCGATGCCCGCTATTATTCCTCCGATGATCAGTAATTGTATGACGACAATCAAGAATTCATCGCTGGCCATCGCTATCGGTTATCCGGATCTGGTCTCTCTTTTCATGCAGACATCGCTTAACCAGGCCGGTTACGCGATTGAGTTGGTCTGTATGACCATGGCCTTTTACATGGTCGTCAGTCTGATTATTTCGTGGCTTATGAATATTTACAATAAACGCGTACAATTGGTGGAGCGTTGATCATGGCTATTGTAAAAGCGGTGAAAACATCCGCCCTGCCGGCACCTTTATCGGAAACATCAGTTGTAGGCTGGATGAAAAAGAACCTGTTTAACTCAGTGTTCAACAGTCTCCTCACCTTCGTGACCCTTTATATTATTTTTATGGTGGTCAAGGCGGTGTGGGTATGGGGAATTGCCGATGCTGTGTGGGTTGCTGATAATCGACGTGAGTGTTTCAGTATCAATCCTGATGGTGCCTGCTGGGCAGGTATTTTTGCGTGGGTGGACAACATTTTCTATGGCCGCTACCCGAGAGAGGAATTGTGGCGGATTAACCTTGGCATATTTTCTCTTTTCATTTGGTTGCTGCCACTTTGGCTGCCAAGGGTTAAGGCAAAAATATCTATCGGTCTGACTGCAGTCTTCCTCTATCCTTTCCTTGCAGGCTACCTTTTTGCTGGTGGTGATAAGGGCATCTTCATGCAGATCATGTTCACCGCAGCAATCGTTTGTCTGGCAGCGAATACCATACATTCGATTATTGGTGTGTTGATCGGTCGCAGTCTGCCCGAGTTTCTACCCTTTTTATTGGGTCAGAAAAATGTCAATGAAAAGAACCGGCGCAATATATTTCTAGGCGTTCTTGCTCTCGGCTTTATCTTGGTTTATGTGTGGCAAATGAACTGGAACCTTGAGGGAGTTTCATGGACCAAATGGGGCGGTTTGTTTCTCACTTTTGTGGTAGCTGGGATCGGCATTGCCTCGGCACTGCCGGGCGGAATTATTCTTGCCCTTGGGCGGCGCTCCGAGATGCCGATCGCCAGGGCACTCAGCATCTCAATCATCGAACTGTTCCGTTCGGTCCCTTTGATAACTGTTTTATTTATGGCTACGACGATGTTTCCTTTGTTTATGCCAGAAGGTTTTGTCCTCAACAAGCTAACCCAGGTTATCATCGCTGTCTGCCTTTTCAGCGCCTGTTATATGGCTGAAACCGTTCGAGGAGGCCTGCAGACCATTCCCCGAGGCCAATTTGAAGGGGGACACACCATCGGTCTGGGCTATTGGCAGACCATGGGCCTGATTATCATGCCCCAGGCCTTGAAGAATATGATTCCTAATATTGTCGGCAACTTTATTTCGCTGCTGAAAGACACCACACTGGTATCCATCATCGGTCTGTTCGATGTTCTCAACATGTTACGCGCGATCGGCAAAGACAGAACTTGGCTTGGACTTCATATAGAGCCGCTTGTGTTTGGTGCGATGATGTTCTTTTTGATCTGCTTTGCCATGTCAAAATACAGTCGCCACCTGGAAGTGAAACTATCAACTGGACACAAGCATTGACCAGGGAAGTCACCGAGGAGAAAGCATGACAGAAACAACGATGCAGAAGACCAGGGAGCACCTGGTCTCTGCCGCTTCCAGCGAAGTTATCATTGAGTTTGAACAGGTCAATAAATGGTACGGTGATTTTCATGTGCTAAAAGACATCAATCTCAAGGTTCACGAGGGTGAGCGGATCGTGATATGCGGCCCATCAGGATCAGGAAAATCAACCCTGATCCGCTGTATCAATCATCTTGAGGTGCATCAAAAAGGTAACATCGTCGTCGATGGCATAACACTCAACAAAAACCTTAAGAACATTGACCATATTCGCACTGAAGTTGGTATGGTGTTTCAAGGCTTCAATCTGTTTCCCCATCTGACTATTTTAGATAACCTCACTCTGGGTCCAACCTGGGTTCGAAAAATGAGTAGAACCGATGCTCAGGCCACCGCCAGAAAGTATCTTGAGCGGGTTAAGATTCCCGAACAGGCCGACAAATTCCCCGACCAACTTTCAGGTGGACAGCAGCAGCGCGTGGCCATCGCCCGCTCTTTGTGCATGAATCCCAAAATCATGTTATTTGATGAACCGACTTCTGCGCTTGACCCGGAGATGATCAAAGAAGTTCTTGATGTCATGATTGAACTGGCTGACACAGGAATGACTATGATCGTGGTGACCCATGAGATGGCCTTTGCCAAAACCGTCGCCGACCGAATAATTTTTATGGACGAGGGTGATATCGTTGAAGAGAATGAACCTGAAGAGTTTTTCAACAACCCCCAGCATGAACGAACTAAAGAGTTTCTCAGTCAAATACTCTGACCTTTCAGGATCACATTGAGAGCTCGGTCCTTGTTAAATCAGGGTCAGGATGATAAATCCAAATTCACCGTGGATCACTTGTTACATGGATCGATAGGTCTCACCACTTAATAAAGGACATCTGGAGTGAATATTTTACATATATCCGATTTGCATTTTGGAACACGTCATTGGGATGGTAATAACAAAATATTGCTTGATAAAATAAACTCATACCCTGCTGACCTGGTTATTAATACGGGTGACAGTACCACCGATGGGCTTGAAAGTGAATTTCAGGATGCGGGAGAGTTCTTAAAGGGTATTACCTGTGAAAATGTTATTTCTATTATCGGCAATCACGATAAAAGGAATATGCGCACGAATGAATATTACCAGAAATACATTGACCATGATGAAGTGATTTTGCCGTCAAGACCAGAACTGACGACCAAAAAAGATATTTATTTAAAACAGGACATTTCAAAAACAAAGAATTATTTCACTGATCATAATTATATTAAGCTAGTTACCGTTGACAACATGACCGTGCTGGTTATTTGTATAGATTCCAATGTTCTTTACCAAGATGAAGGTTTTGTTGAAGAGGAAATTTTAAGGATAATCTCCGAGAAGATCAGTCGGATGGAATATGATAAGTCCATGATGTTGATTCATCACTCGATTTTGACCGGAGATGTGACACCGCTCCTGAATCCCTTAACATTGACCACTTTTGTCAGAGAACACAAGATTGAGGATGTTTTCTGCGGTCACACCCACCTCCTCGATTTGAGAAAGAGCACAGATCTCCATTTTGACAGTTCATTTACCCAATACATGGTTGGTTCGCTGTCATCAGCTAATCGTGTGGCCGATTATAATATGTTTTTCTATTTGGAAAATTGGGGAACTTCTGCGCTGCGGGTTCATTTGATAAAAATTCACCTTGACGATGGTATTACAAGCTTTACCGAAGAATTATTTTACGAATAAAGTTATCGCTATTTCACAGTTTGAGCAATAACCATGAATCAGTAAGTACTCTGCAGGTCACCACAAATCATACCCTCGCAGATTAAAGCCCCAGCTCTTTTTTGACGCGGCCAAAGGCTTCAATCGCAAAACCCAGGTCGTCTGCTGTCAAAGCTGCCGACATCTGAGTCCGGATACGCGCCTTGCCTTTCGGCACCACCGGGTAGGAAAATGCCACCACGAAGATGCCCTGCACCAACATGGCGTCGGCAAACTTTCCTGCGACCAAGGCGTCGTGCAACATCACCGGGACAATCGGGTGTTCACCAGGCAAAAGTTCAAAACCGTGGCTCTCCAACCCTTGGCGAAACTGAGAGGTATTGTCCCGCAAGCGGTCACGCAAGACACTCGATTCATTCACCAGATCGATTGCCTTCAGAGCCCCGGCCACGGCTGATGGTGCTACCGTGTTGGAGAAGAGGTATGGTCGCGAGCGCTGCCGCAGTAGTTCGACAACCTTTTTGCCTGCACTGGTGAACCCACCGCTGGCCCCGCCCAATGCCTTACCCAGGGTGCCGGTGATGATATCGACCCGCTCCATGCAGCCGCGATATTCGGGAGTGCCACGGCCGCCGGCACCAATAAAGCCGGTAGCATGCGAATCGTCGACATGGACCAAGGCGTCGTATTTATCAGCCAGAGCACAGATTTCATCGACCCGGGCGATATAGCCATCCATAGAGAAGACTCCATCGGTGGTGATCAGTTTGAATCGTGCGCCGTTTTTGTCGGCGGCCTTTAACTGCTCTTCCAGATCTCGCATATCGTTGTTGCGATAGCGGTAGCGCCCAGCTTTGCACAAACGTACACCGTCGATAATGCTGGCGTGGTTCAGTTCGTCGGAGATGACGGCATCTTCTTTGTTCAGCAGGGTTTCGAACAACCCACCGTTAGCGTCAAAACAGGACGGATAAAGGATAGTGTCCTCAGTGCCCAAAAAATTGCTGAGTTTGTCTTCAAGCTGTTTATGCAAAACCTGGGTTCCACAGATAAAGCGTACTGACGCCATGCCAAAGCCCCAGTCCTCCAAACCGCGCCGGGCGGCAGCGTTCACCTCTGGATGCTGGGCCAGGCCGAGGTAATTATTGGCACAGAGATTTAACACCTCGCCACCATTGCGGACACCCACATGAGCACTCTGCGGAGTGGTAATCAGACGTTCACTTTTATACAGACCGGCGGACTCAATCTCTTCCAGTTCGGCACTTAAGTAGGCGTGGAATTTTTCGGACATGACACTTCCTCCC
Organism: Desulfuromonadales bacterium; assembly: GCA_027065695.1. Taxonomy (GTDB): domain Bacteria; phylum Desulfobacterota; class Desulfuromonadia; order Desulfuromonadales; family BM103; genus M0040. The sequence continues at coordinate 55,615 of JAMONP010000097.1, read as the reverse complement.
AAAAACAAGGTTGAAACTTATCGCGCATCCCAGTTCAAGATGACTTTGCATGCCTCACCGGTATTCATGGCGGCAAAACCTTGCTCGAATTCGCTATAATCAATACGGTGAGTGATGATCGGTGAAATGTCCAGTCCTGACTCAATCATCACCGACATCTTGTACCAGGTTTCGTACATCTCCCGACCGTAAATCCCCCTCAGGGTGAGCATATTGAAAACTACCCGGCTCCAGTCGATGGTCATATTATTGTCCGGGATTCCCAGAATCGCCACCTTGCCGCCATGACACATGTTGGTCAGCAGGTCATTAAATGCGGATGGATTGCCGGACATTTCCAAGCCGACATCAAACCCCTCCGACATGCCCAAGTGCTGTTGCACATCGGCGAGACTTTCTTTGTTGATATCCACAGTATAAGTCGCACCCACATTTTTGGCCAACGCCAAGCGCCCGGGGTTTATATCGGTCACCACGACATGTCGGGCACCGGCATGTCGGCAAACGGCAGCAGCCATGATGCCGATCGGACCAGCACCGGTGATCAGCACATCTTCACCAAGAAGATCATATTGTAGGGCGGTATGCACCGCGTTGCCCAAGGGGTCAAAAAGCGCCGCCACATCCAGATCAATTCCTGGGCGATGTTCCCAGACATTGGACATCGGCAGCGCCAGATATTCGGCGAAGGCACCGGGCCGGTCGACCCCGATACCGTTGGTATCGGCACAAAGGTGACGCCGCCCGGCCATGCAGTTACGACAGCGGCCACAAACGACATGCCCTTCGCCGGAGACAATCTGGCCCGGACTGAAATCGATTACATTGGAACCAACCTCAACGATCTCGCCGACAAATTCGTGACCGACGATCATCGGCACCGGGATGGTTTTCTGCGCCCAAGCATCCCAGTTGTAGATATGCATATCGGTTCCGCAAATTGCGGTACGCTTGATCTTGATCAGTACATCGTTGATGCTGATTGCGGGTTCTGGACACTCTTCCAGCCAGAGTCCGGAGGTTGGTTTCCGTTTCACCAGTGCTTTCACATCGAATCCTTATGTTTTTTTTGCAAAGAAAAAAGCCATCTTAACACTTGAACAAATCCTCAAAGGAAGATTCACTACTTTTACTCAATTATTTGTAGGATTTGTTTGCCTAAGCAAAATTCTTGCCCATTGTTGTTTTCAAAAAGGTCGGAACTCACCAAGTCCAATCATGGCATAATTCCCCTCAAAACCAGAAAAAGTTCTTCTACGACTCTCAACGCTGAAGATAATCATCAATTTCACTGAACCGCTTAATATCCTTCGAAGCAACACCGCATGCTTTGAATTCTTGACGCCAATCGGCTACAGCCGAGAATACCTGGTCGACAATCTGCACAGCAGCGGAGATACCCCACGACTGACCAAGCCTTTCAAGATTGGCTCGTCCTGGGTAAACAGCGTCAAGATCGAAGAAGAGGACATGCTCACCTCGCTGACCAATATCAGGAACGAGGTCGAAAGCATTAGAGAGTCGCCATCCCTGCATGCTGTCGCAAACCATCCAGAAGTTCTTCAGGTGATCATCGGTATTGTGTACCACGGCATTAAAGACCATCTGGCGATATAAGCATTCAGAATCAGCTTGAGGGTTGGCACTAACCTTACGCACGACGCTCAAGAGGTCAGAATATCGACACTGGTAATAGCCTGAGACCTTAAGCAAGGTTTGCATACTGATCATGTGACGCCGCCCCTGCGGGATGATGTCAAAACGCCTGACCAGCAATACCAGTTTACACCCACATTTCACCAAACGAAGTTCAGGAACTATCAATCCCGCCCTCGCCGCCAGATTCATGGTAGCCAATTCAATGCGAACAACGTCAACATCGTCCTTGATGCTTGGGAACTTGGCGAGATAGTGCACATCGCTGCCCTCATCATAAACCAAAGCTTTAGGACGCGCCCCACCCGGTGAACTGCCAGCACTTAGAAGCAGGTTGATGTCTATATCGGTGTCCTCACCACGTTCGAAGGCTTCGGCAGCCTCGACTAAACGCTCAAGGTACAGGACAGACACTTCTGATGAGGTATCATCAGGGACACCTTTTTCGGCATAGGAAAGCGCTCCCAGACCGGAAGCACCCAAAGCAAGCAGCAAGTTCGGAAGATTCTGACGATGCCTGGAGATACGATGCTTGCGAACCAGAAGCTTCCGCCCCCAGTCATCTGGCAGACTGTCTTCGAACACTCCAAGGATTCCAGGATGTCCAACATCAAACTCACCTTCACGCAACGGCAGTGAAATAGGATCCAATGCAAAGGCACCAGGATGTTTCATATAGTCAGATATGTAGCGGAAAGCGCCGCGTCCGCGTCCATCAGATTCGATTTCGCAGACCATTTCACCGGCTAAGATGCGTTCACCAGCCAGATTTATCCAGGCCTCGATGCGAGATATCATTTAACCTCCTTACGGGAAGCTCGCTGACGTTTAGACCTTTGCATATGTTCATATTTGTCAAAGAGATTTTCCTTTGGTGCCAACAACTTATCCAGATCCTCCACACGACCAAGAATATCTAAAGCTTCAGCCCAATGACCAAGAGTCACCCTGTGGTTACCGCTCTCCATTTTATAGAGAGTTGGTACGCTCACACCGATACGAGCAGCAAACACTTTCTGCGTCTCGTTGAGCCGGAGTCGCTCCTCGCGCAATCTTGCACCAAGAGACTTCAAGCTATCAGATGTTTTTCCTGAGCCAAGCATATTTCACCATTAACCATAAGTATATTTTGTATTATTAACAAAATAGCAGGATAATGCAAACTATTATTTGTGTTATAAAAAGAAACGCCCGACTGACAATCAGTCGGGCGTTTCAGATGGTGGAGGTGGCGGGCATCTAATAGGCGTATAACCATCTGTATTTGCAAGCTTAATTATATGCAGGCCGTATCTTTACCCAAATTGTTACCCATTGTTGTTTTTAAATGTACGCGTAGGCGCATGGGGTGCCTGGAAAGAGGATGGTTATTACGTCAAAATGAGCTCGGCCACGGCTGAGAGCTATGTAGAATGCGCAAAACCTGAATCTTACTTCCCTTTATTCGGTAGGCTGCAATATATGGGGTTTTGACAATTACTAACTCAAGGGTACCTTGCACGCGGCCACGTCTGCCTATTTCTGGAAAATTCTTAATATCCGTGACCTGTTTATATATCTCGTCGCCTTGCTCTACTGCCGCAACTGTATTGTCAGTAGCAATATAGTCGACAATAGCATCAAGATCGCGCACAGCTTTGGGTCGCCAGTCTATTTTCACTGCGCGCTCTCTTGTTTACCGGTTTTTAGCAAGCTTTCACGTTTCTTATCCCAACGATCACCAACCTCTTTGTGAGAAATAAACTCGGCGCCAGTCTTATCCGCAGCCACTAATTCGGTAGCTACCTGCCCTCTGAACCATCTATCATGCTCTGCGGCCTCATTGTCAGGAAGTTTAATATCGAAGGGGAGACCCTTTTCAAGGACAACCTGATGAAGGAACAACCGAATGGCGTCACTCATGGAAAGTCCGAACCTTTTCAAGAGGATTTGGGCCTCCTGCTTGATTTCTGGGTCGATTCTCGAACGAATAGTTGTTTGTTTCATGACAATCACGGCTCCAATGTGGGCTATTTGTAGCCATATTGTAGCCTTAACGTAGCCCTTTATCAAGAGAAGAAGACAGGTAACCACCCGTTGATTGTAAAAGTTCTCTCCTAACTTAGGAAAGAACACATTCGATTCAGAAAACGCATGATCCAGTCATCTTTTTCTACCAATTGAGGACGAATTTTTTTATCGAAAGAAACCGCCGAGATAAGATCTGGAAAATCGTCAAGTTCATGCAGGTAGACGGCAGAAAACATCAGCCCAGGTCTCCTTGAAGAATTTTTGTGTCGAAATCTTGGCAAACCGCTTGATGACCGACTGCAGGCGCTGCGGGTCAAGTTCAGGCAGTTTGGACTTCACTCCTTCAAGCACCTTGTCACGCTCCTCGGCAACCTGATCAAGATTATCAACCAGGTCAACCAACAAAAATTCTGGTGTCAGTTTTTTAGGGAAGCGGTACTTCATGTGAAAATTAAAATTTCATGCAGAATTACGACATAACATAATAATATTACAGATTATTTCAATACCAACAATATATTTATTAGCTCAGATCAGTCGCGGTGTAAACAGCCTGAAGCGATAACGTAAAATATTTTTCGCTTTTTTAGAAAGTCACGGTAGTGCCCCACATGGTATTACGTTGATGCGACCAAACGTCAATTACCCCCAAAAAAGGAGCACCACCGTGAACTCACATTCTACACAGAACGACGGAAAAATCATCCAGTTTAATGAGTCTGCCATCCATGATCATCTGGGAGAGATGGTCCGCAGTACGGTAGAAGACACTTCGAACCAGGTGCTTTATGCCGAAAGGAGAAACCTCTTCTGAAATCACTAATGAAGACACCCAATCAATAATGGAAAGACTAAGTAATCGGCCACGTTAATTGTCGCGGTACAGGACAAAATAGTTGATGCGAGACATGCTTGGATTGCTCAAGTTTGAACCGGGGGAATGTCACAATTGAAACTCCTTAGGTGAATTTCAGGGCGGCTCAAGAATAGCAGAAATACACAATAAAGTCAGCTAATTGTCAAAGATCGAGAGCAGGATTAAGTTTGCAAGTTCACTGATTCAGGACAAAAAAAAGCGGAGCCATTTCTGACCCCGCTTCGCATTAGTTCCGATTTGTATTATGCTTTTTTACGCTTTCGTCCGTACCAGCCGAGACCTAGGAGGCCACTTCCGAGAAGGAGTATAGTTGAGGGTTCTGGAACGGGGGCAACTTCACGGCCTGTGAGAACCATGTTTCCTTCGTACATATAGTAGTTTTCTTCATCCCCCCATAAGTCGTCATCGAACCACCCACCAAACCAAAATGTTAATTCAGGTTTTGACAGGTCATTAGGTGCACCATTAGTGTCTTTGCCCCAAAAAGCATTACTGGAGTCGATGTCTACTTGGAAGGTGAATGCCTTGTCGTTCAAGTTATTGTCCTGGAAGTTAAATCCGTCACTATAACTATCCGCGGACCATCCAATAAACTCATCAGTAATATAGCCTGCAGGTGGTAACCCCCAAGCAGACGGCCATGTGTACGTCGATGAAGTCCATCCAGAAGTGCTAGTAGTTGATCCCCAAGCGGTAGGTTTAAAGTCATCTCCCCATTTGGCGCCATTGCCATCCAGCCCCCAAAGGTTAAAATCGAGAAACTTGTCTGTTGTATTGTCTGCCCAACTCTGGAAACCAACATTTTCACTTGCCACGTAGCTTCGTGATGAGCCAAGACCTGGACTTGATCCATTTCTTTTCAGGCGTGCACCATCGAAAAGTGAATTCTGAACTGCCGTGCTCCCATCGGCACCGTTTGCTGTTTGGTAGCTAAGCATATTCTGCGCGGTGAACGAGAACTCATACGTCTGGACTGTAGCGTTGGCTACGAGTGGGAAAGCTGCAATAGCCAGTACTACGATGAGACACAACAAAAGTTTTTTCATAAACCTCTCCTTAGAAAGCAGTTAAATTAGCCATGCGAGCAGATACTGCAAAGATCGATCCAGAAACTTTCGAGCCTCATAACGCTCTAATAACTTGATATTTTTACTGGACACCACATTAACCACATACCACAAAACATTGATGTGTAAGTTTTTCCGACAGGAATCCCTGCATTTTTATGCGCGACACAGGGTACGCTGTCGTCTTATTCATTTAGGGGTTCATCCAACATCCCTCCAAACCCTACCTTCCCAACTGATCATGTAACCCCTCACCTCTTCGATATAGGCATCAAAACAGATCCGCAGCACCCTGCATAACCTGCGGGCAGCGTGAGGGCATCTCGTCTTTAATGACGAGAGGGATAAAGATTTCCTGAATGATACATAAAGAAATACCCCTGTGAACGGAGCACCATTAACACAGAGGCATAAGCAGCAAGAAAAACCCTTACTTTACAACATGTTACAACATAATTGGTGGAGGTGGCGGGAATCGAACCCGCGTCCGAAAATCTTTCACATCAGGCGTCTACATGCGTAGTTCGTGATTTGATTAACCCGGAAGAGCTCCCACGAACAGGATATCTTACGGGCGAGTCTGCTTAAGTTTCGCAACAGGGCCACAGACAATCCCTGAAACTATCCCACTATAATTAACGTCACTTGCCCCACATGGGCGATGAAACAAGAGACGTAACAGCGGTTAAGCTGCTAGTGCGTAACGAACGTCAGTATCGGCGTTTGTATGTGTTGGGCTTATTAACGGAGCCAGCCCACTCCGGCATGCAACCAGTGCTTCCAATCCCCGTCGAAACCTTTGCACCCCCTTTAAATTCTATAGTGCGTAGCGCATGGTGCGCGGCGCGGAAAAAACTTTCTATTGCAACACCATAGTGCCACACTTCTCATGTAATTTCAACTCTGTAACAACTACCGCAAGTGATCACTCATGGCGCGGGAGGCTTCGCGGTCAGCCTGCTTGCGCTTAAGTGTTTCACGCTTGTCATAGAGTTTCTTGCCACGGCAGACACCGATTTCCAGCTTAGCCCGGCTATCTTTAAAATAGAGTCTGGTCGGCACCAGAGTCAGGCCTTTCTCGTCGACCTTTTTGGCCAACTTGTCGATCTCATCGCGATGCAGCAGCAATTTGCGTTGGCGCAGTGGCTCATGATTTTCACGATTGCCCTGCTCGTATGGGCTTATATTCATGTTGTCAACAAACACCTCACCATTGCGGATGCGACAGTAGGCCTCTTTGATACTCACCTGCCCCATACGTACCGACTTCACTTCAGTCCCCTGTAAAGCCAGACCAGCTTCGTAGACCTCGTCGACAAAATATTCGTGATAAGCCTTTTTATTGTTGGCTATGATTTTTATGCCCATGGGGTCCGTAACGCGGGACGAGGGACGCGGAACGCGAAAACCTCGAACCATCCTTTATTTCAAAATATCTGTGGTTAGCCTGCAGCTGCACAGCTGTCATTCCCGAAGCTGTAATCGGGAATCCAGATCTTAAAACCATGGATCCCCGATAGAATCATTCGGGGATGACAGACCTTTCTGCCTCTATATTTGCCTTTGCCTTAGCTTTTGAATTCCTCGTCCCGCGTTCCTCGTTCCGGTTCCTATTCTTCATCCCGAAGAATAGCAACAATCTTCGGCATATAGGCTTCCTTCGACAAGACGCTGCTGCCGACACGCAAGATAACGAAACTACCGACCATAAAAAAGACCCCGAAAACTGCGGAGAGCAAGTTCGTGTCGAGACCGGTGTTCAGGTTCTCACCGACCAGTTTACCGACTACGGCGCCGATTACCAGAGCAATCAGGGGCATGATATATAACAGAAAAGATGACTGCAGGAAAGACTTTGTCGTGGTTGCAATACGCACCCGTTCACCGACAGAGGCTCCTTGAGTGTTTTGTACTTCGATCAGGCGGATGTTGCCATCCTCTCCTATGATACAACTGCTATGTGCCGCACAACTTTCGCAAAAGCTGCTCTTTGTGCACATCACCATTGCGGTGTGCTTGCCTTTCAATTCGACGACTGTGCCAATTTCTTCAATCATAATCATTTACTCGTGAGTGCTGCGGTTCGTTCCTCACCACATCCTACTGTTCTACAATCCTACTGTTCTACAATCCTACTGTTCTACAATCCTACTGTTCTACAATCCTACTGTTCTACAATCCTACTGTTCTACAATCCTACTGTTCTACCATTCTAGCAGGTCAGCCAATTTCTTGCCACAACTTGTCAGGCCTGACAGCCCCCCAGGTAGAGATGTGTCACCTCGACATCACGACCGGAGGTACAAAGAGTTTCTTCAAGTTCGTCTACAACAGGCATATCGGCAAGAGTAACAACCTGAAAAGAGGCTTCATAGCCGGTTGCAAGCTGTCCCATCCGATCATGAATGCCGAGAGCTTTTGCGCCACCGAGAGTCGCCATTTCCAGCCAGTCACACGGTTCAGCTTCTCCAGCAAACCAATCCATGGCAAAAGCCATCTCGTCCCAGACCGACAAACTCGAAGAGCTGGCCAGGCTGTCAGTGCCGAGCGCTAACGGCACACCAGCGTTGAGGTAGGTAGCAACCGGCGCTTTGCCAACATCGAGAGTCGCATTGGAGCGTGGACAGAGGACAACTGAGCAACCGGTCTGCTTGAGCTGTTCGATATCTGCAGCGTCAACCTGAACACCATGGACCGCCAAGTCACCAGGTCTTAATCTTCCCTGTCGGCAAAGAGCGCTGACCGGGCTACAACCGGGAGCTGCATTGGCTGACAGCTTCCACCTCGCTGCGGCAAAAAGTTTATCAGCAATCATGCCGGTGCCATTCTGCATGAAGTCAGTCTCAGCTTTTGATTCGGCAAGATGAATACTGCATTGTAAAGACTTGAGGTCGGCAAAAGCAAAGACCTGATTCATTGTAGCAGGCGACAAGGTGTAGGGTGCATGAGGTGAAAGCCCCCAGTTAAGATCAGCCCCGGGTGGGTGCAAACAGAGAGCCCCTATAGCGGCAAGACGATCTCCGACAACTGACGGATCCTGCCCCAGAACTTCGGCGAAGATACGACCACGCAAAGGCGAGCTTTGATAAGCGTTTACAGCACTTAAGGTTGTAAAAATATCACCGACAGCCCCGGTCCCGGCACTCAACGACTTTCTCAGCCCATCGGCAAGAGAGGCCTGCAACTCTACTTCGCCAATATTCCTCCTCACTCGCACCAGCCAGAGAATCCAGTCAACAAACTTTTGTGAAACATCTGGGGCTTGTGGAGTTTTGGGGGCCTGTAGAGTTTTGGGCTTGGCAGCAGCAGCCCAGTCAGCAAAGTGACTGAGTTCGAGATGCGTATGGGCATTGACCATCGGCGGCAAAAGGATCGATTCGCCAAAATCAACGACCACTGCTTCAGGATGGGCGGCGGCCAGTTCGTTGTAAGTACCAACTAAGTTGACGCGGTCAGCCTCAACCAGCATGGCCCCATCCTCAATTGGCGGAGCAGTGATCGGCAGCAGAAAACGGCAACGGTAGAGGGTTGGCCGGCGTGGAGAGGCCGTCACGATCAGTTCCTCTCGGCACAAACTGCAACAGGAGAATCGTCAACCTCCGCGCAAAGAGCTTCCACCTGCTGCTGTAAATCCTGAATGTCCTGTTGCAGCATGATCGTACACTGCTCGTCCAATACCGACGCAAGTATCTCATCGGTAGTCAGTGGATTGGCCAGGACTACACGCAGAACAGTGCGTTTCTGATTACATGGAGGCACTTGTAAGCTGGTTCTGGAAACAAAGGTTTTACCTGCCTCACGCTGATCCTTTTGTAACATCTGGTTGATCTGATCAAGCAGCTGGTTAATCTTCCCGCGCTGTTCATCCGTAGCCTGAAGCAAACAGCGCTGCACCTTCTCAGGACAATAGCGATAGGTCAGGATATTCAACTGCGGCACGCTGGTCAGTACGAAATCCGGGTGCTGCCGAATCGTTTCGGCAAAAGACTTCGCTCGTTCAATGCCAAGGTCAATGAGCAGTTCGTAGCCTTTATGACCGATGATCGACAGGCCGGCATGCACCAACAACGCCTTGCCGGGCCGCGATCCCTCAAGGGTGTGGCTGCCGAGGTCCTTTGAGCCATGGCGCAGGATATAGGCGGCATGATGCTCAATAGCAGACATGGCAGTAGGATCTTTGAAGACAACCATGCCAGCACCCATAGGTACGTAGAGCTGTTTGTGAGCGTCGATGGTCACCGAATCGGCGCGGGAGATACCCTCAAGCTGGTGACGATTGCGTTTGGAAAAAAGGACCGGACCTCCCCAGGCAGCATCAACATGGAAATGGCAGCCCAACTCTTCGGCCAAGTCGGCCATCTCTCCCAGAGGATCAACGCTGCCAGTTTCGGTGGTGCCAGCAATACCAACCAGTGCCAAAGGGCGAATATTATCGTCACGCAGACGACGACAGGCTGCCCGAAGCTGCTTCATATCTATGCGGTTGTTAGCATCGGTATCAATCTTCACCAGGTTGTCCCGGCCAAGACCGAGCAGATCAACAGCCTTGGCCAGGGAATAGTGAGCGCGCCTAGAGACCAGAACAGCAAGACCATCACAATTGAGATGCCGCAGAGCGCGTGCCAAGCCTTCCTGGGCAAGACCACGGAACGACCCGGAAGGAGCACAGAGACGGTTGCGCGCAACCCATAGCGCGGTGACGTTAGCGATAGTGCCTCCGGAGCAGAAAGCTCCAAGGGCGTGCTCGCTATCGTGAATCCATTGCTTGTAGAAAGTATCGTCGCCCAGATAGACGAGACGGTGAAGCATGGCCAGAACCTGGCGTTCCAGCGGCGTGAAGGCCTTGGATGTCTCAACCTTGACCAGGTTCTGATTCAGCGCTGTCATAATGCGTGACAGCGGCAACATAAAATAAGGTAATGCCGAGGTCATGTGGCCGATGAAACCGGGAGCGGCAGTATGCACCGATTGGGCAACCAGCTTCTGTTTAACGAACTCGGTATACTCGGAAACAAAAGTAGGATTCTCGGGAATGATCGATGAGGAGAAATCGGCTTCGATCTCTTCGATGCTCCGCTCTAGAGCGACGATATGGGTCTGCAGGAATCCGACGACATCATTGCTGATTGCCTGGTCTATCCCGCCCAAGGTCGAATCGGGTGCTTCAGGAACCGTGAAAATCCGGTAGAGATTTTCCAGGGTGGCGCTTGCTGTTTCGCGGCTTTTCAGCATAGGATTGAACCATTATCAATCAGACGGGTTTTACCTACGGACACCGCCAGCAGCATGACCGACTCCTGGTCAACTGTCTCAACCTCTGCCAAAGTCTGTGCATGACATATTTTCACATAATCAATAGTCAGATCTGGCTCAACATGCAGACGCTGACGAGCCGACTCCAGAACTTTTGACACATTCCGCTCGCCATCTCGCACCATTTGCACCGACAGACCCAAAGTGTCAATCAGGGCCAGGGCTTGTTTCCTTTCATTCTCTGCAAGATAGACATTCCGGGAGCTCATTGCCAGGCCATCTGTTTCGCGCACAATCGGCATACCGACTATTTCTACAGGAAGGTTGAGATCAAGAGTCATGCGCCGAATCACCGCCAGTTGTTGAAAATCCTTGCGACCGAAAAGCGCCACATGCGGCTGGACAATGACGAAAAGCTTGGCGACTACCGTGGTAACCCCGCGAAAATGGGTAGGACGGCAAGTACCTTCAAGAGTCGTCGTTAATGGCCCTTCAACAGTGACGTAGGTCGCATAGTCAGCAGGATAGATCGCTTCAGCATTGGGATAAAAAATCAGGTCAACACCGCACTCACGAGCCAGACTCTCATCCCGCTCAAAATTACGCGGATAGCGATCAAGGTCTTCACCATGCCCGAACTGAGTTGGATTTACAAAAATCGACAAGGCCAGAAGATCACCACGTTCGCGACCTTCACGCAGCAGGGAAAGATGGCCCTCGTGGAGAAAACCCATGGTTGGGACGAAAGCGATCGTTTGGCCCGCTGCTCGGGCAGCTAAGCAGCGGGTTTGCATATCTTTGATGTTAGAAATTATTTTCATAATTTCTCGGGACAAGGGACGCGGAACGCGGAATGCGAAAACCTCAAGCCAAATCCAGAGACCTCATACTTTGATTATTATTTGCTTTTGACTTCCTCGTCCCGCGTCCCTCGTCCCTAGCTTTTAAAAAGAATGCTCGGGCCCTGGAAAGCTACCATCTTTAACTTCACGGATATAATCATCAATACCCTGGCGAATGGTACCGGAAACATCAGCATAGCGTTTGACAAATTTAGGCGAATATTTTTCGCATAAACCCAGGATGTCGTGAATCACCAGTACCTGGCCGTCACAATCAACTCCGGCACCGATACCGATCGTCGGAATCGACAATAAAGAGGAAATCTCACTGGCCAGCTTTGCCGGAATTCCTTCAAGGACAACGGCGCAGGCACCAGCATCAGCAACCGCTCTGGCATCGGCCAATAGTTGCTTTGCCTGGGCTTCTTCACGCCCTTGCACACGGTAGCCTCCCATACGATGCACCGATTGCGGTGTCAAACCGATATGGCCGACGACAGGGATATCCATAGCAACAATAGCCCGGATCGTCTCGGCGACATTGACACCACCTTCAAGCTTGATCGCCTGGGCACCACCATCCTTGATCAAACGACCGGCATTGCGGCGAGCTTCGACGAGATCAACCTGATAAGACAAAAAAGGCATATCAGCAACCACCAGAGCCTGCGAAACGCTGCGGGCTACGGCACGGGTATGGTAGAGCATTTCCTCCATGGTGACCGGCAGTGTGGTGTCATAACCAGCAACTACAGAACCTGCTGAGTCACCAACCAGAACCACATCTATACCAGCCTGATCCATGATACGGGCGAAGGGATAATCGTAAGCTGTCAGAACTGCGATCTTCTCACCACTGGCTTTCATGGCCTGCAGATCAATGATCGTCCGGCGTTTCACTGATTTCTTACTCAACGGAGTAACCTCTCAAAGTACGGTTGAAAAACACAATAGATTCAGATTTAAAACAAAAAAACCTTCCGAATCCAGACGGAAGGCAGTCGCATGTCACGATGCCAGGCACCGAACGTGTTCCCTTGCTGCTACTGCCGTCCCGGTCACACGGATCCAGGCGGTATGTCGATCGACCCTGATTTTCTATAACGGCTCCAGCACTAGTTCCAGGCCCGAAAAAGCAGGATCGAAAAGCGTTTCATTTCATATCACAGGAGATTATTAGAGTCCAGCAAGATTTACAAAAAACGCACAGTAATAATCAAATCTTACACTGATTTTGATTATTCGCGCCTCTTATCCTTTATCCTCCTGCCGGGTCTTAATCTTCAACCGCCTCCAACGCCCGCAACAGTACCATATACGGGCTGGTACTGATTGGTGGTGACGCCCGTAGTGTTTCGACCATGCCAAGATAGTAATCAAGCCGCTGACGTCTGTTAGCAAGAAATGCAGAGGCATCACTAGCATCGGCGACAACCAGTCTGGTTAACTTAACCACCTGTTTGATAAAAGCACTACGTAGACTGGTCAAGGCCATACGATCCCAACGATCATGGGGCATATATTCATTAAGACTTTCCATGACCTCCGAGATTTTCAGGCGTGAGCGCATTTGCCCCATGGCTGTCGTCACCTGTAGCAGGTTAGCCCCGGTTGCTTCTGCAATATAAACAGCTGGCAGGAATCCGACCAGGTAACGGAAACTGGATATCTCAAAGGCCATTGTTTCGGGGAAACCCTCGCTGACCAGAGCTGTCGCAGCATCTTTGCCCAGCAGCCATTCTGCGGCAGGCAGCAGCTCTTCCAAGTGGGTGCGGAAAGTATTCAGACGTTGTTGGTAATTTTTGACACAATCCTTGTCAAGATTCATTGGCAAACCTTGCTCAATAGCCTGACGACAAAGACCAGCCAGGGTCTTCTCCAGATTAAGCAGAAGTTCGTACTGCCTGGCTGTTGGCATCTTATTATCAACTGCCATAATTTGCTGGCGTATAGCTTCACCGTCCAGAACTTCATCGAAAACCAGGTAAGCAGCAACCCCCTGGATTGTGGTCGCACCTGCTTGACGAACCAGAGTGTTCAGAAAATCACAACCGGCATTATCAACCACTCGGTTGGTAATCAAGGTGGCGATGATCTCACGCTTGAGAGGATGATCCTTAAAATGCGCGCCGTAACGTTTTTGTATTTTCTCAGGGAAATACTGTCTCAAAAATCTCTGCGCCGATTCCTGGTCAGGAAGCTCGCTCTCAAGCAGACTCTGGAAAAGATGCATTTTACTATAAGCCAGCAGAATTGAGAGCTCCGGACGCGTATATCCATGGCCCCTAACCGTCAACTCCTTGCGTGATGGCAGAGATTCGCCTTTGCGATCAAGTAGCCCGGCATTGGCAAGACGTTCTGCCAGATCGATAAATGGTTCGCTATCATTCTGACAGGACAACAAACTGAGTGAAAGGGAGAGGCTCTGCGTATAATTGTTAGCCAGAACCATATCGCAGACATCATTTTCGATTTCCTGTAACTGCCGGTTACGGGTTCTTTCTGTCTTGATCAGTCCAGCCTCACGCAATCCCTGGAAAAATATTTTAAGATTGACTTCATGGTCAGAGGTATCCACACCAGCGGAGTTGTCAATCGCGTCGGTATTGATCATGCCGCCGGCCATGGCATATTCAATCCGGGCTGGCTGGGTAAAACCGAGGTTACCACCCTCACCGACCACTTTAGCCTGTAGCTGCATTGCGTTGACCCGCACATTGTCATTGGCGCGATCACCGACATCGGCATTCTTTTCCATGGAAGATTTTACATAGGTACCAATCCCGCCATTCCAGAACAATTCGACCTTGGACAACAGAATACGGCGTATCAGCTCATCACCCTCCATGGCTGTATGACGGACGCCAAGCCATTTCTGCACCGCAGGTGACAAGGGGATCTCTTTGGAGGATCGTTCCCAGACACCGCCACCGGTTGAAATTACATCTGTATTATAATCAGCCCAGCTCGACCGCGGCAGTTCAAAAAGCCTGTTGCGTTCTAACCAGGATTTCTCTGGATCTGGATCAGGATCAAGGAAAATGTGTAAATGATTAAAAGCGGCCATCAGGCGGATATGCTTTGACAGTAGCATGCCATTACCAAAGACATCACCACTCATATCACCGACACCAATTGCTGTAAAATCCTCATTCTGGATATCTTTACCCAGTTCGCGGAAATGCCGTTTCACACATTCCCAGGCACCACGGGCGGTGATCCCAAGCTTCTTATGATCGAAACCAACCGAACCACCACTGGCAAAAGCGTCACCCAGCCAGAAACCATAATCGAGACTGACACTATTAGCTGTATCTGGAAGGTGCGCAGTACCCTTGTCGGCAGCAACCACCAGATAAGGGTCAACATCATCGTAAACAATTACTCCCTCTGGTCGCTTGATCCCACCAGCGATCCTGTTATCTACCAGATCAAGCAGACCGCGCATCAGAGTAATATAAGCCTGCCGGGAAAGTTCTGCTCCTTCTTCGCGGGTTTTAAAAGGTGTTTTGACCACAAAACCACCTTTGGAGCCAACCGGCACAATCAGTGAATTCTTGGTCATCTGGGTTTTCATCAGGCCAAGCACCTCGGTACGGAAGTCATCAGGCCGATCCGACCAGCGAATACCGCCACGGGCAACCTTGCCACCACGTAGATGAATGCCCTCCATAGTTGCTGAATGTATATAAATTTCATACATTGGGCGGGGAAAAGGCATATCGATAATACCGATAGCACTGATTTTGAAAGACATGAAATAATCGGGATCATCACGACGCAGGAAAAAATTAGTGCGAATTGTGGAATCGATCAGATTGAAGAAACTCCTCAGGATATGATCCTCGTTAATGTCGCGAATCTGCTCCAGCGCCTGCGAAAGCTCCATGCGAACCGGCATGAGCGCTTCTTCCTCACGCTGCATTGCATCATGCCAGTCGGGATTCGGCTGGAAACGCGCCTCAAAATAACGATAGAGCAGCAAAGCCGCCTGTGGATTATTCAGTAAGGCAAAAGCGACACGACGTTTGGTAAAAGGATTGCCCAACTGGAAGTAGTAATTGCGATAGGCTCTGAAAACATCAAGTTCCTGCCAGTCAAGCCCGGTCAATACCATCAATCGATTTATATAATCGTTTTCTACAGTACCTTTACGCAGACCATAAAGGATTCCCAGAAGATTCTCACGTTGGCTGGTAAGGGGTTTTGCCTGAGGATGATCATTGCGTATGGCAAAGCTTTTTACGTAGACAGTGCGGCCATCAACCTCGAGGTTAAAATCGACTTCATCAACGACCGCCAGCAAAAGATTTTCCATAAACGGCATCAGTTCGTTGAGGCAACTTTCTCTGAGACTGTAGAATTGCAGACGGTAGAACTCATGTCGTTCCTGGAAAGGTCCCCAGAGGTCGAAACCATCCTCCCCACTTTTGAGCATCTGATCAATGGCAAGCACATCCCTGACCGCAAAACGAGGATGAATCAGATCTTTGTACTCATGCGGAAAAGCGCTGGCATATTTAGTCCACAACTGCATGCCGTTGCCGCTTTTTTCATCCCGCAGTAAAAGCAGACGCAGTTTTTCGTCCCATGGTCGCGACAGGTCTGTCAACACCCTCTGTAGAGCATCGATATCGATACTGATCTGATCGCCACGCGGAACGATACGAAAATGCAGGCTGACATATTCGGAGTAGAAATGAAACACCCGGGAAGAGATGTGGTCTGCTGAGAAAAAACGTTTAAGATAAGCCTCCATGCGACGGACTGAATCACGGCTGTAATAGTCACGGGGCATGATGGTAAGGAGAGTGACGCTGTGTAAACTGAGGTTGCGAGTCACCACCAGCCTGACTGACTGATGTCTTTGCAGGCTGACAAAGGTTTTTACCAGGCTGTCAAGCTCCTTGTCTTCAAGAAAGAACATCTCCCCCCTTGGGAAGGTATTAAAAATCTCGACAACCTTGCGGTAGTCGTAGCTCTCGTATTGCACATTCTGACGTTTGAATGCGGCCAGGAGTTTATCTCTTAATGGCGGGATATTACTGAGCAGTTCGTTAATACTATTCTGAGAGAAAAGCCCGACCATAAGATGCTCTATCTTCTTATCGTCCTTGCAGCATTCCCGCAAGCCAATATAGATCAGATTGTCCTGTTGATAGAGAGGGCTTTGTTCTTCCAGAACTTCGACAACCAGAGGGCTTTTGCGGGCGAAGAGCACCTTTGCTTCTGCTGTCAACTGTAGCGACTTACGAGCATCTTTTCCCCAGGTGAAAAGCGACGGTGGTAACCATCCTAGGGGTGCTTCTGTAAAACCAGCCTTTGTCGTTTCACCGTTAGTTCCTGACGCATCGATCGCGGCATAACCGAAACAGATAAAGTTGCCATTCAGCAGCCATTCCAAAAAATGTTTTTGATCCTGATCCTCCGCCTTGTTTGCAAGATGGAGAATCTTCTCATCCATTTCCTCACGTTGACGGCCGACAAGCTGCGCAGCCTGAAAAACCCTGCTGACATCCTCTTCAATTGCTGTAGTATCCAGATCGCGAACGCCTTCAAACTGGACCAGCATGAACGATTCTTTAGGCCCGGCAACCGTCTTTTTATCCAGGGAGGTCAGAACTCCGTCACTTCTCTGAATGGTGAGGACCGGATGGGAAATAACCTTGGCCCGTTGCGGCAACTGCTTAAGGATGGTCTTTAACGAATCAACCAGGTAAGGGACATCAGGTGTATTGACCAGGAGAAATGAGGAATTGGAGTTTTTGGGGCGGAATGAAGAAACCTTGACCTCATTTTCACGGTCACGAAGAAAATCGAGAAAAACATTGAGCCATTCAAGTAGTTCCTTGCCGGAGCGTTTGAGCAAAGCCTGTGAATGACTATAAACCAGCAAAGCGTCAGCCAAGACCAACAGTGCCTCCGCATCTTCCTGAGTTGTTAATGCCTCCAGGTATTGACGAAGTCCCTTGAGTCTGGCCCGATGTACTTTACCGTAACTTTTGCCACGTTTTTCAATGGTGAGTTCCATTGCTAGCCTCTCAAACCTTAGGTTATGTTAAGAAGTGAAACTTACTTGAATACCCAGTAGAAATTTAACAATGGACCCAAGTTTAGGAGATGGCAAGTACATTTCAACCCCAGTCCTAAAAAAATCAATTATTGAGAATCACAATCTCTGCACTGTTACGCAAGACCGCAACCCACTCTTCCAGCAACTTGGATCCTTTGGCTTTTTTGAGAAAATCGACTATTTTACCACGGGCTTCATCCTGTGTTGGTGGTGACGGAATTTCGTGAGCTGTCACCATGATAAGATGATAACCATAGGGGGTCTTTATGGGAGGACCAACCTCGCCAACAATTTGACCAAAAGCTGCATCGGCAAAAGTAGCATCAACATCCTCACGTCGAATGAAGCCGAGTTCACCACCACCAGGCGCGCTGGAACAAGCGGAATGCTTCTTGGCTACTACAGCAAACCCTTCCTTATCCGCCCCCTCCTTATCAATCAGTGCCTTAAGTTCCAGGGCATATTCAAGGGCCTTGTCTGGGTCATCCGGGTTAATGAGAATCAAAATATGACTGGCTCGCACGCGTTCATGGTCACGTAATTTGTCTTGATGCGCAGAAAAGAACTTTTTTATTTCTTCTTCACTAGGTTCAGTCACATCAGCAAGCTTACGCGCGGACATCTTATCAACCGTGACATCCTTGCGAACCATTCTCAAAAAGGAAAGTTCATCCATACCCCGCTTAGCCAGACGTTTCCAGAAATCCGCCGGATTGCCCATCATACGCAGGATTCTGGAAGATTCATCTTTAACATCAGCCTCGTCAGCGACAAACCCCTCTGCCAGCGCGGCCTGAAATATCAACTCTCTGGCAATCAATCGCTCCAGAGCCATAGACTTCAACTCAGCATGTGATTCCCGGGGGATTTCGTCGAGTGTAGCATGAAAATTCTCCTGAGCCATACTTTGCATAGCAGCATTGAGGGCTTTATTATCGATCGGCGAACCGTTGACGGTTGCGGCCAGTTGCTCCATCTTTTAATCTCCCAGGTGTGAACTCAAAACATTAGCTAAAGCGCCAAACTCTTCAATCGTTAGGGTTTCACCACGTCGACCTGGATCAATAGCCACATCAGAAAAAGCCCGATCGATCTGCTCTACCGACCATCCTGAACCACGCAGGCTATTGCGCAGAGTCTTGCGGCGTTGAGCAAAGGCACCCTTCACCAGACGTCGATACAATTCTTCATCATGCAAAACCGTGCGAGGTTCAGACAGAGGTTCAAGGCAAATAACGACAGAATCAACTTTAGGCGGCGGATGAAAAGCCCCAGGGGGGACCTTGACAACCTTTTCAATCTTAAACCAGGTCTGGATTAGGACACTCAGGATACCGTAGGTTCGCGTCCCCTCCTTTGCCAGAAGACGATCGCCGACTTCTTTTTGGAACATGAGCACAAGTCGACGAAAAGCCCTACGATGATCAAGAGCTTTGAATAAAACCTGACTGGAGATATTGTATGGCAGGTTGGCAATCAGCTTGTAAGGCGGTTCAGGCAATAATTCCGACCAGTCGAGCCGTAATACATCACCGATTTTAACCTCAAGGTTCTTGGCGTCACGAGTCTGTAAAGCCGTACCAAGGTCACGATCAATCTCAACAGCAAGCACCGGCAAGCCGGTCGCCAGTAGACGCTCGGTTAATGCTCCAGGTCCAGGCCCGACTTCCAGAATTCGGTCATCCTCACAAAAATCAGCGGCCGCAATAATGCGATCCAGCACATGCTGATCGTGGAGGAAATTCTGACCGAAACGTTTTCTTGGACGATGTATACTCATAAGAATCCGGGACGCGGAACGTGGGACGCGGAACGAGTAATGACAGAACCACAAGCATTCGTATGCCAAGCTGTTTCAGTTGATCTTGCTGGAGGTATGTGACCTTTGAGATTAAAGGTTTTCGCGTCCCGTGTCCCGCGTTCCTCGTGCCTCATCTTTTGCCCCGCGTTCCGCGTCCCGCGTTCCGGATTTTAATCTTCCTATGCCAATGTTGGCGCGGCCAACGCGGGATGCGCATGTTCTTGACAATTGGCACTATCCGCAGGGTAATGAAATAAGAGAGCAAACCAATGACGATACCGGCAAGAATCCCGCCGACCCAAAGAGGGTACATGATATTCCAACCGAGGTCCGCATAAGCCTTCCAGGTAAATTCCACAGGTAAATGGGCTCGATGCATACCGAGTAGAATGCGGCCCATCTCGTATTCGATAGCATAGATGGCTGGCGCTGTCACCGGGTTGGTGACCCAGACGCCAAGAACTGCGGCAAGACGATTTTTGCGTAGCAGGTAAGCAAAAAAGACAGCAATGAGCATCTGGAAACCAAAGGTTGGCGTCATACCGATGAAGATGCCGAGAGCGATCCCCTTAGCGATCTCCTCCGGTAAACCACGCAGGCGGACAAATCGCAACAGCATTAATTTGACTTGCCGGATAAATCCGATGCCTCGCCACGTCAACTTCAGTCACTCCAGTTCAAGCTGCACCGACCACATCGAGCATCCAACTCGACACAGCATTGACAGCATTATCAGCATGTCGACCCTTTACCAGATAATAATTAGCCGCCACCCCGAGCATGGCTGCATTATCACCACAGAGGGACGGGCTAGGGAAATATATTTTGACACCGTGCTTGGCCGAGAGTTCGCCAAACCGGGTACGCAGACCAGAATTGCAGGCAACACCGCCTGCAACGACAATACGTTTTAAGCCTTCATCTGCGGCTGTACGCAAAGTTTTTTTGGTCAACACCTCAACAACTGCAGCCTGAAAGCTGGCGGCAATATCAGCCATATGTTTATTATCAAGCGGTTTCTGGTATTTATCAACATATTGCCGAACCGCCGTTTTGAGACCACTGAAACTGAAGTTACAATTCGGTTTATGCAGCATCGGACGCGGGAATGCAATCGCATTCGGATTACCCTGCACAGCAAGCTGGTCAATCAATACCCCACCAGGATAACCGAGGCCAAGTAATTTCGCCACCTTATCGTAGGCCTCACCTGCAGCGTCATCCAAAGTCTGGCCAAGAGTTCGATAACAACCAATACCATCAACACGATAGAGGTGTGTATGACCGCCTGAGACAGCCAGGGCAAGGAAAGGAAACTCTGGAGGAGCCTCCTCCAGAAGTGGTGCCAGGATATGCCCTTCCATATGGTGAATGGCGGCCAGAGGGATACCAAGCATCCAGGACATTGCTTTAGCCGTGGAAAGCCCCACTAGTAAAGCACCAATCAGACCTGGCCCCCGGGTTACGCCAATGCCCTCGATCTGGTCAATACTTACTCCAGCTTCTTCAAGCGCTGAGTTGATGACAACTGAAATCGCCTCGACATGTTTGCGCGATGCCAGTTCCGGGACAACTCCACCATAACGAGCATGAACATCGACTTGGGAAGCAATAACATTTGAGAGCATTTCACGGCCATCGCGAACGACCGCCGCAGCGGTTTCATCACAGGAAGATTCAATACAGAGGATTAACATAGCGGTACACGGAACGAGGAACGCGGAACGAGGAAAGACTTTTACATGTTCCTCATTCCGCGTCCCGCGCCACCTTTATAAGAGATTTGCAGCCAATTCAGCCAGAGGCGAACGTTCCCCTTTGCTCAAAGTGACGTGACCTGCAAGGTCTTCGCCTTTGAACTTTTCAACAACGTAGGTCAGGCCGTTGCTAGAGGAGTCTATATAAGGATTATCGATCTGGTAGGGATCCCCTGTCAGAATTATTTTTGTTCCTTCACCGGCACGGGTAATAATTGTCTTGATTTCGTGTGGGGTCAGGTTCTGTGCTTCATCAACAATCATGTATTGTTTCGGAATGGAGCGGCCCCGAATATAAGTAAGCGGCTCAATTTCGAGGATACCGAGGTCAACCAGTTCTTTGTAGCCACGTTTGCGTTTTCCACCCTCTTCTACACCACCTAACAGCAGTTCAACGTTATCGAAAATAGGCTGCATCCAGGGTGAGAGTTTTTCCTCAATATCCCCCGGCAGGAAGCCAAGGTCACGTCCCATAGGGAACACAGGACGGGACACAAGTAGACGACTGTACTTGCCTTCATCGGCCGATTTAAACAGGCCAGCGGCAATCGCCAGCAAAGTTTTGCCAGTGCCGGCCTTGCCGACCAGTGTCACCAGCTGGATATCTTCATTCAGCAGGATATCAATGGCAAACTGCTGTTCACGATTACGAGAATGAATCCCCCACAAACCATCTTTCGGCGTACGCAGCAACGGTACAACCTGACGCATGGCTCGATTGTAACGTGCCAGTGCAGTATGTGAAGGATTATCCTTATCCATCAACGTCAGTCCCTGATTGGAGAGGAAGTCGTCTTCAAGATCCAGAAAACCCTGGCTATAAAAAAGATCTATGTCAGCACGTGAGAGGTGGACTTCGGCGGTACCGGAATAGAGTTCTTCGATTGAAACCTTGTCCGATTCGTAATCCTGTGCCGTCAAGCCTACGACATCCGCCTTGATGCGCAGGTTGGTATCCTTAGTGACCAGAATCACCGCAGAATTGGAGCGACTTTTAACATCCAGGGCTACTGCCAGGATCCGGTTGTCACCACTATCTCCACGCAGTTCCGGCGGCATGCTCTTCATATGCTCTGCGGTGTAGAGATCGACCCGCAGACGACCACCAGTCTCCAGATCGACACCTTCAACCAGCTTTGCTTTAGCTCGCAGCCCGTCCATGATGCGGGAAAATTGCCGCGCGTTACGTCCGGTTTCACTTTGCTCTTTTTTAAACCGATCGAGTTCCTCGATTACCGTTATCGGGATAATCAGATCATTATCTTCAAAACGGAAGAGAGCCTGAGGGTCATGCAGGAGAACATTAGTATCAAGAACGAAGGTTTTTTTCATGAAAGAGACACTCTTCCTGGCAGTCTGTAGGGCTAATCTTGGCTGAAGCAACTGGTTGAGCCGAGAGGAGGCTACCTATCATATTCGAGGACATGGACCCCTTCAGTGGTCGCCAGAAGCTTGACGAAAACAGGGAAATTTTTGCCAGGAATATTGCGTTTGCCTTCAACGACAACTTCGCCACGCGTATTCAGGGCGTACAGAAGTTCCTCGGGCGATTCATCAATAATAAACTTGTCGTAAACACGGGTCTGCATCAGATCTATACGGGTTACCGGCTGAACCGGAGGCAATGAACAGGAGACCAGAAGAACCATGACCAGAACAGATGTAATGAGGGAATATATCAATTTCTTCATAACAGCTCCTTAGCTTCTTGAAACATGCTCAGCTTTCCGTCGCAATGATCGTACGAAGTGCCGTCAGCGTCTGTTCGATATCATCAGTCGTATTGAAATATCCAGGGCTGAGACGGACGGTCCCTTCAGGGAGCGTCCCTATAGTGTCATGTGCTACCGGAGCGCAGTGCAGCCCGACACGGCAACAGATACCATATTCGCGGTCCAAGCGGAACCCCAGCATTGCCGCATCAATATTTTTGATATTGAACGAAATAGCCCCGCCATGCCATTCAGAACCAAGAGGTCCATAGAGAGTAACACCTTCAAGGCTGCTCAAGCCATCGATCAACTGACCTAGAAGTTCCTGATCGTGGGCTTGGACATGATCCAGGCCAATGGCTTCAAGAAACTCAATCCCTGCCTTGAGTCCAGCCAGGCCTATCGTGTTGAGGGTCCCACTTTCCAGGCGTTCCGGCATCTCAAGTGGTTGTGATTCTGACTGAGAGAAGTTACCAGTCCCGCCATAAAGCAGAGGCCGCAGGTTCAACCCCTGGCGAACGTAGAGAAAACCTGTCCCTGGTGGGCCAAGAAGTGATTTGTGACCGGGGACCGCCAGCAGGTCAATCGCCATTTCTTCAACATCGATTGGGAAGATGCCTGCGCTTTGTGCGGCGTCAACCATAAAAATGATCCCCTGCTTACGACACCAGGGGCCAATTTCTTCGATCGCCTGAAGAGTGCCGGTCACATTGGAACAATGGTTCACAATCAACAGGCGTGTCCCGGAAAGACAGGCCTGCTGAATCGCAGCAGGATCAACAAAGCCAAAAGAATCGGCCATGACACGGACAACATCAACACCCTGTTGAGTTAATGCCCGTAGCGGACGGATCACCGCGTTATGCTCCATCGATGTAGTGACAACCCGGTCACCGGGTTGCAAGACACCGAACAAGCCAAGATTAATAGCCTCGGTTGCGTTGGCAGTGAATGCAATGCGGGTCTCATCGCCGATGCCGAAGAATCGGGCTACGGTCTCCCGGCACTCCATGACCAGTCGACCGGCTTCAAGTGAAAGTTGATGTCCACCACGGCCGGGGTTAGCAGCATTCAGCCGTAAAGTTCTTTCAACCGCCTCGGTAACCTGGGATGGCTTGGGAAAAGATGTGGCAGCGTTGTCAAGATAGATAGGCATGTATTATGAATGAACCAGAACCAGTCCAGCCTGGTTCCCTTTATGTCGAAGATTATTGTCAACGCGGTCCGGAGCACATGAGATCTCGCTCTTTTTCAGACCGGTTCAATTGAAAAGCCAGGCCTCGGCAACCGCCGAAACAGATATCGATGTCACGACAACCAAGGCAACCACCTGGAGTCTGAGCTACATGCTCACGCACAGCCAGTCGCTCACGTCCTGCCCAGACATCTTCCAATGACTGATCAGGCAATTTGCCAAGTGGCTGCGGCCATGCAGCGCAGGGATGAACAACGCCCCGACCATCAATGTGGCCGAGACTATTCCCTGCCTGGCAACCGCCATATTCACTGCGATTCTGTTGTTGGCCTGGAGTCATAATCTCCCAGAGGAAGAGGTCATGGATTTCCATAGCCGGTAGTTTACAGGGTTCTTTGACAAATTCCAGCCAGCTTTTCCGAAAGCTGTCAAGGTTCTGCCAACGAGGCAAATCATCTGTTGAATAAGTGTGGACGCTATCACCGATATGGGCGTTTGGCAACTTAAATTTAGAGATCTGATGCGCTCTGCAAAAGCGCAGTAAATCAGGAATATTGCAGAGATTATCCTGTAATGGCATCAAGCTGATAACTGGCTCGTATTCCAGTCGGCGGAGAGCCTGGACAGTAGTCTTAAGCTTGTCACTGTCAAGCTTCTGCTTGACATCAATAAAACCTGAAGTGTCCAGCAGTAGCTGACATCCTGCCTGAGGTAGCTGTGAGAGCCGTGCCAGTTCATCAGAACTGCCGCGACAGTTGATAATGAGTTGACAACCACCCGCCAGGATATTCAGCACCGCCCCCACAGCTGGATGCAGTAGAGGGTCATTTTGCAAGGTGACGAAGAACACGCCGCCATCAATAATACTGTTGGCAATGGCGGGCAAACTGACGCCCGACTGTCCGGTCGCCCTGTCCCCACTCACAATGGCAGGAAAATCCCAGGTCAAGCGAACCGGGGTATCTAAGAGATCGAGACCCATATCAGGGTGACACCATAAAGGCACTACCGTGAGGTAGCTAGCCTTAGCAAGGGTGGACGTTACTGGAACCAACGATACGCGGTTTGATGTATTTTTTCATGTTTGTTCTTCTTTCTTAAAATCCGGTACGCTTTTAAAGTCCGGGACGCGTTACGCGGGACGCGGAAGTCAAAAGCGATGTTTTTGTTTGCTTCGTCACGTTGCATCTTTTGTGGAATGTGTAGACGCGACCCTTAAGAACAGTAATTTATGTGACTCTATCGCTCTAAAGATTTCCTCGTCCCGCGTCCCGCGTCCCGGGTTTATTTCCAACAATGCGGATCAGGCTGATTAAAATCACCCGTCGTCGCAAAAGCACGCGCAGTACATCCCCCCTGACAGTCGTCAAAAGCTGCACAACCGGAGCATTTGCCGGTGGCTTCCTTACTGCGCATCGCCTTGAGAACCGGCGAATCAAACCAGATCGATTCGAAATCATCGTTCAGGATGTTACCTACCACGACAGGAATGAAACCACATGGGGTAATGTCGCCATTCGGCTGCAAATGCAGCGAAAGTTTACCGCAACTGCTGCCCTTGACCATGGTTTTTTCCTGGTATTCTGGTAGTGAGGCAATCACCGGATCGTCAAAAGAGATCTTCAGATCTTTGGTCTGGTGTTTGACAGCAAGAGCTTCAAGATAGAAAGCTTGCCACTCTTCAGGGGTAAGATCGAGATCTTCACGATTCTTAAAACCACGACCGCTGCATTTAAAATTGTGCAGGTACACCTGACCGACACCGTGATCACGAGCCAGATCGAGCAGTTCTCGAAAGGCCTGGTAATTGATGCGCGAGATAACAGAGCTCATGGTACTCTTCAGGCCAACCTTGTGCAGAGCATCAAGCCCGTGCACCGCTCGTTCGAATGATCCTGGCATATTACGGAAACCATCATGAAGAGACGGCTCAAAACTGTCGATGCTGATACCGACACTTTTAAAACCTACATCCTTGAGCCGCTGGGCAGCGGCCTCATCAAGCAGCCAGCCGTTGCTATTCATTGAAACATTCAGTCCGGACTTCGAGGCATATTCAGCGATTTCGTAAAGATCTTTGCAGATTAGCGGTTCACCACCACCGAAATTGATAAAGGGCACTTGCTGTTCAACCAGAATATCGACGATCCTTTTGAGATCATCTGTTATCAGTTCCGGGCACTCTTCGTCACGGCTATAACAATGATCGCAGGTAAAGTTACAACGATAAGAGAGCGTCCAGTTAAAGGTCAACGGCGCAGAGAACATTTCCGTTACTTCACTCATTAATCAACCAGCCTCTCTCTGCCAGATCAGCGACAAACTCGGCAACATCAGACTCGACTTCTGCCTGTTCCACAGAGAATTCCTTTGCCAGTTCTCCGGCAATATCTGCAAGAGTTTTCTGTCCGTCACATTGCTCCCAGATCATACCGCCAATCAGGTTGAGTTGATGCATCATACCTGACAGCAGAAGAATTACCGTGCCAGTGTCTGCAACATCCTCGCCTGTTTCCAGGGCTTTCAGGACCTCCGCCTGACGACGCTTTTCGACCCGCCAGACGATCTCCGGATTACGTAAGGGTTTATTCACAAGCTCTATCCTTTCAACACTGAAAACAACTTTTAAGCCCCTTGAAGACGACAAACAATGGGACGCTGCCAGAAGTAGGTGCCTTGAGGCAATTGATCTGATGAACGCTGATTAAGCAAAAGCAAAACCTTTTATTTAGCCGCAATCAGAATCTAATTTGTCTTTAGTTTTTGAGTCCTTAAGCAGTTCGATCGCGAAAAAGCAGACTGAGCAGCAGGACAAAAGCCAGCCCAACCAGCACAGACACTTTACCGGTCAGAGAAACACCGGCAGCCGTTGCCGCAATCCCCCAGGACTGAACCAAACCACCACCGAGCAACATACCGACCACGGCCAGGCCTGCGTCGGTATCACCCTCCCCGGCTTTGATCAGTTGCCGGAAGGGGCAACCGCCGATCAGTACAGACAACCAGCCGACCAACAGCATACCGAAAAAACTCCAGAGATATTCAAGGTGCGCACCCGGTTGTCCATAGAGGCCAAAGGAGAAACGGCCCACCGCCAGGTTGGTCCCGAAAGCGCTGACAAGAAAAGCAATGAATCCCCAGAAAAGTGGGCTGCGACTGCCCATCAATAAGCTGTCGCGGACACTGCCGGTTATGCAGAAACGGCTGCGCTGGGCAAGCGCACCTAGCAGCAAACCCACCAGGAGTGAAACCGCCAGGGGTGCATGTTGCGCTGCGCTGCCACGTTCCGAGAAGATTATAAATGCCGGACGTGCCAACAGAAAGATGAGTAGCAAAACAAAACCAGCAGGTATCAGCAGACCGGCAGCGCCGCGTTCATCTTTAGCTCGGCCCAAGTCGATCCCACGTGAGAGTCCTTGCAATCCCACCCATACCCCGGCAATCAAGCCAAAGATCCCAGCTATGGAGGTCAAGTCACCAGCGGTGAACCTGAGAAAAAGCTTGATCGGACAACCAATGAAGACGGCGCTGCCGACGATCAGAAAGATACCGGACACCAGGCGTACCAACGGCGCACTCCCTCCTCGCGAACGGAATTCCCTAAACATCGATGCACAAACAACCGAACCGAGGACAAAGCCGATCAGTTCCGGCCGCAGGTATTGCATCCGCGCGTTATTGTGTAGACCAAGTGCTCCAGATGAATTTTCGATAAAACAGGAGACGCAGATACCGCTGTTCAGTGGATTGCCCCACACAGCCAGGAGAACTCCCAAGATGCCGAGCCCGGTACCAGCAGCAATAACAATCCAGAAATGGCGGTCATGCAATGACGAGCTCATTCGCAGCCTCCGGCAAGACGACTTTGCAGGTAGTATCCATCTTTCACTACCTGTGCCACAGATCGGCTATCAGGCTGAGAGCGCAGACGATCACGAACCAGAGGTAAGCCCTCCGTGACAGCAGATTCAAGTAGAGGCCTCTGACTGAGGGGGCTGGCAGCATCCACGTAATCCGCGTTTCTTCTCACTGCCGCAGCAAGCTTTGTCAGGGCACGATCAAACTGCCCCATACGCAACAGGATATCACCACTCAGTAAGTCAATATGAGCTTCACCAGGAAGGGTTCGTTGTAATTCCTCCAGTTTAAGCAAAGCTTCCGGCAACGCACCGCTGTCACGCAGAGCAATCACCGGACTGAAGTGCCGCTCAATAAAGGCCACACGGGCCTTGTAAAGCCTTTCACGCTCCAGGTGCCGGCTGATGGCGGAGTTCTCACGATTGTATTCATCCGGGCCAGCACCAACCATGACCACGACCATAAAAAGCAGCACAACCACCAGAGAGGCCATCATCAATTGATCGAATCGATCGCGCAGCATCAGCTCAGAACTCCTGGTATGGCGGCATATTGACGCGTTTCGCCATAACCCTGATGGGGTCGTAATCTTTATCCAGCAGCGTCTCGAAACCATCGATCCAGGCTGCATCGAGCACCTTGAGCCTTTGGCCATCAACCTCCACAGTAGTCTCAGGAGTCAAATCCAGTAAGGCTTTACGGAATTTCTCCGTTAACTTTGAATCCACATTTTTTGATGCACCAAAAGTACAGTATGGAATTGTTTCACTCTGTGCCAACACCCGAAAATCATCGGCGCTGATCTTGCCTTCACGCGTCATAATCTCAAGATCCAGTGCTGGCGCAGCCGCAGCATCAAATGCACCGAAGTAAACACCGTATATAACCTTTTCATGCTTGAAGGTGCCCCGTGGAAGAGCGTAGTAATCCAGTTCACGATCAGGGTCGAAGCCTGCCTGCAGCATCAAATCGTACTGGGCCATATAGCCAGACGGTGCCAATTGCGGGCCGAAGATCATGCGCTTGCCTTTTAAATCCTTGAGCGACTTTATAGGACTGTCGCGACGGACTATTATGGCACCAGCGGTGCGAGAACCGAACTGCCCGCGCTTCTCTGTCGCAACCAGCTGCAGGTCATGATTCTCTTTCAAGATGACGTAGAGAAGACTATTGCCATGAACAAAGTCAAACTCACCGGCGGCAAAGCGTGATTCCAGATCCTGCGTGTCTACCGGAATAGCCTCAACAGGTCGACCAAGCTGTTGTTGCAGATAGGCAGTCAGCGGCTGGAAGCGCTCCATAGTTTCCTTAACGCTGTTGCAATTCATATAGCCGATCCGAATCGGCGGACCTTCAAGGGGTTGTTCGCAACCACTTAGAACAGCACCGGTAAGGAGGAAAGTCAGCATAAGAAGCAAATACTTCATGGCGTCCCCAACAAATCAAAAGGCAATGGCTGCATCAAAGCATAACGGTTATCAACCAGCCCCAACCCGGGTCGATTCCGACCGTCACGGATGGCTGCAACGATATCGGCGGGGTCAATAGTCCCCCACCAGTTATTGCGGGCAGAAACAGCAGTTGTACCATCGTTGATGAGCCCGTAGACGCCGTTATCAGCGATCAGGTTGCGCGCCAGACGTCCCTTACTGTTCAACCAGCGCACACCAGCACGGCCATTTTCAGCGAGGCGGTTGTCAACGACCTCAACATTCGAGTCTTCAAGAAAAATGCCATGCTCGCTGTTGCCGGACAAATCGTTGCCAACAACCCGCCCTTCACTACGTTGCAAGTAAAGCCCGCGACGGTTATTGACAATTCGGTTGCCTTGCGCATTGATCTTACCGTCACGGATGTTCACACCATTGACCAGGTTGTTTTCAATCACATTGTCGGTCATTATCAGATCACTGTAGACACAGCGTAGGCCCCATTGGTTGCCGGAAATAAAGGAACCACTCAAGGTGACTTTACTGTCGCGGAACTGCACGCCGTTGTTATTATCAAGAAAGCGACAACCATCAATAACTACTTGTGATTCCTGGAATTGTGCGCCACGCATATTGTTTCTGAAAGTACTGTTTTGCAGCCTGGCCCGAGAGAAGTGAGCGTGAAAACCACGGTAGCCATATTCGACGATAGAATATTGCAGAAGGTTTTCTGTTTCGCTCACCATCATGTTGATCGTCCCCCAGTCACCGGGACGGGGAATCTCTTCTGCGGAGGTAAAAAGTACCGGTTCTTCCTCTGTGCCGAGGACACGAAGCGTTCCCTGGGTGAAGATTTCATGTTCACCGATACCATCACCGTTGCTGTCAAAACGGGTGAAGCTCACCCGGCTGCCTGGTCGGATTTCCAGCGTCACTCCGGCAGCCACCGTCAATATTCCGTCTATAAGAATCTCGCCGCTCCAGACCGTATCCTCAAAAAGGGTCTGTTCTCCTCGGTAGATTTGTACCTCACGGGGGTAGATTTGTACCTCACGGGGATAGACCTTAGTCTCACCAGCCAATGATGACAGCGGTGCAAAGAATATTATGAGTAGCACAAGACAGCAACAACGCATCATTGATCACCTGCCTGTCCCTGACGACCAAGCCAGCGGAGATTTTCAGTATTGCCTGTCACCAACACCGAATCAAAAGGCAGGTCGCGAGGATAAAGTGCCAAGCCGATACTATTGCCACTTATCAGGTTACGATCCAGCCAGGGGCGACTGCTGCTATCAACAAACACCGCCTCTTCATCGTGACCGGTAATCTGGTTATCCAGCAGATAGGGGTTGGAACCACGCCAGCAGAAAATGCCCCCTTCCCCATCCATAATTATGTTTTCAAGAATTTTTGGATGACTCTGTTGTTGGGCAACAATGCCATAACGACTCTTAAGGATACGGTTACCTTTGATTACTGGCGAAGAACCTACGCATCTAATAGCCATATCGGCACGCTCAAGTTCTGTGTTCTGGATAAGACTCTCTTCAGCCCTATCAAGAGTAATGCCGGACCAGGCAATCTCTTCCGTTTCCTCAGTCTCTACAATCACGAATCGAACCGGCGCTTGCGCTGTCCCCTGAATATCAAGTTTGCCGCGAATCAATAGCTCGGTCAGTGCTGAAAGGTAGTCCGGGGCAATCTTTGTGCCTTGCGCAGGAATCACATTAATTTGTGTTCCGGCGCGAATTGTCAGGGTGCCACCCGGCATAATCAGGACATCGCCTGCCATGGTTACGGTTCCTTGCCAGACAAGATCTCCTGAATACGTACCCTGATAATCAGGTAGATCATCTGCTGCCTGTAACGATGATACAAGAGAGATTAAGGCAACACCTGTGGCCACCATGAAAGCCATTATTTTTCGGTAATTTACTTTCATATCCATCGATTTTCCATGAGGAATTTCCTGGCAACAGCCATGGGACTTTGTCCGGCATCAACCCGACTGACTAAAAGCATAACGGCTTCATATTCAAGCAGCTTACTGAGTTTCCTTATAGCCGGTATAACCGTGGTAAATTGCAGGTTCTGCTGAGGCCGTTTACCGGTCACCAGCAGCGACAGACCATCAACAAAAAAAATGACATTGTCGAGCCCTTTACCTAGCGGCACCAGAACCAGGTCGGCTTTATCGTCCGACAAAAGCTCGATCAGCTTCTGATCCTTGCTGGTCTCTACACGCGTGCTTTCAACTCCGGTTTTTTCATGGACATAGAGCGTGATCAGGGCAAACATGACTTCATCCTGCGTCTGCTTGCCGACCGCAACAAAGAGTTTCGGGCCAAAACAGGCCTGCACCGGCGCAGAGACCAGCGTGACCAGTAAAATCAGCAAGACTAACGAACGAATAGCCATTCGATCACCGTAGAGCCATAAAAACCGGAGAGGATGACCAGAGTCACCAGGACCGCGACAAAAAATGGTCGATCAATTGTCTGCTGTCCTTTATTTTCAGTCTTCGCAACAGTCCAGGCGGCAAAAGCTGACAGGAAAAATCCGACCACCAACAAGACAACGATCGCCCATTTAAGAATATCCAGAGAAACGATAACACCAGGAGGTGATAATGTCTGCATGACGTTGATTGCCAGATAGCTCTTCACCCCGGAGGGATCTTGAAGTGCCAGCGGCAAATAAGCAAACTTGGCATTCAATTTCACGACCGCAAGGATCAGATGGGCTGTAAGAACCAATGGTAACAACGGCAGAGCTAAACGTCCAAGCAACGACATAAATCCTGAAAATGAGTATGCCGCAGCAGCGTCTTTTCCTGCAGTGTCATTTCCTACACAGCAAGGTTCACTGTCCAGAGTTGAAACCTTAATCTGGCCAACCAAGTATATAAGTAAGCCCGGCACAAGTAACAGCAGCGGGAAGATGAGTCCGATCCAGACCATCGCCAGGGGATAGAACCCGGCAGTGTCCCAGCCGAGCGACAAGGCCAGGTTCTGCGGCAACCAGAAGATCGCTTCGCGCAAGTCTACATATACTTTGGCAAAGTTGGCAGTCAACATGCCCAGCAGAACCAGGAAAAAAAGTGTTTCACCGGGACGTAACCCACCTTGACGCAAATCTGCGGGCCAGCCGCGAAAACCGAGTGTGACATTATCGTTGCAGCAGTTCTGAACACAGTTCAGGCAGAGGGTGCATTCGGCACTATCATTGATTTCTGCTGGCACCAGGGCAACCGGACAGCCTTCTGACCGTGTCCGCCAGTTAAGACTCAGCCCATCAAGTGACGCTTCTTTCCAAACCAGATCTGTCGAGATGCACGGTTTGTCCTGACAACCAGCACAAACATCCTGTTCCCTGACCCGCAATTGCCAGGGAGCCAGGCGGGCATAGAGGCTGAACACGGCACCCGCCGGGCAGAGCAGCAAACAGAATGAGCGCCGCCGGAAAATTAAACCAGCAACAATGGCCAGAATCACCATCCAGGCGAGCAAAACAGCAGTGTAATCCGGGTAGCGATGGATGGAGAGGAAATAAACCAGCAGTTGCAACACCACCAGCACCAGAGTGACAGGAACGAAATTCGCCAGCCATGACGGCATCTCGCGGCGCAGACCAAAGCGACTGAGCAGACCGTTGAGCCAACCGACCGGGCAGACGGTACACCAGGAGCGACCCAGGAACAGAGCAACGACGACCATACCCATCATCCAGAAGACCCAGAGGTTGAAGGTAGTAAAGTTCGTGTACATCAGAGGATCACGGACATCCACTCCGGGAATAGCATGCTGGTGCCAGCCATAAGCGATCATGACCAGAAGCAATCCCAGCATCGCCAGCCGCAGTAACCGCCAGGTCCAGGGGGAACGAATGATCGCCCCTAGAAATGGTATATTGAGAACATTTTTCAACATATAACAACCCGGGACGCGGGGCGAAAAACCTGGAACGAGGGACGCGGGACGAGGGACGCGAAAAAGCAAAAAAAGCACTCTATTTTCATTGTCTTTATGGTTTTCATGGTTTTCATGGTTTTCTCGTTCCGCGCCCCTCGTTCCTGCCTTTAAGGTTTTCTCGTTCCTCGTCCCGCGTCCCGCGTACCTGTTTTAATGATAAACCCGATACGGCCGCACATATTCATCGTGACTGTTACGATACAAAACCGGTTTTCCGGTAATCATTTCGAGAGAACGTGCGGACCATTCACGCACTACATGAACATCGTCCTCAAGTGTTTTTGTTAGAGCTTCTGCGGCGACCGGGCCACCCAGGCGACCGAGGGCCATGGCGGCATTCATACGCACCAGCGAATCAGGATCTTGCAGACCGGCAACTAATGCAGCTTCGGCGCTAGGATCACGTAACTTTCCCAACGCCAGAAACGCCTCGGCACGCTGCTCGCCCTGTGACTGAGCCAGCAGCACCTGCAGAGCCCGCTTGTCAGTAATATCACCCACCGCACGAATAGCTCCGGCCGCTCCTTCACCACTTGCCTTGGCGAGATATTCTACTAATGGCATGACTGCGGTTTTGTTCAGCTTGATCAGCGCACGCGTAGCATAACGACGAACTTCGCTGTTGTCATCATCCAGGACATTGATCAGCACCGGAACCACGGCCTCACTGCCGATCTCACCGAGTGCCCAGGCAGCAACATATCGTCTTTCCAAAGCCTTCTGAGATAGCACATCGCTGATTGCAGGGATGGCATCAACAACTTTGAGTGTTCCCAACGCGGCTATTGCATATTCGCGTAACTGCTTGTCTTTTGAATGGACCTTATCCAGCAAAACCGGAACAGCTTTTTCGCCAATCTCAATTGTTATTGCGTAAATGCGGTCAGCAAGGCCAGGCTCCCGGGCAGACAACAAATCGACAAGCTGGACAATAGCCTGCTGGTCGCCACCACGGGCGTTGGCTTCAAGTTGATTCAGGTCTAGAACCGGGTCTGCGGTGCAAGCTGACAACATAAAAAAGCAAAGACCAGCAAAGAAATAACGCAACATACTTACCAGACCTTGGTCACGGTGATAACAACCTGTTTCAGAATTTGCCCTTCTTTGACCACAACGGCAGAGGGCTCAATTGTACCTTTATCGTAGCGTCCATAGAGATCACCCAGTTTTGGCGGCCCTCCGAATTTATCGCGAGCGGCCAGATAGTAGGTACCACCGTCAGGCAGATAAATCAGGTAGCGTCCGTCAGGACCAGTCTTTTCAGATACAAATTTTGGCCGTTCAGACATCTGTACATGATCATAGACGTGTACCCTGGCGTTTGCCACAGGCTGACCATCACTATCCAGAATCTGGCCAGCAAGACCGGTTTTTGAAGTTTCTATATCGCCGGTAAAGTTTCGCTGGTCACCGATCTTCACCGGCGCCGAAACCGGCATATCGACAACGCCACCCTGCACACTAACTTTTATGAACTCACTGCGGTTGTCACCGGCAACCACCGGCCCGGTCTCTTCACCTCCAGCACGCTTCCTGGCCACTGCAACATAATCACCATCAGGAAGCTCGAGGGCAAACTTGCCGTCAATGCCCGTAGCAGTTGAAATTGCAAAAGCAGGACCATAAAGGTCCATACCAGGCTTGTAGACATAGAGGTGCACACCTTCCAAGGGCATGGTTACCTGTCCTTGCAGACGGCTATGTCCGGACGATGTCTTCATCGAAGCAGCCTCATCATCACCACATCCAGCAAGAAAGGTCATCGCTATAAACAACACCAACAAACAGACCAGATTCAGTTTCTTCAAAGAGATTCTCCTTTTACCCTGCACTCCTCACTCCTCACTCCTCACTCCTCACTCCTCACTCCTCACTCCTCACCGCTCACCCTCATCGCTTCAACAACACCAGTCGTTCAACAGTATTCGAAGCATAATGCTCATACAGAGAATGGTCCATCAGCGCCAGCCCAAAAGCAACCCCCATCTCGTCTCCCGGGACAAAAACCACATCATAAGGATCTCCGGTCTGTAAAGCACGCTGAAGCGTAACAATCCAGCGGCCCTGTTCATAACGAGACACAGCGCTAACATCAGCCCGGCCAGCAACCGGTCGCTTAACCAGATAGCCAGGGGCCACGCTTCCTGGAGGACGGGAACCTTCGTCTGCTGGCAGTCGCTCTGCATCGTAAATCGGCATGTCTTCGGCGCTGAAAGGTTTGACATTATCCTGGTTATTTAAATAAGCTTTGGAATTCTCAGTGAACAATTCGCCAGGAGTATCGCCGTGCATACCTTTGGAATCCAGGTAGCGATCATCGGCAAACCCAAGCTTGGCAGTACGTGCAGCTTTCCAGTTCCAGAGATCCAGCCAGGCTTTCTCCTGGACCATGCGCATCTTGTTGGAAGCACGAAAGCTATTCTGATTCACGCCAAATTTATTGATGTGGCAAGCGTAAGAACAGGAAAAATCATTAAACTGCCCTTTCGCATCCCACAGTAAACCGAAACCGTCTTCAATCTGACCTGTATTCTGCCACTGTTCACCATCGAACAGCCAGTCAAGCATAGATTGATCACGTGTCGCATCTTCCCAGCTCAAGCGCAGAAAAAGATCATCATCCGTGTAAAAAGCACGGATATCAACCTGAACCGGTTCCGGCACACGCGAACCATGATGACATGAAGCGGTCGAGGTGTGGACCGTGTCTTCATCAATATCGGTAAAGCTGCTTAACTTGTGGGGACGACCGCCACGGACACTAACTTCTCGCGGCAAAGCCCGGTCCCAGTCGGCATCTGTCGGAGCGTGATCCAGCCAGAGCGCATAGGTGCGATCAGTGGGGATATCGCTACACCCAGTAAAACTCATGGCTGCCACGGCGAGCAGAAGAATAGCTAAAAAAATCAATCGAGGCACAGTATTCCTTGGCAGATAAATTAACAGCGTTCGCAACAAAATCAAGACCGCAGCTATTTACAGCAAGGAACGTACCAGAATAAATGGCTAAAAACCGTGCTATTTCAGAGGGATGACGTAAAAGAGCTGTCTCTTTAAGATAGCTGGTGACAGGTTTCTGTCGGGGAGTCAATCAATCAAACGATACTTTTCCATCTTATAGCGAAGTGTTGTGCGTTTGATTCCCAGAGTATCAGCAGCACGAGTCTGCGAACCCTCTTCACGCTGCAATGTCTGCAGGATCAACTGACGTTCGAGGTCTTCGAGGATGTCCGTAAGACTGCCGCCCTTTTCCGGGATCTGCAGACAGATTTGATCATCGCCTTGCAGACCCTGAGGAAAGTCCCGTGGTGTCAACACGCTGCATTTTGCCAGAACTACAGCCCGCTCAATAGCATTCTGCAACTCACGAACATTACCAGGCCAGTCGTGGGCCAGCAGACAACTTAAAGCTCGCGGTGCCAACTCGGTGATCTTTTTACCGGTTTCGGCAGAGTACTTTTCCAGAAAATACTTCGTTAGAGGTTCAATATCCTCACGTCGTGAGCGCAGAGGGGGAACATCGACATTAACTACATTCAGCCGGTAGTAGAGGTCTTCCCGGAACTTGCCATCTTTAACCTGGTCTTCGAGTATCTTGTTGGTGGCAGCAACAATACGCACGTTGACACTGATGGTCTTATTGCCACCGACCCTTTCAAATTCATGCTCCTGAATCACCCGCAGGAGCTTGACCTGGGCTGTCATGCTCATCTCGGCCACTTCATCAATAAAAAGTGTCCCTTGATCGGCTCTCTCAAAGCGTCCCTTGCGAGTGTCAATCGCACCGCTGAAGGCACCCTTTTCATGACCAAAAAGTTCACTCTCCAGTACACCTTCCGAAATGGCCGCACTGTTCAACACAATAAATGGCTTTTCCTTGCGCGGAGAGTTGTAGTGAATTGAGCGAGCCAGGAGTTCCTTGCCAGTCCCCGATTCACCAGTAATCAGAACGTTGGCATTGCTGGCAGCGACCGAGAGAACCATCTCATAGACCTGCTGCATAGCCGGTGAGCTACCGATAATCCCGGAGAAATCGTAACGTCCCTCCAGTTCTGCGTGCAAATAACGGTTCTCGGCCAACAAGCGCTCACGCTCCAAAGCTTTGGCGACAGTCAGCCTGATCTCATCGTTTTCAAAAGGTTTGGCGATGTAATCATAAGCCCCGGAACGCAAAGCCTGCACAGCATTCTCGATCGTTCCGTAAGCGGTAATGACGATGACCAGCAAAGACGGCTCATACTCTTTCAGCTCCGCAAGCAGTTGCAGACCGTCCATCTCCGGCATCTTGATATCAGTCACGACCAGGTCGAAACGTTCATTGGCAACCAGACGCAAGGCTTCCTCACCACTGCCAACAGCAACAGTGTCATAACCTTCCCTGGTCAAAACGCGGCTCAAGAGACGCCGCATGCCATCCTCATCATCAACTATCAGAATTCGTTCAGAAGCCATAAAGCTTATTAACTGTTTGCATAAACTTTGTTTTTACCTTCACCCTTGGCACGATACATCAAGTCATCAACCACCTTTAAAAGCGAACCACTGTCCGAACCATCGTTAGGAAGAGCCGCAACACCAACACTGACCGTAACACCATGAGTTTTAGTGATTTCGGTCAGGAAAAGAGGGGATTCTGTCTCAATAAAAATTCGAATTCGTTCAGCTACATTAACGGCCTCCAGTAATGGCGTTTCCGGCAAGAGAACGACAAACTCTTCACCACCATAACGAAAGATGGTATCGCAATCACGCAGAAGTTCACGTAACAAGGTCGCAATTTCCCGGAGCACGATATCACCGTTGGGATGGCCGTAAGTATCATTGAATTTTTTAAAATCATCCACATCGAAAAGAATAATTGATAAGGCTTTGTCGTAACGGTGAGCGCGTGCGACCTCTTCAGTAAAGATTTTCATGAATTGCCTGTGATTATAAAGACCAGTCAATCCATCAGTACAGGCAAGCTGCAAGGTCCACTGATGCAACCGGGCGTGATCTATACTCATGGTTGCAAAAGAGGTCAGGACTGACAAAAGTTCGAGCTTATAAGCAACAAATTCACGTGGCTCGAAGTCGTCCAGATAGAGGACACCGATCGTTCTTTGCTGGATTTTCAGAGGAACCGCTATCAGGGAGCGAATCCCTTCTTCGATGGCCAGAGGATTGTTGAAGAAATCTTCGCTCTGAGTATCTTTAATAACAAAAAGTTCTCCACGCTCAAGAATCTCATGCGTAAGACCGGAGGGTTTGACGAGCCAACAATCTAAAGCGACAAACGACTCGCTGAGACCTGCGTGAGCATGTAATTCGAGCTGACAGGAGTCCTCATCGTAAAGAGCAATGGTTCCGGCGGGCATATCCATGATAGTCATTGCACTATGCAGAATATTCTGCAACACCTCGTCGAGGTCAAGTGATGAAACCACAACCTGCGCGACATTCAGAATTCCCTTGAGTCCTTGGACCTGCTCAACTAAACTACTTTCATCTACAGTCATTTTCTTGCTCAAATTGATTCCCTCCTTGCACTTCGCTTCGATCCTTATTGTCGGACAGGCTCCTAGTCATTGCGACCTTAATTAAGAATATGTTCTCATGATACTTGTCTCGAGAGATATAAACAAGTAACTACGTCAGGAACTCTCAACAGCCAACGAATTGAAATTACTGAGATGTCTGAAGCAACCTCATTTCCACGTAAAATATCCGAAGCGTTTACTTGACACCCACCACATCTTGTGGTTTAACACTCGCTATCATACAATATAGAGCACCTCAGTATTTATCTATCAAAACTCTCACCACATTGCAGGAAGGTCGATTCATGTCGAAGAAAACGAAAGAAACAACCCTCGAGCTGTCTCCAAATGCTATCACTGTTCTTGAGCGTCGCTATCTGCTTCGCAACGATGAAGGCAAAGTTCTGGAAGCCCCGCAGGCTATGTTTGAGCGGGTTGCCGACACCATCGCCGCTGCAGAGAAAGAGTTCAAAACCGGCAGAGTTCCGGCTGAGCTCGCAAAAGAGTTCCTGCAGATAATGACCAGCTTGGAGTTCATGCCGAACTCCCCCACCCTGATGAATGCTGGCCGTGACCTTGGACAACTCTCTGCTTGCTTCGTGCTACCCATTGGTGACTCGTTGGAGGAGATTTTTGAATCGATCAAACAAACTGCGCTGATCCACAAAAGTGGTGGTGGCACAGGATTTTCCTTTAGCCGTATCCGGGCTGCGAATGATGTGGTTCTCTCCACCAAAGGTGTTTCCTCGGGACCGATCTCCTTTATGAGTGTCTTCGACGCAGCGACCGAGACAATCAAGCAAGGTGGCACCAGACGCGGTGCAAATATGGGTATCCTACGTATCGATCATCCCGACATAATGGATTTCATCATGTGCAAGCGGGATCAGACGGTGTTAACCAATTTCAACATTTCAGTCGGTATAACCGAGGCCTTTATGGAGGCGGTTGAAAAAGATGCCGATTACGATATTATCAGTCCGCGTAATGGTGAAGTTGTCAGCCAGCGTTCGGCACGCAAGGTCTTTGATCGCATCATTGATCTGGCCTGGACCAACGGCGAACCTGGCATAGTCTTCCTCGACCGCCTTAATCGCGAAAATCCTACTCCGCATATCGGTGAGTTCGAAGCGACCAACCCCTGTGGCGAACAACCGTTGCTGCCATACGAATCGTGCAACCTAGGTTCAATCAATCTCGCCAAACTGGTCACAGAGGACAGCAAAGTAAACTGGGACCGGCTCTCTGAAGTGGTTGAACTCGCTACCCGTTTTCTCGACAACGTCATCCAGGTAAACAAATACCCGATCGAGCAGATCCGGGAAATGACATGGGCCAACCGCAAAATCGGTCTTGGTGTTATGGGCTGGGCCGACATGCTGATACTACTCGGCATCCCCTATAGCAGTGAAGAAGCTATTGAACTGGCCAACCGTGTGATGAAATTCATCAAGGAAAAATCGCGCATGACCTCCCAGGTACTGGCCAATGAACGCGGTGCCTTCCCTAACTTCGAAGGCAGTATCTTCGACAACGGCGGTGAACCGGTGCGCAACGCCACCTGCACTACGATTGCCCCTACCGGCACAATTTCAATCATCAGCAACGCCTCAAGCGGCATAGAGCCACTCTTTGCTGTCTCCTACGTGCGCAAGGTGCTTGACAATGACGTTCTGGTCGAAGTTCACCCGATCTTCGAAACAATTGCCAAGAAGCGCGGATTCTACTCCAAGGAACTGATGAAAACGATCGCCGAGCATGGCACTATTCAGGACATCGACGAGATCCCGGAGGATATTCGCGACATCTTTGTCACCTCACACGACATCTCTCCTGAAGACCATATTCTTATGCAGGCGGCATTCCAGAACCATACTGATAATGCCGTATCGAAAACTGTTAACTTCTGCAACAACGCCACCCGCGAAGACGTCGCCACCGTTTATCGTCTAGCCTACCAGAGTGGTTGTAAAGGTGTCACTATTTATCGCGATGGTTCGCGCGACATGCAGGTTCTTTCGGTTAAAAAAGAGAAGGTCAAACCTGAGGACACTGTGCCCCATGAATCAGCTAAAAAACGCGTCAAGCGCGACCGACCACGTGCACTCAGTGGCAGCACCTACCAGATGCAGACGGGCTGCGGTCCTCTCTACATTACCGTTAACGAGGATGATGCTGGCGTTTTCGAGCTCTTTACCACCATGGGCAAGGCAGGCGGTTGTGCTTCATCTCAATGTGAGGCAATAGGTCGTCTGGTCTCACTGGCCTGGCGTTCCGGTGTGCAGGCCCGTCAAGCAGTGAAACAGATGATCGGCATCACCTGTCACAAACCGGCTGGTTTTGGCGAAAACCGCATCACCTCCTGTGCCGACGCCGTCGCCAAAGCAATCCAGATGCACATGATCGAACACGAAGAAATAGATATGACTCACGCCAACAACGGCGGGGCCTGCCCCGACTGTGGTGGGCCAGTCGAGCATGAAGGTGGCTGCTGCGTCTGCCATGTCTGTGGCTATTCAGAGTGCGCGTAAAGCTCCCACCTTTTGCCCAACAAACGATCTATATCGGGGCAGGCTTGTTCATAGCCTGCCCCACTTTTTTAGCGGCAAACTTCTTCCACCGACCACTAAAGTCTGATAAAAGGATAACTTGGTCAATGCCTTCTACTTCTTCACCTTCTTCCAAGGAGTTCTCATGTCTATTTCGAGACCCAAACGATTTCAGACCTGTATTCTGCTGACGGGTCTTTTACTGCTTCTCACCGTGATTCCATCAATAGCCGGGTTGAACGATCTGTTCGACAAGAAAGAACTTGACGAAACAGAACGCAAGGAGACCATCGAACGGATAGATAGCATTCAGGAGAAGCTTAAACTGCTACAGGACAAACTGCGTGTTCTGGAGCGCCGTAAGGCGGCGAAAGCTACAGCACAAAACGCTCAGAGAGCAGTTGGAGCAATTTCTACGACCCCTGTGCAGATCAACTGGCAACCGATTGATGAGACGTCAACAGATCCTGGTGAATTCGGTCTTTATACCTACCTGCTCTTCAAAGGGGAAGTAGCAGACATCTCGGCAGTTGGCACCCTTGAGGACTTCATACTGACAATCGAAACTTTACCGAGGAATGACATTCCTGCCAGCCTGGCCAATCAATTTCTGGTTCCTGTGGAAAAACCACAATCATTAATAAGCCTTGGCCGTCAACCTTATGATTTTAAATTAAACGAAGCCTACCTTAACCGACTGGAATTGCAGGATAATCTACCCGACGGACCGATATTGGTTTCGATGATGGAACCAATCGACCCTTATGGTCAAGGCGATGTGCCTGCGTTTCTTGCCGTAAGTTTCGGCCGTCAGACCCCGCAAAGAAATCTGCACCTTGCCAAGATCTGGCACCATCAGGAGAAAGATGCTATAGCCAGCAATGGGCATCCAGTCTCGAACCTTTTCTGGGAACTTATTGATGGCGCAGGCCCAACAGTCGTCACGAGTTATCAGCAACGCATCCTGGTTGTCCTGCCTCAGTAATGACAACCTGGGAAGAGGCTTGTAACCGCTGTGGCCTCTGTTGTTTTGAGAAAGTCACCGATCAAAAAGGTCAGTTCGTAACAACCAGGATTCCCTGTCGTCAGCTGGATATTATCAGTCGTGAATGCCGGGTTTATCACAAACGCTTCGATGTCGGTGAAGGCTGTGTCAAGCTGACACCGGAAGTTGTTCGACAGGCTGACTGGTTGCCGGAGGGT
Organism: Desulfuromonadales bacterium; assembly: GCA_027065695.1. Taxonomy (GTDB): domain Bacteria; phylum Desulfobacterota; class Desulfuromonadia; order Desulfuromonadales; family BM103; genus M0040. The sequence goes on along the minus strand of JAMONP010000097.1, from coordinate 12,839 downwards.
TGCGCGTATAGGAAGGGGCTGGATTGAGGGTTTCACTCCGCATCCATGCATAAATTAATCATAAATAAGCCTCAGTTCGGCTGGTGCCTCTACGACTGGGCCAATTCGGCCTTTGCGACAGTAGTCCTGGCCGCGGTCTTGCCAGTTTACTTTGCAAGCCTGGTTCCGGCTCGTGGCGCTGAGCTTTTCTGGAGTTCGCAGCCGATTCCAGCGACAGCTTTATGGGGTTACACAGTTTCGCTCTCTATGGCACTGGTCGCCATAGCCGCGCCAGGACTCGGCAACCTGTCTGATCGACGCGGCTGGCGGCGGCGCTTGTTGATCATTTTCTGTCTGCTTGGCTCGTTTGCCACATGTGGCCTCTTTTTCGCAGAGACTGGCCAATATTGGTTAGCCGCAGTTCTTTTCATCCTCGGCAATATTGGTTTTGCTGCCGGCAACATCTTCTACAACGCCTACCTCCCGGATTTAGCCACCGGTCACGATACCGACCGGCTTTCAGCACGTGGCTTCGCCTTTGGCTATATAGGCGGTGGCTTGATGTTGCTGATTGTCTTTCTGATTATCCAGCAACACACCTGGTTGGGATTTGCCGACAAAGGAGCAGCGACGCGGTTTGGATTTCTTCTCACCGGTGCCTGGTGGACTGGTTTTGCCCTGCCATCCTTTGTCTGGCTGAAAAACGTGCCCGTCACAACAGGTGCAACCCATGCGCTGCGTACCCCGCGTGATTATCTGAAGATCTTTGCCGACTTGAGCCGTTATCGTCACCTCAGACGTTTCCTGATTGCATTTCTGCTCTACAATGACGGTATTCAGACAATAATCGCTGTCTCGGCAATCTTCGCACGTGAGGAACTTGGCTTGGGCACCGGTACAATTCTCGGCTGTTTCCTGATGATCCAGTTCGTTGCCATGCCGGGCGCCCTGCTATTCTCCAAACTAGCCACACGATTCAGCACCAAGAGTGCTGTCATGGTCAGTCTGTTGCTCTTTACCATGATTACCGTGTATGCCTCAATCATGGACAGTGCCGTTGAATTCTGGGGGCTAGGCTTTGCGGTCGCAATCGTTCTCGGCGGTAGTCAGGCACTCAGTCGCTCGCTTTTTGCCAGCATGATCCCCAAACAACGAAACGCTGAATTCTTCGGCCTCTATGCTATCAGCTCAAAGTTTGCTTCAATTTTTGGACCGCTCACCTTCGCCATCCTGATTAACCTGACCGGCTCCAATCGGATTGCCATTCTGGCTCTGGCACTCTTTTTTATCGTCGGAATTGTGCTTTTGATGGGTGTAGATGTAGAAAAAGGTAGGGCACAAGCGACTGACAACGCTCAGACCTTGAGATGATTTGTACACAATCCTATGGCAGGTTAAGCCCGCATAGTCCAACAGCATCCTAGTTTTGAGGGATATTCGGCTTGCCATTCTCATCGACAGCTATGCTGCGTTCCAGCCGCTTAAGTTGGCGCTCTCGCATCGGTTCAGTCCGCTTCAAAACCTGCATGACAAACTGCTTGTGCTTATTGGTTAACCGGTCACACCCCAGATAGAGGTGCATAAAACGCAGGCGTTGGCTACGGGTAAAGACCTCGGTTGCGGCAGCATCCAGTGTGGCCAGATCAACAATTCGGCGTTTGCGCATGATGAACTGTGGCCAGCAATAGCCACGAGGGGCATCCATCATGTAGAGTTTCGACATATCCTGTCCCGAAACCATCATGTTGCGCAGGAAAAGGTCATGGTGCTCGAAGCCATGATCATGCATCCGTTTAACAGCCATGGCGACTTCATGGATTAACTCTGCCTTCTTTTGCTTGCAGACCTCTTTAGTTTGTTGATCAAACCATTCATGGACAAGATAGTCCACACCCATTGCCTGGGGAATCTCTTCTGTAATAATGAAGGCATGGATGACACCTCCAGCGAAACGGTGGTCCCCGTAGGCAACCAGTTGAGGAACACGAAAACCCCACTCGGCAAGTTTTTCAAGGTTTTCATATTCAGCCCGGACCATGGAACGTCCTACCAGGGAACCCCGAAAGGCCCTGGCCCAGATCTTTTCAAAGAGGTGATTCCAGTAGAGCTTAAGGTAGAATACACGGAGCTTACCTTGGTATGTAATCTCTATGCGCTTAACAACATTTTTCTCTTGCTTGCGATCCATACTGATAACATCGCCCAACTTACTGCGCAGAACCCCTTGAACTGTGTCAAGATCTGATACTTTAAGCAGTCCCCGATAGTCGGGATTAATGACAACACGATGGCTATTGAGCCAGCGTAGGTTTTGAGGAGCGGTGCCTTTTTTTAACTCTGTCCAGATTTGATTATTCATATTTTCTCTATAGGATCGCTTGTTCAGATAAGAGCTAAGATTGAGACTCAAATCTTTGTCGTTTTTAAAATCAACCTTCACGTATACGTGGGTCCGCCATAGCATAGCTGATGTCAGCAAGCAAGTTGCCGACCAGAGTCAGGACAGCACCAATAACCAGAATACCCATAATCAATGGATAATCACGCATCATGACACCGTCATAGAAAAGCTTTCCCATACCAGGGATAGCGAAGATTGTCTCGAAGATGACACTGCCTCCAATCAGACCTGGAACAGAAAGACCAAGGATAGTGATGAGCGGCAACAGTGCGTTGCGCAGAGCATGCTTGTAGATAACAACCCTTTCCGACAGGCCTTTGGCACGGGCAGTAAGGATGTAATCCTGACGGATCACTTCGAGCATGTTGGAACGCATGTAGCGTGAGAACCCTGCCAGACCACCAAAGGCTGAGACAAAGACCGGTAGCACCAGATGATGAGCCATATCCAAGAACTGTCGCCCCGAGCTCATATAATCATAGCCCATTGATTTCAGACCAGCGACCGGGAAGATCCCCAGACGTACGCCAAAGTAATCCATCAGCAACAGCGCCAACCAGAAAGATGGCATGGCAAAACCGAGAAAGACAAAAATCGTCGTGGCACGATCGAACAGACTATTTCGACGAACCGCTGAAAGAATGCCGATCGGCACAGCAACAGCCAGAATCACAGTAATAGACAAGACGTTAATAAGGATGGTAATCGGCATGCGCTCGCTAATTTTATCCAGAACCGGCCGATGATCCTGAGCAAAGGATTCGCCAAAATCAAGCGTGGCGAGCTGCTGCATCCACAGGCCGTACTGGACATACAGCGGCTTATCGAGATTGTAGCGCTCACGCAACCGATCGCGCATTTCAACGCTCGCTTTCGGGTTGAGGTCAGTCTGCATATCAGTCGGTTCACCGGGCGCAAGATGAATCACCATAAAGCTGATCAGAGTGATACCGATCAACAGAGGGATCATCATGAGCAACCTTTTTGTGAGATAAACAAGCATGGTTTTGCCTTATTCGTTTCTACTGTGAATAGACATTCTACAATTGGGACGAGGAACGCGGCACGAGGGACGCGAAAGTCAAAAGCATCAGGTTTTCCGCGTCCCTCGTTCCATGTTTCTACCCTAACGGGTATACTTCTGCTCACTCTTCGGCACATACCACTTGATGAAGTTATGTTTTATCCCGGCCGGCGACGGCTCAATGCCACGGAAACGTTTAGCGACAGCGGGTAAAGCTTCACCGACATACAAGAAAGTATATGGCTGTTCTTCAGCCAGAATTTCCTGGAAACGATCATAAATCTGCTTGCGCTCAGCCTGGGGAAAGGTCCGCCTGCCCTTCTCCAGTAGCGCATCGACTTCCTTGTTTTTGTACCTGGTGAAATTCAACTCTCGTGGTGCGGTTTTACTTGAGTGCCAGATATTGTATTGATCCGGCTCCGGTCCGCCACTCCAGCCGAGAATGGTTGCATCAAAATTGCCGGGAAAGATAAACTCTTTCAGGAAAGTCGCCCATTCTACGATACGAATTTCGACAATAATACCAACTTCCTTAAGACGCCGTTGAATTATTTCAGCAGTTTTGGAACGAAGATCGTTGCCCTGGTTGGTAATAATGGTAAAGGCCAGTTTTTTGCCATCCTTGTCCAGAATACCATCACCATCGCTATCGACCCAACCGGCCTTTGCAAGCAGAGAACGGGACATCTCTGGGTTGTACTCATATCGCTTGACATTGGCATTGTAGACCCAGGTATCCGGCTTGTAGGGACCGGTCGCGATACTGCCGAGGCCCAGAAGAACACCATCAATGAGTTCCTGCTTGTTGATGGCGTAGGAAATAGCCTGCCGGACTCGTAGATCTTGAAAAAGTGGTTTAGCGAGATTGTAACCAAGATAAGTATAGCTGAACGACAGGTAGCGATATTTATTAAACTTACGTTTAAATGCAGGTGTGTCTGTCTGAGTTTCGTACTGAATTGGAGTTAGTCCCATAAGATCGAGGCCACCGGATCTCAGTTCAAGAAACTGGGTTGAAGTATCTGGAATCACCCGGTAGACAACGCGGTGAATATAAGGTTGGCCTTCAAAGTAGTCAGGATTGGCAATTAACTCGATCTTCTCACCAGCATCCCATTTAACGAATTTAAAAGATCCGGTACCGATCGGAGCTCTTGACAATGGGCTTTTGGTGATGTCCTGGCCCTCTAACAGGTGTTTGGGGTGGATCGGTGTCCCCCAGCTCTCCAGAGCAGGCGCGTAAGGTTTCTCATAGGTAACCCGGAAAGTGTAGGCATCGACCGCCTCAGCTTTGGAGACCTGCAAGAAAGCCTCGGCGTATGAGGTCGGCACCTCCGGGTTAATATACATCTGGTAAGTGAAGAGGACATCGGCACTAGTGAATGGTGCACCGTCATGCCAGGTCACATCCTTACGCAGATGAAAGGTAAATGACAGATTATCCTCGGAGATCTCCCATGACTCTGCCAGCTCACCCTCGAGTTGCAGGTTTTTGTCGTATCGTATTAGCCCGTTGTATACTAACTGATTGATATCACTTGAAGCCGAATCGGATGAAAGCACCGGTAGCAGGTTGCTTGGCTCACCAATTGACGCCTCAATAAAGGTATCGCCATGAATCGGTTTCGCCGCGTCGCCCTCTGCCGGGACAACTGCCTGTTGCTGTTCGCAACCAGCTAAAAAGAACAACATGACAATAAAGATGAATCTCACTAGTTCACTCCTTTATGAAGCCTCTCGGGACAGTTTTCATGCGGGGACAGTCCAGTTACTCGGCGTCTAAAGAAACAATCGTCGCGCCCTTAGGAGGTGTCAATTCAAAGATCCCGGAACGTAATGGGCCATTGGTTTCCAAATCTGAAAATTTGAGACTGGCCGTGATTTCTGCCTCGGGGAGTTCGATACCAAAAAGATGTGGGAAGCGCCCTCCATCTTTGGTGAATTTTCCGTAATTTATTTTCAGGGATAATTTATCACCATCATAATAACTCACTTCGACAAGTTGACGAACCTGATTAAAGATCAATTCCTGACGACGCAATGAACTCTTACGCACCACCAGCCAACCTCCCTCTTGCAACGCGAAAGCCTCTTCGCTAAAGACATCTATCATCGGTGGCTGATAAAGCAGAACGCTGATCAAGTCAGTCAGTCGCAAGGGGATCTGAACAAACCTACCAAGATTGGCATCTGTTGCCTCCCCGGTGTAGAAGATGTTCCGGGAAGGAAGCGAGACCCCAAGATTTTTACCGTCTACAGCCAGCAATAGTATAGGCGAACCAAAAGGGCTTAAAGTCTCCGCTCGCAACCGATTGGGTTTTTCAGCCAAGATGACCTGGGTGCCATTTAGTGACTTTTCAGGGGTATGTACCTTGACCCTGGCCAGGCCTTGCACGGAAGTGACCTGCACAGAGGCCTCATACCATTCCTGTATAAGTCCATCGGCAAAACCCTGGCCTACCGATTCGCCGACAAATTTTGGCTGAACAGGCACACAGGAAGCCAGTAAGCTTACAATCAAAAACCATGAGCTTATGGTCAGAAATAATGCAAACGGCGAAGAACGACAGTACACAGGCCGGCCCTTACAACGCATCTGAAAGCGTTTCAAGCTTGTCACGAAGATCGACATTATCCGATCCCAGCTGGAGTGCCTTCTCAAAGGCGGCCCGCGCCAGCTCCAGGTTATTCAGAGCGAGATGGATCTCACCGAGATGTTCAAAGATAACTGCATCGTCGGAGAGTTTGAGGCTGGCCTCTTCGGTAACCTTAAGGGCTTCAAGAAAACGCCCCATACGGTAATAAACCCAACCAAGAGTGTCTAAAATATGCGGTGCCGGTTTCAGACTGAGGGCACGCTTGGCATAACCAAGAGCTTCATCGAGGTCACGGTTTTCAACTGCCATTGCGTAAGCGAGAAAGTTCAAAGCTTCGGCGTGTTGATCATCAACAACAAGCAGGGCTTTCATCGTCTGTATGGAATCTTTGTGCTGGCCGGAACGCTCCAGAAGCAACGATTTCTGATAGAGCAAATCCACATTCTCTGGATAAAAACCAACACCACGCTCGACAGTATTAAGGGCAAGATTCATCTGATCGTTGGACATATAGAGCGATGCCAGATAATTGAAGACTTGCGGTCTCGGTTTACCTTCAGCAATTCTTAATTCAAGAAACCGTATCGCTTTGTCGATACGGTCGGTTTCCAGATAGATATAACCAATATGGGCGACGGCATCATCGTAAAGAGCCGACTCCCGGTCAATGCCGAAAAAGGCTTCTAGAGCTGCCTGCCACTCAGACTGCCTTTCATAAGCTGTACCGAGATAGTAACGAGCCGTATCCAGATCCGGTCTGAGCTCGAGAATCTCCGCAAACACTGAGACAGCATCTGACCAGCGTTTTTGCTCCATAAAGATCAGTCCAATCTTACGACGTGCATCAAAATCATCCGGCTTGAGATCGACAATGATATTCAACTCCGCGAGAGCATCGTCATATCGTTTCATGCCGACATAGACACGCGAGATGTGATGTCTAAGAGCAAAATTAAGGGGACGCTGATCAAGCACTTCGCTGAAAACATCCAGAGCACTCTGCCACTCCTGGAGGTCCTCATAGAGGAGGCCAAGCTCAAGATAAGCCTGCTCCACATCTGGATTTCGGCGGATCAGATCACGATATTGTTCCACAGCCAATTGGTTTAGACCAATCTCACGATAAAGGCGAGCCATGACCAAGTGTCCTTGTCGGGAATCCGGATACCGTTTCAGTAACTCTTTCAGCTGATCTGAAGCAAGATCGACATCGCCAACACGCACCATGGCAATTGCCAGGTGCAGTCGAACCTGCTCCTTATCCGGAGCAAGTTCAAGCACATGAAGAAAATATGGGATAGCTTTATCTGGTTGATTATTACCAAAATAGGCGTTGGCCAGAGCCATATTGGCCTTAACGGAATCTGGATCGCGCAACAGGAGATCTTCAACCGCACGAATGGCGTTCTCCAACTGGCCCATGGCGATATAGAGCTCGGCGAGCTCAAAACGCAAGAGTTCAGCATCAGGATCGTAATCAATGGCCTTGAGATAGGCGTCAACAGCACCCTCACGATCATCCTCAGCCAGGAGCATTCTCGCCTTGGTATAGTGAAAGTACGCGTTTGATTGCGGTTCGTTCAGTCGTGAGACATAAGGGACCTTATTTGAGGCTGTTTCCCTGGCGTCACTCTGGACATCAGCGGCAACACAACCGGTCAATAAGAATGCCAAAAGCACAACAAGTTGACATAATCGAAACAAGAGCATAAAAGATCCATTACTGGAGTAAGAATTAAGTGTTGAAATTAACATAGTAAACCAGTCTGGTCAATCTGCCCGAACCTTGTGGTGCAGTCTTTACATGTATATATCTTCTGATAATCTTTAGACAAATTGGAACTGATATAACTTTAATGAAAGCTGATTGTAACCTGTTTCACGACATTGCGCGTGCTTGTTATCGACACCTCTCATTCTATCGACTATAATGCGTAGTCACTTCTTGACAAATCTATTGATCAACCAGGAGCTGTTACCATGAGAATGGGACGCAAATTACCGTTGAAGGACGCCTGGTTAATCATGTTTATTCTTGGCGTGGTCATGCTCAACTATCCATTCCTGCATATATTCAACAAGGATGTGCTGATATTCGGCATTCCCCTGATCATCCTTTACTTCTTTATCGGCTGGCCGTTCTCCATCTTTGTCGTTTATCTCTTTTCGATCTACCTTGGCAGGCATTCAGACCAGGAAACTACTAAAGAAAAACCGCATGCAAACCCACCTGAGGGATCGACATGATCTCCATCAGCACAGTCATTCTGACATCACTGATCTATTTCGGCATTCTCTTTGGAGTTGCCTATTATGCTGACCGGCAACGTAAGCGAGGACGCAGCCTGATTGACAATCCGTCAGTTTACTCATTGTCGTTGGCCGTCTACTGTACTTCATGGACTTTTTACGGCAGCGTCGGCAGAGCCGCGACATCCGGCATTGACTTTCTGGCCATCTACCTTGGCCCGACGCTGATCGCTTTTTCATGGTGGTTTTTGCTGCGTAAAATTGTGCGTATCAGCAAAGAGCAGAATATTGCCAGCATCGCCGACTTCATCTCCAGCCGTTATGGCAAATCTCCCCTACTCGGGGCAATCGTCACCATTTTTGCGGTACTAGGCATAATGCCTTACATAGCCTTGCAATTGAAAGCGGTTGCCCGCACTTTCGATCTACTGGTCTACCCCTTAGCCACCAGCAGCACCATGCATATCCTGCCAAAGTTCGACCTGCGTTTTGATTCAGCACTGGTTGTAGCGCTAATCCTTGGCCTGTTCGGAATTATTTTCGGTGCACGACATCTTGACACGTCAGAGCGGCACGAAGGATTAGTTGCTGCAATTGCCCTGGAATCAGTGGTTAAAATCATCGCCTTTGTCGCAGCCGGCCTGTTTGTTACTTTTGGCCTGTTCGATGGCTTTGGCGATATCTTCAATGACTTCATGACACGATTTCCTGAGCGTAGTCATTTACTGATGCTCGATACCAGCAGTAATTCATACGCACATTGGCTGACCATGACAATCGTCTCAATGATGGCCATTATGTTCCTGCCTCGCCAGTTTCATATCATGGTCATCGAAAACTCGCGTGAAGAGCACATACGCAGCGCTATGTGGCGCTTCCCTGCTTACATGGTGATCATTAATCTGTTCGTGATCCCTATCGCCCTGGCAGGCCTACTGCTTTCTAATGGTGATACATATAATGCCGACTTTTTTGTAATCACCCTGCCGCTTCAATATGGTCACCCATGGCTGGCCCTGCTGGTTTTTATAGGTGGATTCTCGGCTGCCGCGAGCATGGTTATGGTTTCATCTGTGGCATTGTCCACCATGATCCTCAATCATCTGCTCATGCCAGTCATCCTCAAGATACATACCGGCGCCAAGAACCTGTCGGTTCTGCTTATCAACCTGAAACGCCTTGGCATTATTGCCGTCATTTTACTAGGTTACCTCTATTACCGGCTACTTGGCGAATCTGCCGCTCTGGTTAATATCGGCCTTATTTCATTTCTTGCGGCAACTCAGTTTGCTCCGGCTGTCATCGGTGGTCTCTACTGGCGTCAGGCAAATCGACGCGGAGCAACAACCGGTTTAATTTTTGGTTTTATAGTCTGGTTTTACACCTTGCTGGTGCCATCCTTTGCCCAGTCAGGATGGATAGACACCAGTATTGTTGAACAGGGCTTGTTCGGCCTGGCCCTCCTCAAGCCAACCGCGCTTTTTGGCCTGAGCGGTTTCGATTTATGGACCCACGCACTCTTCTGGACCATGTTTTTCAACCTCGGCAGTTACCTGACGATCTCTCTTCTCACATCCCCATGTGACGAAGAATTGGAACAGGCCCGTAAATTTGTCGATGTTTTCAATCCCACTCCCACAACTACTGAGAAAACACGCATCACCAAGGCTCCCACAGTTATTGAATTCGTTGATCTGATGGCCAAATTTATCGGTGCAAAACAGGCACATACAGCAATCAGCGACTATCTTGGCGATAGCGAAATCGATGAGAAAGGCGGACTGTCTGAATACGAACTTCCTAAGCTGAGGCGTTTCACCGAGTTGACCCTGGCCGGATCGGTCGGTGCGGCACCGGCTCGTATCATTGTCGACAATTACCTGTCCGCTCGCGGCAGTCACATGGAAGATGTTTTTGATCTCTTCGGCTCGATCAGCATCAGTCGTACGGCAAGCCGTGAACAGCTGAGTGTTCTTTACGATGCAGCACGGGCCGTCGCCAGTGGGAATAACTTGCAGGCGATTCTCGATGAGATTCTCAAGATTTTCACCGATCAATTTAAATTTGATCTTTGCGTCATCCGGATCCTTGACGAAGATCGCCAAACCCTGACCGTTCGTAGCCAACGCGGCATGACTTCAGAACATTTTGGTGAGTCTGAGCGAGGGCTTACGGCAGAAACTTTTATCGGCGAGACTTTCCTGACTAACAATGTCACCGTGGTCAACGACAGTGACTTTATAAGTAAACCGAAAACGGCAAAAATTATTCGACGCGAAAGAATCCTCTCCTTTGCGCATGCACCAATCACAATCGAAGGCCAACCAATCGGCGTCATATCTGCTTTTTCACGAACGGCAAAAGGGATTTTCACCAACGAATTTATCGAACTTTTTACCAGCCTCGCCGGGCAGGTCGGTGTGGCCTGGCGTAATGCCCAACAGACCGACCGGCTGATTGCTGCTCGCGAGCAACAGCGCGAACTTGAGATTGCCAAAAACATCCAACTCGGGCTTCTGCCAACCAAAATGCCTGACGTTTCTGGCATTCAACTTGCCGGAGTCTGTATCCCGGCCAAAGAAGTCGGCGGGGACTATTACGACTACTTGCTGCATGAAGATGGCCGTCTCGATCTGGTGATTGCCGACGTATCAGGCCATAATGTGGGGGCTGCCCTGATTATGGCGGAGACCCGCACTTTGATCCGTTGCCGAAGTGGCAAGCTATTCACTCCACAGGAGATCATTTGCGATCTCAATCAATTCTTTTACGATGACCTGACCCAGGCAGAGCTCTTTATTACATTATTCTATATGCGATATTACCCTGATACACGGCAAGTCCTCTGCGCCAGTGCTGGACACTCACCTACCCTACACTGGCAAGCCAAGGCAAAGCAGTGCATTCGACTTAACCCCGAGGGGCTGATTATAGGCGTTAAGAAAGATTTTCCGTACGAACAGGAGTCTTTCACTCTGCAAGAGGGTGATGTTCTGTTGTTGTATACTGATGGCGTGATTGAGGCAGCGAATAATCAAGATGAGCTTTTTGGTGAAGAGCGTCTTACAGATCTCTTAAGCGAATACAGTCATCTGCCACCACGGCAATTGATTGATTATATTATTGATCAGGTTCGGCTATTTTCTGGCCACCACAGTTTTCAGGATGATGTATCGCTGGTAGTTATGCAGGCTGAGCAACCGTAACGTTGCAGAGCTATAGCTGATAAAAAGCGAGAAAATTCTTAAATTAACCCGCAATGTGATAGTATGTCAGGAAGGCTATCTCGCTACAATTATTCAGTAAGGAGCGATAAATGAATTTACAGATTGAAGACAAAGGAGCCGCCGTTTTGATGGCGGTGCAGGAAGAGCGCCTTGATGCCCATAACAGCGGTGAATTGAAAAAACACATGCTTAAGTTATTCGAAGAAGGCAAGAACAACCTGATTGTTGACCTTCAAGCGGTGCGCTTTGTCGACTCCTCGGGACTTGGTGCCCTGGTTTCCGGCTTCAAGAATGCGAGTTCCCGCAACGGCAACCTGAAACTGTCTGGCTTGCAGCTCCAGGTAAAATCAATGTTTGAACTGACTCGTCTGCACCGGGTCTTTGAAATTTACACAGACTCAGGTGAAGCCCTGGCAAGCTTTCAGCAGTAATTGTTTAGCGCAAGATCCACAACCAGGCTAGAGTATCATGATCACTGACCGGATCGCTGTCGACATAAAAGTCCCCAACCAGACACGTTATCTGCGCCTGATCGGCCATATCGGCGAGAATATTGCGCGTACACTCCGTGACTACAGCGGCGACCGTGAGAAGCTGGCTTATGATCTCAATCTGGTTCTAACCGAGGCTATGGCCAATGCAATCCAACATGCCAACGTTGGAGATCCAACCAAAGAGGTCCATATAGAAATCAGTATTGTTGCTCAGTGCCTGATTATTCGGGTTTACGATTTCGGGATTGGTTTCGATGTCAAGCAGTACGTTGAACCACGGCATCCACTTGATGAACATGGCCGTGGCATCTACCTTATGCACACGATTATGGATGAGGTTTCTTACCAACCAACAGAGAACGGGCACGTTCTGGAGATGAGCAAGAATTTATGAGCCGTGTGTAGTTGATCTTATATAAGTCACCTCAAACGCCTTACACGCCCGATATTTCTGCAACCGATTCGAGAACGAAAAGGTATCACCCATCTCGTAATGCTGAAAGATATCAAGGCCACGATCCAACAGAATTTTCCAATCAGTGTCAGTCACTATGTGGCGGGCATGAATTGAGTTGTCCTCGTTAAACTCCCAGGTAAAACAGATACCAATCGGACCACAGGCATTTTGAATTTTGTGGAAATTCTGAACCTGCATGTCACTCTTGAACTCATCCTTGATCGTAATCAAATGGACATCAACTTCATCTTCGTCAGGTTTATGCTTGGCTATCGTTTCTAAAGATAAAGCAACTTTCTTTCTGTAAATTCTCGGCAGCCGTCATTCAGTCTCCATGCTGAGATAGACCTTTCCAGTTTCCCAATCTTCACTGATCTCCGACAGCACTGCGCTGACCAAGCGAAGCAAAG
>JAMONP010000096.1 GCA_027065695.1 Desulfuromonadales bacterium | reverse complement strand
GAGGCCGAGGCAGGCAAAGTAGAGCACCCGCCAACCACTGCCGGTGGCTTTCAGCCCTTCGCGACGCCATAAAAACAGTGGCATAATCAGAAAAGCCGCGACACAGGTACCGACGACAACCAGCAGGTTGCGTAAAGTCAGAATCGCTCGGTCTTCGAATTTGCCCTGCTCTGGAAAACTTAAAAGCTTTATAAAATCAGCAGGTTTGAGCATGTAATAGAAAAATGGCCTATCATCGGTCACTGGACTGATATCGAAAGGCAAGCTGTCATAATAGTCTGCACTGCCATTAGCGCGGATCAATTCATGAAAGGCACCGCTGCCATCGCGTCGATCAGGCAGAAAAACCTCCTGAAATTCCATCTCTGCCATCAGGTCCCGCAAACGCGTCAATTCATCGGCGCTAAAGGGTGTCCGCTTGAGCATGAAATTGGCCAGCCCACGCTCTCGGATGACAACGATATGCGCCGCCGGATCGTCAACCCCCTGCTCTTGCAATAAAGCCAACCCTAGAGAGACCAGACGCAGGGTTTCTCGTTCAAAAATAAAGCGTGAGATTGTCAGAATTCCGTCATCTTCAAGATGATCCCAGTAATCTGCAAACGCTTCCAGCGTGTAGAGATTGTTTTCCGACAAGGTGAACGCGCCTGCCGCCGGGGCCATGCGGCCGAAAACCGCTGAGGCCTGAATAATGTCGTATCGACCAGAATCGCGGCGGATGAAGCTACGGCCTTCATCGACAACGGAGCGCACCTGAGGGTGCCGATAGAGCTCGCCGGTTATGGCACCGAAATGATCGTTGACGGCGTCAACAATCAATGGATTGACTTCGACAGCAGTGACTTTTTCTGCACCGGAAGCGAGTGCGGTAAGGATATCTTTGCCACCGCCAGGTCCGATCACCAGTGAGGTCGGCCGCTCTTTGATCCGGTAGGCCAGGCCAATCACGTTTTTACGGAAGAACTCAAGTCCGGTTTCACGATCCCAGCGATACATGGTGGTATAGCCGGTGTCATCGACAACCATGCCGAGCTGGTCGGGCACCGGCCCCCGGTAAGTGCGGGATAAACCCCAAGCCTGATCTTTGGCCTGGCCTTCAACCGGGTAGACCGCCACACGCGAGAACGAGTTCCAGGCGCTCCAGAGCACATTCGGTTCATAACGACCACGCACAAACTGAATCTCGGCAAAGCCGGTGAAGTAATGCACACTACCAACCCCTAGAAAGAGCACCAGCAACAAAAAGGCCAGCCAGCGGTGTATGGCAGCAACATTGCGCGGTAGCAGAAAAAGGGCGCTGGCAATACCGACAGCGGCAATCACCAGGAGTGTGGTTATGCCGCCAAACAATTTAAGCAGGAGGATAATCAGCAGGCAACCACTGCCGGCACCGAGCAGATCATAAAAGTAGAGTCGGCTGAAATCCGCATGGAAGCGGCTGAAAAGGACCGTCAGGGAAATCCCGGCACAGAAAAAGGGCAAGGCCGTTATCAGGTAGAGACCGGTCAGGGCCAGGAGCAAACCTCCCGGCAGGCTGCTATTCTGAATTCCCTGCTGGAACGGCTGGTAAAAAGGCTGATGGAAAAAGGAAAGGACCTTGAAGCCGATGAGAGGCTGCCAGCGAAACAGCACGAAAACACCGAAAAAGAGGGCGACACTCAGACCAAACAGTACCGCACCGCGAGCAGCGATGAATGTTGCATCAGTGCCTTGGGGTGCATCAGTGCCCTGAAACCAGCGCGGACGCAACTGTACCGTCAGGGCGGCGACGCCAAAACCGAACAGGGCCAGCGAGATGGCCATGGAGGCAAAATGGTACCACATCAGTACCGAGAAAATCCGCGTCAGGATCAGCTCGTACATCAGGGTTGCCAGGCAGAGGAGAAAGACTCCCCAGCAGATGGAGCGATTTGCCTGCTGGTTAACCATAAAGTTACTTATTTGTCCTTAAAAACGACTCAAAACTTTTAACGCCCGAGAGTAAGTTCTGAAATTTACAATTCTGGGCCTCTTAGCGTCTTTGCATCTCTGCGTTAGAAGAAAGGTTTTGCTTTTGTTCATGGTGTCGACGACTCAACCAGAGTGAAGGCGTGGATTTTATGGTCACGGCTGCCGACCAGTAACTTCCCGTCCCAGATCAAAGGTTGTCCCTGGAGCTCCCGATCAAGCTGGTGTTGCGCCAGCAGATCGCCGCTGTCGATACCGAAAACCTGCAGGCTGCCACTGTTGTCACCGATGAAGATGCGGCCATTATCAATCAGGGGCGTGGCATAGGATGGCCCGGCAAGTTTCGCACGCCAGATGACATCACCTGTTTTTGCATCAAGCTTCCAGAGGCCGTTACCGGCGGTAGCCACAAAGAGCGCACCATCATGGTAGAGCGGTGCGCCGTAGTAACAGACCTCCTTAAGTTGGCGTTGCCAGAGCGCCTGGCCGTTATGATCATAAACAGCGACTTGCCCTTCCCGGCTGACCACTGCGACAGCACGCGGCAAAATAGCGGGAGAGCTCAGCAGAGGCGAGTCCAGTGATTTTTGCCAGCGCAGAGAGCCCTCGGTTGTCAGGGCAGACAGGGTGCCGTCGCCGCTGGCCAGATAGAGTTTGTCGCCATCACGAACCGGCCGCGCCCGTAAAGGTGAGCCACCGAAGAAATCCCAGCGCCGCTCGCCGCTTGTCACATCCAGGGCAAACAAAGTGCCGTTCCATGCCGGTACCAGGAGCAGATCGTCCACAACCAGAAGACCGGCCTGGCGGTGGTCGTCTAACCGCGAAGGCGAGTAATCGAAGCGCCAGCGTAACTGCCCGGTTGCCGCATCAAGAGCGTATACTTCACGACTCCAGTTTTGCAAAAATATTTGTCCATCCGCCAGGACCGGTGTGGCGTCAAGAGTATCCCCCAGATTACGTGTCCAGAGCATAGCGCCCTGGTCATCCAGGGCATACAGGGAACCATCCCAACTGGCCGCATAGAGTCTGCCGTTGCCAGCAATCAGGTCGGCATCGATGTATCCACCCGTGGCAGATTCCCATGCCGAAATAATTTCAAGACCATCGCGAGGACCGCTATTGGCAACCCAGCTCGCAGAGGGCTGAATCGTCACCTGGCCAATCTCCGGGTCTTTGCTGCGGTCATAAATCGTACTTCGCGCTACTTGCGGGTCGGCACTCCCCCACCAGTTATCACGTACAGTCACATCGCCGCTATAGAAGTCGCCCAGGCGCAAGCCATCAAGGTTGCCGTAAATATTGTTGTCATGAATATCGAAGGCTCGGTCACTCTCGAAAAGAAAGATACCGGAGCCGTTGTAGCGCAGAATGTTGTTATGTACCGCAACGCTTGAATTGCGAAAGTTGATGCCTTTGCCCTGATTGTGTTCAATCAGGTTGTTACGAAAGATGAATTTGGATTGACCGAGGCGGCAGCCGTCGATGTTGTGGTGAATGGTGCTATCTTCAACCACGCCGCGGGTGAAATGAGCATGCAGCGTATAGGCTGAATCCCGGATATCGCAGTAACGCAGATGCACTTCCTGAGAGAAATCGACGCGGATCTCCAACCAGTCGCCCGGCTGCGGGTTTTCGGCAGCACTGTGAAAATAAATCGGTTGCTCGCGGGTACCAATGGCCAGCAGGCGACCTTCTACGGCGAGAGCAGCATCACCAAGGCCATCGCCATCAGCATCGCGACGGACGAAGGCAATGTCGGTGCCCGGACTGATGGTCAACGTTGCCCCTTTGGCGACTTTGACTGTGCCGTCGATAAGGATGCGTCCGGACCAGACCGTATCCTCGCTGATAAATTTATCAGGAGAGACTCTGTCTGCTTTATTGGCAAGCGTTGGTGTACAACCGGCCTGCAACAGCAGAAGAAACAACCCCGCCAGGACAATCAGAAATGCGCCATTTTTTTCAGGAAGATGCATAGAATCCGTATGAAGTTGGGCTCAGTTGGCAAAATGCCGTCTAATTAGTGCCAAAGCGACGGCGGAACTCCATCAACCTGACAGCTGGTATAACCAGCCGAGCAAGATGGAAACACTCAGGCTGACGCTGAGAAAAACCACCAGAACACGTTGCTTGAACATGCCTGCCAGAGCGATGATCGCTGGCAGACTTGTTACCGGGCCAGCCAGAAATAAGGTCAGAGCAGCGCCGGGATCAATCCCCCGTTGTAGCAGTCCAGCCATGATTGGAATAATTGGAATCTGACTGGTCGGCAGCGGCAAACCGATCACAGCCGCCAGGAAAAGTGACAGGAAACTCTTCTGGCCGACCAATGCCGTAATCCAGGACACTGGCACCAATGTCACGATGATGGCTTCCAGCACAATTGCCAGCAAGAGAAATTTACCGACAAACAGTCCGGCATCCAGAGTACGGTCAAAGATAAAGCGCAACCTGCTGGCTCGCGGCACGATGGTCATCGTCTTGATGTGGATACCGGCTTGTGCACCAATCTCTTTTGCCGGGGCCATGGTTCCGTCCGGGTTGTACTTGGGTTTGAGACGGACCAGGTTACCGGCCAGAAAACCTTGATTAATCAGGGCCTGGGTGACCAGCCCGGCACTCAGACCGAGCACCGCCGCGCCGACAACCTTAAGTATCGCCCAATCCATACCGAGCCCGCGCCAGGTCAGGATCAGAGCATCAGGGCCCATCACTGGCGAGGTCACCAGTAATGCCATCAACGGTGCCAGCGGCGTTTGCACCATCGCCAGGGTGATCACCACCGGCAGGATGCCGCAGGCACAAAGTGGCGAGACCATACCGACCCCGACTGCGACCACAATCCCCCAGGAACCGGCCCGGTTGATAGAATCACGAATGCGCAGATCAAGCTTGTAGCCTTTGATGACACCGACCAGTACGATCGACAGCAGAAAAAACCACCACATGTTGGTGATTTCCTCCCAGATCACGGTCAGCATTTGCATCAGTATGGAATCAGGCATGGTGCTTATCCAAAAGCCTTAAAGAGCTGCTTTTAAGTCAAAACTCATAATGATGCGGACAATCCGTATCGCGAATGACGTGGTATTTGGTCACCATGTCGGGAGTCAGAAATTGTCGTACTTCCTTCAAAGCCTTCATAAAATGCTCGGCTGTCACCACTTCGGAATCAACTTTGATAGCATTAACTGTCGCCCGTTTACAGAGGCTTTCGATATCCCAGCCGACATAACCTTTACTCAATCGCGCCAGTTCATCGCGATCAATACCTGCGGTCAGACTGGGCATCTGATCCATGTAAATATCGAGCATGCCACGCCGGTCCTCGACGGTCGGCGGGTGAACGAAAACCTTGCGATTAAAACGTTTTTTCTCTTTAATCACCGCCTGATCGACCGTATCGATGCGGTAACAGGAGCCAAGCAGCATGACCCCTTCGACCTGGTTGATGCGGTCAACCTGCTCGATAAACAGTCGGGTCAGTTCCTTGTCGGCGAAAGTCGGCGGGATAGCACGCAGGTTACCGGGACTCCATTCGTAGTCACAACCAGCCCGAGGAGCCAGCCATTCGCAATCGGAGATAAAGAGCACACAAGGAGCCTCGTGGATGGCGGTATCGAAAGCTTCCTTCAATTCATCATGCTTACCGAGCATCTCCTGGCCGGAGACATACACGAAGCTGACGCCGGCATCCATGGCGCAGGCTTCTGCCAGCATGGTAATACCGGTGCCAAGAGGCCCCCAAAGCATCACCCCGGCAGGGATACCGAGATTGTGTTTGCGGATCATTTCAGGCTTTTTCAGCGGCAGGCAAACCATCTCACGCAACGTCTCTTTGACATCGGCATAGCCACCAATATCGTCCCAACTCAAAACGGGGTCACGGACCTCGTAAAAGATGTTCATTAACTTTCTGTGCATGACTTTTATTCCTTCCAGGTGGACCTGGCGATGATGCCGGGCAGCAAGTTCAGACAATTCAGCAAACCACGGGTGCAACAAAACTACAGGTGAATGAGCAACAATCATGCCACATGGCTGTCCTGACAAGGCTCGTATGGCTGCTTGTCAAACAGCTACAGGTTTGGTAAACGGCTTGACAATTGTGCCGCCCTTCTCTTTTTAACAGATATTTTCACCAACACCTTACTGATGACAATAACTGTGGTAGATTAACATACGTGTCAAATCACGACGATGGGAGCAAAGACTATGAGTAAAGAAGAAAAAGGTTGCTGGAAGCCGGACAAACATCCAACACACATGTGTAAACCCTTCAAAAAGAGCATGATGATGGAAATCGATCAAAGCTCTGCAAATCCAACCGTAGCTTGCGCGAAGTGCGGTGCCAAGACAGACGTTCCTGAGTCAGTCTGCCAACCCAACAAGCTGTCATACTAGCAGGGTGCAATCCATTTCATTTTATGTCACAATCCTAGCAACCTGTCGAACAGGCTGCCAGGGAATGTTTTTGGCTCTCAGATATAATAAAGACAACTGCTTGCAGGTAAAGCCATGAATGACATCCAAAAGAAAGATCTGGTCAGGAACACTCTGATCATTGTCCTCATAGGGGCCCTGTTAGCAGCCTGTTTGTGGATTATGAGCCCGTTTCTGCCGGCACTGATCTGGGCCAGTATGATCGCCATAGCCACGTGGCCGTTGCTGCTCATTGTGCAGAAGAAAGTCAAGGGTCGGCGTCCTGCCGTAATGGTGATGATGGGGTTACTGATTCTGGTTTTCGTTATCCCATTTACGCTGGCGGTGGGCACTATTATCGAAAACGCACCCCAACTGACCGCACTGGGAAAGCAACTGGTCAGTCTTGAGATTCCGCCACCTCCCGACTGGACTGAGCGGGTACCATTGGTAGGCAACTCAGTCACTGAGCTCTGGCAAAAGGCTGCGGCAACCGATCAGGGCGAATTCGCCAAACGTCTCACTCCGTATGTCAGCAAGGTCGCTGGATGGATAGTGGCACAGGCGGGTAGCTTTGGCCTGATACTGATTCATTTTATCTTAACTCTGATCCTGACTGCTCTGCTCTATATGAATGGTGAAGCAGCGGCGAAAATGGTGCTACGGCTGGCTCACCGCATCGCCGATGAGCGTGGTGAAAACACTGCCATTCTGGCGGCTAATGCGATCAGAGCCGTGGCACAAGGTGTAGTGATTACAGCTTTGGTTCAGTCAATCCTGGCAGGAATCGGACTGGCAGTTATCGGCGTCCCTTATGCCTCCTTACTGACAGCACTCACCTTCATGTTAACCCTGGCCCAGATCGGTGCCGGGCCGGTTTTGATTCCAGCTGTTATCTGGCTCTTCTGGAAAGGCAGCACGGCATGGGGGATTGGCATGTTGATCTGGTCGATCTTCGTCATGAGTCTGGATGGCTTCATGCGTCCAATTCTAATCCGCAGAAATGCGAACATCCCCTTGCTTCTGATCTTTGCTGGTGTCATTGGTGGACTGATTACTTTCGGTGTCATCGGCCTCATCATCGGCCCGGTTATGCTGGCTGTCTGCTACACCCTGATGACGGTCTGGATCGATGATGACACGGGAAAGGAGGGTTTGGCGGAGAACGAGACTACGTCGATAGCAATTGATGAATGAGTCTTTAAGAGTAATTGCCCCCAGATTCAACTCGTATTATGCCTACGCAAAATATGACTTCAACCATTTTAATTTGAACTATTAGAGGAGACCAAAATGTCTGAAAGCACCAATCCGATCGCCCGCGTTGAGACCAGCATGGGCGACATTGTCCTTGAACTCGATGCCGTCAATGCCCCAATTTCTGTTGCCAACTTCATCGAATACGCCAACGAAGGGTTCTATGAAGGCACCATCTTTCACCGCGTCATTGATGGCTTCATGATCCAGTGTGGGGGCCTCACCACAGATATGCGCGACAAAGACAGCAAAAGAGCTCCGATCAAAAACGAGGCTGGCAACGGCCTGAAGAATGGCCTTGGTACGATCGCTATGGCGCGCACCTCGGACGTCGACAGTGCAACCAGCCAGTTTTTTATCAACGTTGGTGACAACGACTTTCTCAATCAAACCGCGCCGACGCCACAGGGGTTCGGTTATGCAGTGTTCGGCAAAGTGACCGACGGCATGGACACGGTTGATGCGATTCGCCAGGTCAAAACCGGCCACAGCGGCATGCATCAGGATGTACCGCAGGAAACTATCACCATTCTAAAGGTCACTATGGAGTAAGACCGAGATTCGGCACAAGAAGCTGGAGGATTGGGGCTGGAACAACCCAAAAAGCCCCAGTCCCCAGCCCCAACCTGCAGTGGCAACGGTTCCTTTGCCAATCTACCTGAATCATCTGCTATAATGCACGTCATGGCACCCCGCGCACTGACCAAATGGCTGTACAACTGTTATTACGGTCTAAAGCTCTTTCCGTTCCGCAAGGAACGCCAGGAGAATTTGATCGACGGCCCACAAAAAGGGCTCGTCGGCATCCAGATCGACGGCTTGGCCTTCCCGTATCTGCAACAAGCCCTTGACCGGGGCTACCTCCCCCACCTTGAACGCTACCTGCGCCGCGGCCACAAGCTGGTCGAGTACCAGGCTGGCCTGCCAAGCACTACTCCGGCGGCCCAATCGACCTATTTCTATGGTAATGACCACGGTATCCCGGCCTTTCGCTGGTTTGAAAAAGAAACCGGACAAATAATTTCCTGTAACGATCCGGACCATGTACAGCTTTTTCGGGAGAAACTTTTCTCTGGCGAGCAGGGATTGCTGGCGGGCGGTGCCTCTTATTCAAATATTCTGGACGGCGATGCCGAGCGCAGTATCTTTACCGTCTCCTCCCCACACCCACAAACACTCTTCGGCCGGGTTGGCGGCATGCGTATTATTCTGCTGCAACTGGTCAACCCGCTACGCACCTGCCGTATGTTTTTCGCATCCTTTCTTGAGTACTGGACCAACCGTAAAGACGAATGGCATCATCGACGCAAGAAAGGCTGGAGCACCCAGGAGGGGTTGTTTCCATTTATCCGTATCTTTTGCAACGTGATCCTGCGTGAGATGCAGACCTTCGGTGTGATTGCCGAAGTCTATGCTGGCACACCACGCATCTATACTACCTACAGTGGTTACGACGAAATCGCCCACCATTTTGGGCCAGGCTCTTGGCCGGCATTGAAAAACCTGCAGTACATAGACCGGCGTATCGGCGAGATTATCCGCACTATCGACCATGTGCCGGGAGCTGACTACCTGCTGGTCATCCTCTCCGATCATGGCCAGACTCCTGGCTATCCGTTCCAGAATCGTTTTGGCGCCACCCTCGGCGATGCGGTCAGTGCCTTTCTGCGCGAGAACCAGACCGCCTCCGTTTCATCCGGTGCACTTACATTCTCCAGGATACAGATCGGCTATCTGCAGGATGAGCTTGAGGCTCGCAAGAAAGGCTGGCGGCAGCGACTGTATCAGTCCACCAGGAATTACCTGCAGAAAAAGGTTCATGACCTGGTACCGGAAACCTTAAAAATTGACCCGGAAGGTGGCGTGGTGATCACCTATTCCAGCAGCCTGGCACACCTTTACATCACCGGTTCAGACCAAGCACTCAACTGGCAGGAGGTCGAACAAGCGCAACCGCTGCTACTACGCTTTCTGCAAAAGCACAAGGGCATCGGTTTTGTTCTGGCCAGGGGGGAGACAGATGGTGAGTTAATGATTTTTCATCAAGGAGGGTCTATCTGCGTCAGCGACAATCCACGTTTTCATCAGCATGAGCTCGCCTTTCTCAGACCTTATGGCGTGCCCTATGAATTACTCGAACAACTGCACCGTTTCGGCCTCGGCCCGCGCTGTGGCGATCTGGTTCTGTTCGGGGCGCTTGACGAAGAGGGCATCGCCTGTTTCGACGATCAGGTCGGCGGCCACGGTTCGGTAGGTGGGGAGCAGTCGCGTCCATTTCTTATCCTGCCCCTCGACCATCCTGTTCTGACAGAGAAACGACTCAGCGGTTACGAATTTCTCTATCACGATATCTTCCGTGCCCAGGTCGGCGAGGGACCTCCAGAGAAGCGCGAACCTCCCGCCAAAAAACTCCACCCAAGGTAAGTATGGGACTGTTCGATTAGTCTTTATCCTGCACGACTGAGACCACGTACTTGAGATATTTGCCCTCCGGAAAACTGACTGTATAGGGGAAATCGTCAGCCTGACCCGAAACATTGATAATTTGCAACTCCCGCCCAGCAGCCAGGCTGCCTTTACGCAACTCTTTCACATAGTCCTCCAGTGACATCCTTTGCAGGTTTGATGATGTCACTAAAAGCGCTTTCGGCGGCATCAGCCTGAGCACCTTCTGCACCAGCTCTGCGGTACCGCCAGTGGTTGTAAAACGACTCTTTCTCGTCGTTGAGAAACTTGGTGGGTCGATAAAAACGAGATCAAAAAAGCGTCTCGATTTAGCTAGTCGATCCAATTCAACAAAGCAGTCGCCGGTGATAAATTCATGGCCCTCGGGTGGGATTTCATTAAGTCGAAAGTTTTCACAAGCCCAGTCCAGATAGCGTCCCGCAGCATCAACACTGGTCACCTGCTCGGCACCACCGGCGGCAGCGGCCACCGAAAAAGCCCCCGTGTAAGAAAAGAGATTAAGGACTCTACAACCTGCGGCCTGGCGACGAAACTCGAGCCGATTCTGGCGCTGATCGTGAAAAAGCCCCGTGTGCAGGTCTTTGCTTAAATCAATACGGTAAAGCAGACCATTCTCACGCACCGTTAGATCTGCTGGAGCCGCCTTGCCGGCCAGCAAACGGCTTTGTGGTGGTCGGACATTTTTACCAGCGGCAAGTTTGCGCGTCTCCTGAGGACGATATTTACAATAAATGCCCAGTGGATTGTAAACCTCCTGCAGAGCCACAGCCAGAGTTGACAAATACCTTTGCCAGACCAAGGTGAAATATTGCACCATGAGAAAATCACCGTAACGATCGACGGTCAGCCCCGGCAGTCCATCTCCTTCTGCATTAACCAGACGAGCCACAGTTGTATCCCCGAAATCGAGCCAGTTGCGGCTGTCCTGAGCTCTTTGTAACTTGGCTGTCAGCCAGTTTTGATTCAACTCAACAACTTTTTCAGACAAGCGGCGGGCGACGATGCGGGAACCGGGGTCACAAAGTGCTGTCCCCATAGAGGCCCCTTTTTCAGACTTCAATTCGATCAGGTCGCCGCATTCTAGTTGCGGCCAGCTCTTGGTAAAGCGATCGGCGATCACCCAGGGGTGACCGAGATTGAGCATACGAACTGTTTCAGAGCCGATTATGCAACGGGTTTGTTTGCGATTATTCAATTTTATGTCCTTTTGATAATGACCTGTCGGTTGACAGGATACAGTATGGACAAGATCTTTTTTACAAGGTTTCCATGCCCGCGGCCCTTTTTTCCTTAAATCGTTATAGGCAAAGCCCTGAATATCAAAGCTAGTGCAATCGTGCCACCGACACAAAGTGTGATGTAAAGGACAAGGACACGCGGTTTGAACATGGAGATAAAAATCGCCATAACCGGCAAGGCAGTAACCGGTCCGCCGACCAACATGGCGATACCGGCACCCTTGGCTAAAGGAATGACCTGACCAGGATCAGGAAGATAAAAACCGAAGAGCATCGAAGTAGCCGTCACCTGCGGCAAATGCAGTGGGATAGCAGCCAGGGTAATAGCAAAGATTGGTGCGATTCCCTGACCTTCAAGCAAACCGGTAATCCAGCCATTGGGAATAAAAAGTAATGCAACCACCTCAATAACCAAGCCGATCAGAACAAACTTGCCAATCTTCAAGCCCCCTTCCCAGAAGCGAGCCCAAAAGACCAGAAATTTATTATGGGTACAGCGATCAACTCTGTGCGAAAGCTGCTGGCCGCATTCGCAACGCAACGCCTCAACCGGATAATCCGGATCGTGGAAATCTCCCTGCGGCAATGCTTTACGAAAAATATCCTCTTCAGCAAACCCCCTGTTTCGTAACAACAGGGTCACATAACCGGCAAACAGGCCAAGCACTACAGCACAAACCAGCACCGTCAGGGCCCAGTTTGTTCCCAACATTCCAGAAATCATGGTAAAAGACGCAGGGCTCATCAATGGCGATGTCACCAGCAAAGCCATAGCCGGAGCCAGGGGCAGACCAGCAACCAGCAGAGAAATCACTAACGGTAGCGTGGCACAAGCACACAGGGGACTGGCGACACCAAGCAGGGTTGCCGCCGGTATAGCCAGGATACCAAAGCGAGTCAGAGCCTTGCGAATCTTGACATGCCATTTAAGTGTGCGGATGGTGGCCTCGAACAAGACGCCAATCACCAGGTAAGGGAGAATGTAGAGGAATTCCTCGCTGACACCTTTGACAAGTTCAAGTAGCATGTTGGGCAAATCGTTCATTAGGTTAATCCATGAAAAGGGCAAGTTTTTGTCTGCCAAGCGACCGAGGGACAGCTTTCTGACCAACGGAGTGGTATCCTGTTAGTTGTAAACAGGGCAACACAAAAAACAGTTTCCAGGGGCCTCACCATAAGCAAGAGCCGTTCCTATTTTTCGCACGGATAAGGTAAGGCAGAAGACTCATAGAACGAATCCAATATATTAAAAACTGCACTTTATTACCAAACGACACATTTACTAACAAACATTTTCCAAAACTGGTGCTATAATGCTGGTTAGTGATTAAGGAGGAGTTATGTATGACGCGTGAATTCAAGAATAAAGTCAGGGAACAGTTCGGCCGGGCGGCAGAAGGATATATCCACGACCAGGGCTTCGCCACCGGTGACGATCTGGAGGCTATGGTTCGTCTGCTGCAACCGATGCATGACGATAATATGCTTGATGTAGCCTGCGGTGGCGGCCACACCGCCCTGCGCTTTTCGCCCCTGGTCCGCAGCGTGGTTGCTTCGGATCTGACCATGATCATGCTTAAAAAAGCCCAGGAACATATAAGCGAAGAAGGCCGCATGGACAACGTCACTTTTCGCGAGGCAGATGCTGAAGACCTGCCCTTTCCAGCCGGTGCCTTTACTCTGTTGACCTGTCGCATTGCCCCCCATCATTTTCCTGATGTCGCGCGAGCATTGAACGAGTTCCATCGTGTTCTACGCCGTGGCGGCCGGATTGCCATCGTCGATACACTCTTGTCGGAAGACCCTGAAATTGCCGCATGGTATCAGACCATGGAAAAAATGCGCGACCCAACGCATATCCAGGCCTATACCGAGAAAGTCTGGTGCGAAATGATTCAAGAAGCCGGATTTATTCTGCACGAAACGACAATCATTCCCAAAACCCATGACTTCCCGACCTGGGCAAAGCGAGCTGGCATGAAACGTGAGGAGGTCGCGAAACTCAACCAGTTTTTTGTCGAGGCTCCGGAGAAGGTACAGGATTATTTTCAGATCGAAACCTTTGCTGGAGAAGTTGAGGCCTACACTGATCGCAAGGTTCTGGTTTACGCCAGTCGGCCACCGAAGAAATAGCCCCTCAGAACCGACTGCTTTTGCCAACGCAAGGGTATCACGACTTTCGATCTGGATAAACTTCATCCAGAACCTTCAATTTACGACCGATGGCGTCCTTATGATCGAGGCGTAACAGAGAGGCAAGCTGTCTGGCCAGAGTATCTTCAAATTTGTCGAGCGTGCCGTCTGCATAAATCACCCGCCAGACACCTTCCATGACATCAAGCTTTTCGTCACGACTGAAATGAGCATTGATCTCTCGAGCAAACTGGAAAAGGTCCAGGCTCTCTTCCCGGAGCTGCTGGGAATAACCGATCAGTTCAGCTACTGCATCCGGCGCAAGATTGAATTTCTCCGCCAGTAGATCGTTGACGACTTTCGCCTCAACCAACTGGTAGTTGCCATCACTATTGGCAACCTCCATAAGCAAAGCACAGGTGGCAACCTGGACCCGCTCGAAGCCACTATTCTGAGCGACTTCACCTGTTCCTTGTAACAGTGACATTATCCGATTGAACATACGTTGTTTATCCTTCCAGAACAATTTGGGTGAGACCTAACTCCTCACACGCTCTTAATCTTTGCCAAAACCAATGACACGGACCTTCTCCAGAGTAATCAAGCCACCCTGGAACATCCCCTCAATAAGCGGCAGAACAGCATCAATTTTGTCTTCACTATCAACCACTTCGACAACCACGGGGAGATCGCTGCTCAGGCGCAGAAAGTGGTCAGAATGCACTTCACTTGTAATGCCATAGCCCATTGCCCCTTTTATGACTGTAGCCCCGGCCACGCCCTCGGCACAAAACAGCTCAACCAGGGCTTCGTAGAGTGGTTTATTTTGAACACGGTCACTCTCACCGACAAAGATCCGCATCAGGGTCATCTCTTCCAGTTTCAACATACTGTCCTCGCTTTCACGGATTCGGGCCTACATCTGCCGAGCCAGGTAAATACCAATCAGCGCAGCAGCGACACAGACGGTCACATTCAAGAGAATATTTGCCCCGGCCGTAACCAGACTACCTTCTTCCAACAACCTTACAGTCTCATAAGAGAAGGTAGAAAAGGTCGTAAATCCACCCATAAATCCGACTGTGATGCCAAACCGCAGTTCCGGGCTCAACATAGTACTGCGCAGACTTCCTTCCATGATCAGTCCGAGTAGAAGGGAACCGATTACATTGACAGCCAGGGTACCATACGGCAGAGACTTGCCAGCAATGTTATAGACCCAACCAGAGACCATGTAACGCGCAACACAGCCCAGGCCGCCGAATATTCCTAAGTAGAGGATTTTCACTTAACTTTAAGTTCACCTAAAAAAACTTCTGACGATATGACTTGACAAGCAATATTTAGAGTATCCCATGAATCTCTAAAGGTTCAGGGAACAGGGGTATATTATGCGGAGAGCAGGACAAACTGTCAACTTTTCCCAGCACTTTCTTCAGCATTTGCTTGCATAAAAATATTCAGTTTGGTATATACAGTTGGCACTCTAAGACAGAGAGTGCCAAACTCTCTTTTTTGTGAGGACATTAAATATGAGCACGTTGAATTTACCAATCACAACCGACACTTTTGAACATTACATGATCCAGGTCAATCGTTTCGAACTGCTGAGTGCAGAAGAAGAACATAACTTGGCAACCAGACATCTGCAAAACGGTGATATGGAGGCAGCCCACACTTTAATCTGCGCCAACCTGCGCTTTGTCGTCAAGGTCGCCAACGAATACCGTGGCTATGGCCTGCGTTTGCTCGACCTGATTCAGGAAGGTAATATCGGCCTGATGCTGGCAGTCAAGAAATTCGACCCGGAACGCGGAACAAGGCTGATTACTTACGCCGTCTGGTGGATACGTGCCTATATCCAGAACTACATCATGCGCAGCTGGTCGCTAGTAAAAATAGGCACTACACAGATGCAGAAAAAACTCTTCTTCAAACTGGCCCAGACTCGCAACGCTTTACGCAACCTCACCGGCTCGGACCAGGTTGAGGACATAGCCAGGGAACTCGAAGTCAACGAAAATGTGGTTGCAGAAATGAGCCAGCGCATGGGCAGTCGCGACACCTCTCTCGATGTTGAGTTAACCGAGGGTGAAGGTTACACCATGCTCAATACTCTGGCAGACAAGCAGGCCAATCAGGAGGAGCTGCTGCTGGCCGACGAGGAACAACAACTTAACAAGAAGCGGACCTCAATCGCTTTAGAGATACTGAAACCTCGTGAACGACGTATTATTGAGCAGAGAATCCTCACGGATTCTCCCAAGACTCTGCAAGACCTCGCTGATGAATTTGGCGTCAGTCGTGAACGAATCCGTCAGATTGAACAGAATGCCTTGAGCAAACTGCGCACTGTGATGTCGGAGTAACTCACCGTTTCGAGAAGAAACAATTGACAAACAGGTCGAGTTATCGTTATTTAATGCCCTAGCAGCCTGTCGGATAATCAATGGGCTGACTAATAGCAGCCTGTCGGACAATCAGGACTGAGCCAATAAACCTTACCAACATGGGCGGTCAGAATGCATAAAGCTTTAACCAGTTTAGTTCTTTTAAGCCTCTTTTTCCTTACTGCCTGCGCACCTGGCACAGTCGTACCTCCTGAAAAAAATGCTGGCGTCTATTTTCAGCAAGGCGAAGAGTTCTTCGAAAAGGGACTTTATACAGATGCCATTGCTTCTTGGGAAAAAGTCAGGGACAGCTATTATTCACCGAAGCTGAATATCCTGGCTGAGTTAAAAATTGCTGAAGCGTACTTCCTTGCGGAGGAATACGTCGAAGCCTCCGTTGCTTACGAAGCCTTCCTGCAAAACCGCCCTGACCACCCGAGGGTTCCTGACGTTCTTTATCAGGTCGGACTTTCTTATACATTTCAGATGCTCAAATTTGATCAAGACCAAACCGCAACGAGGTACGCACTCAATGCTTTCCGTACCTTACAAGAGCGTTTCCCTAAGGACCGCCGTAAAGAAGAGGTGCAGATATATATTGACCGCTGCCTCAATCTGCTGGCAGCAAATGAACTCTATATCGCAAATTTCTACTTGCGCACCAAGTGTTTCTCAGCATCGATTAACAGACTCGAAGGACTGCTGAAGAATTATCCGAATTATTATGAGCGTGACAAGGCTTATTACCTTATTGGTCAGGCGTATTTACTGAATGGGGAAAAAGAAAAAGCGGTCACAGCTTTCAATACGCTTTTCGAGGATTATGTCGGTAGCGAGTATATCCTCGACGCCCAGCGCTTTATAGAAGATAATTACTGACTTCCCAAGAGTCCGTCAACCTGCCTGACTATCAATAAACTAACGACTACAGAATTAAAAGCCCATCCATCTGGATGGGCTTTTTTGCTTTTAAGGTTAAACAGTTGGGCGGGGGAGTATGTATACAGCATACAGTATATTTTCCCTTGACTTGGAGGGGGCTCCATACTATAAAAATGTTCTATTTGTATACGGAATGATATCCTCCGTTTACGCAGGAGGCTCCCTAACAACAGGTAAGAAGTTCGTTTATAAACGTAGCTTTTGATTATTAAAGAGAATTTCATCGTCGAGGCAAAAAAAACAGCGCATTTTTTCTGATCTTTGTTCTCGGCAAACAATTCTAAATTCGGGGTAAAGTTCCGAATAAAATCCATTATGGAGGAGAGAAATGTCCGATTACGGTACACTGGAAAGTCGCGTTCGTCGCAAGTCCCTGCTCAAAAAAGTTATGAAAGCGGAGGATTGCATCAAGTTCTTCAAGCCCGGCATGAATCTTGGCTGGTCAGGCTTCACCCCGGCAGGCTACCCTAAAGCTGTGCCCATTGCACTAGCCGACCATGTCGAAAAGAATAACCTGCAAGGAACCACTAAATATAACCTGTTCGTCGGTGCTTCTGCTGGTGCCGAGACCGAAGACCGCTGGGCGTCTCTCGATATGATTGACCGCCGCTGGCCCTACCAGACCGGCAAAAACATAGCCAAAGGCATCAATACTGGCAAAATCCGCATGGGTGACAAGCATCTCGGTCACTTCGCCCAAGACCTCGGCTACGGCTTCTACACCGAAAACGGTCGTATTGATATCGCAATCATCGAGGTTTCGGCTATCACTGAAGATGGTGGTTTGGCTCTCACCTCCTCCTGTGGTCTGGTGCCTGAACTGGTAACAGTTGCCGACAAGATCATCCTGGAAGTCAACACCGGGCAGCCCTCCTTTGAAGGCTTGCATGATATCCTGATGCAGAATAAGCCGCCGGCACGTCAGCCCCTACTGATTACCAGCGCCGACACCCGTATAGGCACTCCGTATGTCCCCATCGATACTGATCGAGTCATTGCCGTGGTCGAATCCAAACATCGCGACAAGGGACGTGCCTTCAGTGATATGGATGCGACCTCCGAAGCGATTGCCGGTCACATCATGGACTTCTTCAGCGAAGAAGTGAAACGTGGCCGCCTGCCGGAAAACCTGCTGCCACTGCAGTCCGGTGTCGGCTCAATTGCCAACGCCGTAGTCGGCGGACTGGCCAAAGGCCCTTTCAAGAATCTGACTGTTTACACTGAAGTTCTGCAGGACACCATGCTCGACTTCTTCGATTCGGGTAAACTGGACTTCGCTTCGGCCTGCTCCCTCTCACTTTCCGAAACTGAGGGCTTCCCGCGCTTCTTCGATAACTGGGACAAGTACGCTGACAAAATCCTGATGCGGCCCATTTCGATTTCCAATTCTCCTGAGCCGATCCGCCGTCTCGGCTGTATCGCCATGAATACCCCGGTCGAATTTGACATCTATGCCCACGCCAACTCGACCCTGGTCGGCGGTACCCGCATGATCAACGGCCTCGGCGGCTCTGGCGATTTCCTGCGCAACGGCTACCTGAAAATGATGCATTCACCATCAACTCGTCCGTCCAAGACCGACCCGCTCGGCATTACCTGCGTCGTGCCAAAAGCTCCGCATATTGACCACACTGAGCATGACCTCGATGTTCTGGTCACCGAACAGGGTCTCGCCGACCTGCGTGGCCTGGCACCGAAAGATCGCGCTCAGAAGATCATCGACAAATGTGTCCATCCCGAGTACAAACCGATTATTCAAGAGTACTTCGACATGGCCACCAAGGACTGCATCGCCCGCGGCGTCGGTCACGAACCGCAGTTGTTTGACCGCTGCTTCAAAATGCAACAGAACTTGGCAGAGAACGGCACCATGCGCATCAAAAACTGGAACATCAAAATCGATCTCTGCGAATAGATTTCGAACGTCTCAACCATGTATAAAGAAAAGCCCTACCGGGACATCGGTGGGGCTTTTCTCTTCAGGGCATACTCAACAATCACCGGAGGTTTAACCACATACAGTCTTTCACTCGATCAAAGAAGCATGTATATTGATCAACTATCACCTCGCAACGAGAGCAAAACATGCGGCCTAGAGTAATCCTGATTGAGGACGATACGGAGTTACGCGAAAGTCTACTCGAATATCTAGAGTTGGCGGAGTTGACCGTAGCTGGCGTCGCCAGTGCCATCGAATTCTACCAGTTGTTAAACTCCTGCACCTTTGATATCGCCATTGTGGATATTGGCCTGCCAGACCAGTCTGGTTACGAGCTTGCGCAGTACCTCCGCGACAAGACCACAATGGGCATTATCATCCTCACTGCCAGAAGTTCAACCAAAGACCGCATCCAGGGCTACAAGGCCGGGGCCGACCTCTATTTTGTCAAGCCGGTCGACTGTGTGGAAATGGTCGCTGCTATCCACAACCTGCTTGACCGCCTGTCCAGGCAACAGAATAGACACCACCGACAACAAGCAACCGAATGGCTTATGGATAAAGCAAACTGGAGCCTGACGACCCCCAACGGTCTATCTGTCAATCTGACCGGCAAAGAGATGACATTTCTGGAACTGCTAACGATTCAAAGTGGTGAGATTGTGCCCCGGGAGCTTCTGATGAATAGTCTTAACTACGATCAGGAACAATACGACAATCGAGCCCTGGATGCTCTGGTCCTTCGTTTACGCAAGAAGATTGAAACCGTCAACTCTCACGATGATCCCATCAAAACCGTCCATGCGGTCGGCTACTGTTTCTCGGCACCAGTCAGAACCGAGCAAATGTCGCTCTCTACAGAAAAACCTCTGCCATGACCTGCGCCTTTTGCAGAGTTCTGACCCTCGCTACACTATGGTTACTGCTGTTGATTTCTTCAGTACAGGCTATAGAGACGTATAAAAAAGTTGTGCTGCAACTCCACTGGAAACACCAGTTCGAATTTGCCGGCTACTATGCGGCGGAATATAAAGGTTACTTCAAAGATGAGGGCCTGGACGTTGAGATCAAGCAACTCTCCGAACAAACCTCGGCGGTCGAGCAAGTACTTTCAGGAGCCGCCCAATACGGCACATCTCCTTCAGGATTGATTCTCGACCGGATGCAGGGCAAACCCCTGGTACTTCTGGCAAATGACCTTAAATCATCACCGTTAGTTCTCCTTGCCTCAGCACAATATACTGACTTAAGCCAGCTCAAAGGCAAAAGAGTAATGGGCTCACACTCTGAAGCACAGAACGCCGAGATCGTCTACATGCTGAAAGCAAACGGCATAGAGGTCGATGATCTGGAGTGGATTGAACATACTTTTGACACACAAGACATCCTCAACAATCATGCGGCGGCAATGACAGCCTATCTATCCAACCAGCCTTACCAGTTATTCCGACAGAACATTCCCTACACTGTCTTTGCTCCGAGAACCTACGGTATCAACTTTTACGGTAACTTCCTTTTCACCTCCAGAGCCGAGGTTCAGTACAACCCGCAAAGAGTAAAACTCATAATGCGTGCCAGTAAAAAGGGCTGGGAATATGCGTTGCAGAATCCTGAGGAAATTATTGACTACATAATGGCCAACTATCCCATACTCAAGAGCCGTGATACTTTACGTTTTGAGGCAACCGAAATCAACAAACTCGTCGCCTCGGCAAATTGCCCTGTCGGCTCAATCGATCCACAGCGAGTTGAGAACATTGCTGGTATGTTTACTGCCCTTGGCATGGCCAGGGGAAAATATGATTTAAGCGGTTTCATTTCGACAGAAGCTGAACTATGCAAGATTGATGAAGATCTCTGGCGGGCAGAGATCGCCGCACAAAGCTCATTGCAATTATCGGCAGCAGAAACAGCTTTTCTC
This sequence comes from Desulfuromonadales bacterium, assembly GCA_027065695.1. GTDB lineage: Bacteria > Desulfobacterota > Desulfuromonadia > Desulfuromonadales > BM103 > M0040. Next base: position 1,661 of record JAMONP010000096.1, on the reverse strand, counting down.
AAGCAGAGAGAAACACTAAGCGCTTGCACGCTTGACGATTGGCCTCCTTACGCGATACTGGACGAGCAAGGCAAGCTAACTGGCATGAACGCCGATATCCTAACTCTCATTGCAAAAGCCATAAACAAGCCAATAACCCCGGTCATCACCCAAAACTGGCTTGAATATCAGGAATACGTAAAAGCGCGCAAATGCGACATGATTGTGCTGGCGAACATCTCCACCGAGAAACGGGCATACCTGAGCTTCTCTGAACCACTCCTGCAAACACCAATGGTTATTATCGGACGCACTGACCAGGACTACAGAGGCAACCTTGAAGCTCTTTCCGGCAAAAAACTAGCTCTTTTCAAAGGCCATGAAGCCATAACAATGATTCGCCAGCGATATCCGAACATTAAACTGGTTCTGGTTGATTCTCTACGCGAGGCCTTGCAGAAAGTTCATGATGGAGAAGTTGACGCAACACTTTGTGCCCTGGCAAGCTTTGTAAGTTCAGTTTCGATGATGGGGCTGCCAGATTTAGAAGTGATCGGCGGCACAGGACTAACTCTTAATCTTGCTGTTGGTATTAGAAATGACGAACCTGAACTGGCAGCAATCATACAAAAAACCGTTAACACACTTGGCCCGAAAAAGGTAACGGCTGTCATCAATCGCTGGCTGAACGTCCACGTTGAAAAACGTTTTGAGTATAAACTCTTCTGGCAATTTTTTGTTGTTACATTTATCGGCGCAGCGCTGCTTCTCTATCGGCACTGGCTCCTTTCACGTCACCATAAACAACTGTACAAAGCGCATCAAACTGCGCAGAAGGAAAAAATTCGCGCCCAGGAAGCCCTTCAGGCAGAGCACGAAGCCATTGACAGTAACATCAGGTTTGTCGACATGATCTCGCACGAGTACAGAACGCCGCTCTCAATAATCAGTGCTAATCTCGACATTCTGGAGATAAAAACCGAACAAAAGCCCAATGATATCAGCACGAACCTCAACAAAATGAGGAATGCAACCGCGAAACTTGTGGAGATCATCGAGACAGCACTTGATCGCGACAGACTGGTTAACGATAAACTCATAGCCAACAAAAAACCATTTGTATTGCAAAACATGATCACCGAAACTCTTGCAGAAGTTCGCAACAGCCACCAGGAGAGATCGCTGATAAGCACTGCGTCACTTGAAAAAGAGGTCCTGTTTACTGGAGATGCTGCAATGATAAAGATCATGTTGCGCAATCTTCTGGAAAATGCGTTTAAGTATTCACCCCACAACGAAGTGGTCTCACTTGCAGCCAGACAAGAAGATGAGGAAATCATCTTAACTGTTGAGGACCACGGCAGAGGAATCCCCAAGCAGGATCGCCAGCATATCTTCACCAAATTTCACAGGGCAGCCAACACAACCGATGTCCCTGGTGCCGGAATTGGTCTCCACATGGTTAAAACAATCGTTAATCAGCATGACGGCCAGATTGAAATTTTATCACCTGCTGAGGGTGGCACCATATTTGTCGTTCATCTCCCTGTCAAAGCATAATTATCTGCCAACAGTAAGGCATAGTTACATTTCGTTACAACATAACAGTTTTTGTAAATATTAATTCATAGCAAGAGCTAAGCAATTATTTTACAATGTTTTTCATGATTAGGGCTTGCTGA
>JAMONP010000095.1 GCA_027065695.1 Desulfuromonadales bacterium | reverse complement strand
CCCTTTTGCCCGCTGTCTGCGTTGCGCCTCTTTGGCTTAACGCACGCTAGGCCTTCATCAGCACGCCTTGACAGCAACCAAAATGTCTCAGAATTATACGTCACGATTAACCGCACGGGACACTAGCCCCTATCCCCTATCCGTAATGCGACCACATACGTAACCATGCATTGTTTAAATATCAAAATAAACAATTATTGGGACAGCGACAACCAAAGTCAGAAGAATCAAAACTTTTAATTTGTATCGTTTGACCCACTGATCTTTATTGTCAATTTTTTTACGATCACCGGTGACAACTTTAGACAAGAGGTTGCCCTTTGTTTTAAGTCTGTAGTGAAAATCGTAAATACTGCCAGCAGCGAGATAAGATATTACGCAAGCAATTGCGGCAAAAAGTATTAGTAATGGTGTATCTATAGACAAAGAACTATCCTTTGTTGCAAAATGGTTCAAAGTGGGCTGGCGCTGGTTCTTTACATGTCTGTAGAAACCTTTACGCGAACCACCGACGTATCACCCCATCCGCTTGAACGTTTTGGTTAGGAGGTACAGAGCTGTCGCTGGCCTGTCGGGGTATTGATGTGTGCAATCAAATACGGCTGTTGTCCTGTTGCTAAAGGTGAAACTGAAAAATCCCCATGGAATCCGATGGATTCCAACATTGCCTCTACTTGTTCAACTTCAGAGTGGAAACCCTCTAATCGAATTAGAGAGCAACCTAAATCTTGCATTGTATCCGCGGGATGAATTCCTTGCCATTGGATGAGCGTTGGTGCAACGCCATCAAGCGGCAGGTTGCCGTCCTTCGGTATAGTAATGTGCCAGTTGATTTGTCCGCGACTCATGGATTCAATGTCTCCTGGAAATACCGGAGAAGCTGATGTCGCAGCTTGTATGTTGTCTGTCCGAACTATCCATGTTGCCAATCGAGCTGCTTGGTCTGAGTCCTGTTTGTCAAGCTGAAACCATCGAGGCCTGTTAGGGACAGGGGCTTTGGGATTTATAGCAATCACCTCAAGATAAATCTTCTCGCCAAGCTTTAGACAGTAGTTATGTGTTCCCATGCGGGGGTGTTCCCCGCCGGCTTGCGGTGTAACGCCAAGGGCTTGGCGGACGTACTCCACTCCCACTGCCAATGACGGGGCTGTGACTGCTATGTGATCGAGTTTGGAATGAAGCATTGATACCTCTTAACGGTTTGGAGCTGAGACGTGCAGTAGCGACCTCCCAGCTTGTAGTCATTCTACCTGAACCACCCCTGATTCACGTGTCTTTTGCGGCGATTGGTTATAGCCCGTCCTTGATTTGCAACCATTATGCCACCATAATGGAACAAAGCAAAGAAAGGGAGGCCAATATGCCAGCACTAACAATCAAAAATATACCTGACAACCTTTACGACAAACTAAAAAAACGGCTCAATCCCATCACAGAAGCCTCAACAGTGAAGTCATTCACTGTATTGAAACCGTTCTTGTACCTCAAAAAATGGATATCGCAGAAAGGTTACAAAGAGCCCAAAAGCTAAGAGCTCAAATCCCTGCTGGGGAGATCTCCCTTGCCGACGTTGATGATGCAATCAATCAGGGGCGGCCATGATAGTCGTTGATACAAATATTTCTTGCCTACCTCTATCTGCCAACCGAACACACACCCAGGGTTGAGGCTCTTCTGGAGAATGATCCTGAATGGATTGCTCCAACTCTTTGGCGTAGTGAATTCAGAAATATTTTAGCACTTTATTTACGTAAAAACTTACTTTCCTTTGATCAAGCCTTGGCAATACAAAGCGAAGCTGAGGCACTTCTGCAAGATAATGAGTTTGTCGTAAATTCACTTGATATCTTACAACTTGTACAGAATAGCAAATGCTCAGCATATGACTGTGAATTTGTCGCCTTAGCTCAAAATATGAACGTTCAGATGGTCACAATGGACAAAAAGGTACTCAAAAACTTTCCCGAGACAGCGACACCTCTATTGTGAAAATCTCAGGGCACATAACGGTTTGGAGCTAAGACGCGCAGTAGCTAGATCCCAGCCTGTAGGCTTTTAACGCGAACCACCCCTGATTCACGCATGGAACTCGGGCGAATGGTTAGCCATCTCCATGGTTACTGGTCTGAGATCGCGAGACGAACACCAAGAGCAGGAAGAATTGAGCCGAGCAAGCGGTTAAGCCAAACAGAAGCCTTAGGATGCTGTCGGAAAAAAGTCGTTGTGCGAGACGCCGCAAGAACAAAGCCTGTTTCGACGATCACTGCAACCACGATGACAAGTGTACCGAGCAAAACCAACTGTAGGGATGGATTGCCGTGTTCAGGGCGGACGAACTGAGGCAGAAAAGCCATGAAGAAGATAGCGACCTTTGGGTTAAGAACATCAACCAAGACACCTTGGCAGAAGGCCTGTAACGTAGTGACCTTTACAATCTCGGCCGATGGTCTTTCGAAGGTGGTTCCGCGTGAACGAAGAGCTTGGATGCCAATGTAGATAAGGTATGCGGCACCAAGATATTTGACCACAGTAAACGCAATCGCAGAGGTCATCAAGATAGCAGAGAGCCCAAAGGCTACTGCGAGGACATGCACAAAAGCACCGGTACACACACCGGCGGCTGATGCCAAACCAACTTGGGTTCCTTGTGCAATGGTTCTGGAAAGTATGTATATGAGGTCTGGTCCCGGCGAGATATTCAGTGCCAACGTTGCACTGAAGAATACTAGCCAGAAGGTTACATCGGTCATTGTCATCTCCACGGATGGCAGCAACGAGCCCGTAGAATAACTCTATTAAACAAGAGTTCTCCTGGACAGAAAAGGTTTTTCCATCGGGACGATTGCCCTACCACCAACACCTCATCCCAGCGATAGCCGTCCCTCCACTTTGTAGAAGTCGATATTCTACCCTTATTTGTGGCTTTTTGCCTTTTTCTTCTATGTTGCCATTCCAAATCTATGGATCTTGGTCAAATTGTGTAGCATATTCATCAACTGCCACTGCCCATTAACTTTCTGTTTACCTCGCAAGGTGAATCTCTTGATGCCAATAGCATCGGTGATGTGACCAAAGACCGGTTCTACAATACCGAGGCGCATGCTGTAAATGTGGCGACCCAATGATGAATCTATCTTCTGCTTCATGCGCTCCAGCGGGCCGGTCTTTTCCTGAGCGATACTGCCGATCTTAACGTTAACCTGCCGAGCGCCTTTCTGTTTGACGCTACGAAGGCACTTGCCACGTTCAGTGCAATGGTCACAGTCTTCTTTGTGCCCCTGGAACTGCATGAAAAGTGTGCGGTTAATTTTTGCTTTGGCACACTTGAGCCAGAACTCTTTACCTGCTGGACAGACGCAGCGTTGTTTCTCAATATCGACGCTGAAATCTTCTACGTTGAAGCGGCTTTTGCTGCTCGTTTTCCTTGGCGTTTCTGGCTTGTGTTCTCCGGCAGTTTTGAAACGAGGATCGCGAGAGCGAAAGCCGTGATCTGCTATGTAGCCGTCGATCTGTTCCTCTTCGAGGTGTTCCAATGTGGCTTCGTTGCAAAAGCCGCTGTCAGCCAGAACTTTACCGTCTTTTAAAGGGCTTTGCTCATCCTCTTTAAAGGCTTCTTCAATCTGCTCAATCATCGGTTCAAGCAATCCGTGTTCCTGGCCCTGACCGTAGGCTTCAGCACTGACAACCACTTGATGTTTACTGTCGACTGCAGCAACGCCAACATAGCCTTGAATCACACCTTTGCTGGTCTTCATCTTGGCACTTTCGTTGTCGGTAATATTGCTTTGCACTTCTTTGCCAGCACGACCTATGCGCTCATCGTTTTCTTTCAGAAACCGGTCGATCTTATCGCTGGCTTTCAGTAGGGTTTCGATTTGCTGTACTTCTCGCTTGCGGATTGAAATGTCATTTTCACCCTTGCGATCTTCATCCCGGTGTTTGGCCAGCATATGACGAACCGCACGGTCGATCTTCTTGCTTTTCTTTCTCAAATTCTGTTTGGTACCACTCCACTCTTTGGAGGCATTGGAAGGCAACTTACAACCGTCGATGGCGAACATCTCTTTGCCGATCAGTCCCATCTCGTCACAGATCAGCAACACTTGTTTAAAGAGTTTGGCGATCTCATTGGATGAGGATGAGATGAAATCTGCAATAGTCGTAAAGTGGGGCCGAGTATCAACTGACAGTGCCATAAACAGGACATTTTCACAGCATAACGCCTCAATCTTGCGACTACTGGTTACGCCACGGGAATATGCCAGCACTACAATCTTGAGCAGTAATGCCGGATCATAAGCGGGGCGGCCAGTTTCTTCATTGCTGTATTTGTGATGAAAGATCGTCAGGTCAAGCATCTCGTCGACCAGATAGTTGAGGGTATGTTCAAATGTTCCAGGGAGGATTTGCCGGTCGAAGGAGACTGGTAAGAGGACGGTTTGACCTTGGTTGTGTTCTTTGAAGCGCGGCATGTTTTCTCCCCTGAATGAATCTTTAAAACTGCCTGCAATATAGCATGTTTTGGGGTTTTTCTACAGCCTCAACGGTTTGTGATAAGCGGTGACGACGGGGCGTTACCGTTTACCACCGCAATTATTGATTTTATTTTTTGAGAAGCACACAATTGTTTACGTCCGCTTGATTGCATGATTAGGGCTTTTCTGATATTATGTACCGTAAACCCGTACATAAGGAGATCTTTTTATGGATAGCATTAGCGTTAACAAGTTTCGTGACAATTTGAAAACTTTTGTGGAGCAGGTTGCCCAACAGCATTTACCGCTGAAGGTCACTCGCCGAAGTGGTGAGGACTTTGTGGTCATTGGTGCGGAAGACTGGGAGCGAGAGCAAGAAACCCTTTATGTTCTCCAAAATTCCAGCCTTATGAAACAAATTGCTGAATCTTCCCTGTCGCATGCTGAGCGTTCTGGCTATACCCCAACGAATGAGGAAGCAAATGAGATCCTTGATCTTTGAAGGTACTACCTGGTCCGCCTACGAAGTACTCAGGACTAAAGACAAACGGTTGCATAAAACGCTCTGTACAATTTTGAAAGAAATGCTTCGGGGTGATCCTGCCGTGGGTACTGGTAAGCCCGAAGCGCTTCGGCATAACCTTTCTGGGTTTTGGTCTCGCCGATTAAGTCAAAAAGACAGAATTATTTACAAATTCAATGATAACTACATTTATATTTTTGCAATTGGCGGACATTACGATCAATTCTGAGCACATAACGGTTTGGAGCTGAGACGCGCAGTAGTTACCTCCCAGCGTGTAGTCAGTCTACGCGAACCACCTCTGATTCATGCGTCGTTCTCGGGCGAGTGGTTATGCAAATTTCGCGGAATTATGCACCGGTTATCTCGTTGAATCCTTCGATGACATCACTGAGTTCTTCGGGTGAAATTAAATCTATTTTTCTTCCAATTCGTTCTGTACTCAAAGTTCTGATTTGGCTAATTTTGACCCACGAACGCTTATACAGCTTTGCGGAAGTGATCTCAAGTGTAAGAGGAAAGCCAGCCCTCTGAGGCTGGCTTGTGATTGCCATGGCGATCACTGTGCCAGACCTTTGATTAAAAACATCCTGGCTGAGTATCAATACTGGCCTCTTTCCACCTTGTTCATGTCCTTTAACAGGATTCAGGTCTGCCCACCTGATCTCACCTCTTAATATTCTGGCCATTCAGACAATTCCTCCGAGATACCTTCTTCTGCCAGGGATCTTTCAAATTGTTCATCCAGCTTTGCGCACTCCCTGGCGAGGCGCGAACGATCAAGTCTTTCAAGCTTCTCGCGAATTGCCTCTTGAATAAGCCGACTTCTACTCGGGAAGGCTCTGCTTTTCACAAGCGAGTCGAGCCTAGTGAGTGTCTTGTCCTCTATTGTGATTGCTATTTTTTCAGTACTCATATTTCACCTCCAGTATTACAATATATCATACCATTGCTTGCTGATTGTTGAAAACTGCTTTTTGCATAACGTTAAAGCTCACCAGCCAGCCACCGAATAACCAGAAAAAAGAAAAGAGCCTCTTCTGGTCTGGTGCAGCGTTTTGATATGCGATTCTTATTTTATTATTCGAGACTTCCAATATCCAGGCTTACGGCTTAGGTGCATAACAGCTTGAATTATAATGGAGTTATTGTCTTCTACGGTATAATAAAAGCCAAAAGGAAAACTCGAATTAGCAGTTACAGAAGAGATTATTTCCCAAAAGCAAGCCGACAAGCTTTTTGATTTCTTAAAAGCCCTACCATCCACCGGGCCAAGTTTCGACTTCACTCATGTTCTATATTACCTGGGCGGTTTGATCGCTATTGGCGCGATGACCCTATTTATGAATTTAGGTTGGGAGAATTTTGGTGGTTGGGGCATCTTCTTTATTTGGGCCACCTTGCAGATGAAGTATTTAAAAATAGTTGGCTATTCCCAATCGCCTTGACAGCAATTGGCCTGGTGTCCCGTGCGGCTAATCCTATCCTTTAATTATGGTCCTTTTGCCCGCTGTCTGCGTTGCGCCCCTTTGGCTTAACGCACGCTAGGCCTTCATCGGCACGCCTTGACAGCAACCAAAATGTCTCAGAATTATACGTCACGATTAACCGCACGGGACACTAGGGATCATCTACTTAGGCTTGATTTGGCAAAAAAATGAAAAGGCAATAACCAAAAAAGTAAGAAGTTATCTTCCTTTGCCGCTAAGGGAGTTGCTGGCAGAAAGATCAACATAAATGGCATATTAATCGCATTAATAGGGACGCAAAAACACGGCGGTTTTTTGAGGTTGGTTGCTACGCATGTAATCTTTCGGTAATCCAAAGTTCATTGCCCCGCATTTTTGCGCCCCTTATCCGCGCCGTTAGCCTATCACTCTCTAAATTGACACCACAGAGATTAAGTGCTATTTTACGACCATTATTTGGACTATAATTTAGCACAGAGGTGAACGTCATGAAAACCGTACTTGCAAATTGTTCCGCCAGCATATCCGAGTTAAAAAAGAATCCAAGCGCCCTGATTGAAGAATCAGAGGGGGAGCCGATTGCAATATTGAATCATAATCGGCCCACGGCATACCTTGTTCCGGCAGAAACGTACGAAGCAATCATGGAAAGGCTGGAAGATTATCAGCTTGGGATGCTTGTAAACGAGAGACAGAATGAAAAAATCGAAGCCGTAGAAGTTGATATCGATGAGCTCTAAATACGGACTCAAATTCCTACCCACAGCATTCAAAGAGTGGAATAAACTGGATTCTTCCATCCAGAGGCAACTAAAGAAAAAGCTCAAGGAACGTCTGCAGGAACCTCACGTACCTGCTAGCCGACTTCATAGTTTTGAAAATCATTATAAAATCAAACTCCGAGCCAGTGGATATCGTCTGGTTTACGAAATAATCGAAAGCGAAATCTTGGTATTGGTCATTGCGGTGGGCAAAAGAGATAAGCACCTTATTTACCAAAAAGCCGCAAAGAGGAAAAAGGGCTAACCAATCGCCCGAAAACGATGCGTGAATCAGGGGTGGTTCGCGTAGACTGACTACAGGCTGGGAGGTAGCTACTGCGCGTCTCAGCTCCAGACCGTTAGCGTCAAAAATGCTATAGCGGAGCAATGGAGAAAAACGGGAATAGGGGACGTCAATGAGTTCATGCTTTTACAGGGGAATTATAGCCACCCTCTTGAGCCAACTTCTCACCTCGCTGCACAGCTCGACTCACAGCAGGTTGGGTTAAACCGATTTTCTTGCCAACTGCCGTTGCCGTCATGCCGAGTTCAACAACTGCCCAATAACAGAGAATACTACGACCAGCAACTCGCGACGGTTGTTTGCCAGGACGCAGTAAATCTTGCGGTTTAAGTGCAAATAATTTTGCCGTCTGGGTTACCAGGAAATCAAAGGTCAGCCCCTGTCTGTCCCGCTCGGTTTTGCGTTCAAGAACTTCTTCTGCCTGGCGCAATACATTATCGACAAAATCACCATCGCCTAAAATTCGTTCATCACCTTTGCTGGCAAGCTTGTCACGGCGATTCTGTATGACCTTCTGCCAACCACCGCTGCTGCGAATCAAACCGCCACCGACAAGGTCTTTGCGCTTCCCCTGAGACAAACCATCGGCAACAAAGTTTTCATAACCTATTCGTGCCCCTGACAAGTGTTGGCCAAATCTTTCCAGCACAGTTGCAGTGCTTTGCCAATCATCATTTAACTTGCCCATCAATCGGCTATGGCCGCAATAGGGATATTTTTTCAACAAGTCCAGATTGGCAACCTGTTTGGCACGTATAGGATTGATATGGATATACCGAACCAGCTCCAGCAAATAAAGCTCTTCCTGACAGAGGATCGATTTATAACGGTTCTGGAACAGATGACCGTGACGCTTATGGCGACGATTGAATTTGACTGCGAACCCAGTTAACAGACGCCGCATAACGGTAGCGACAGGACTCGCTCCGGTGCGCAACAAAAGGTGAAAATGATGCGGGAGGAGCGCCCATGCAAGACACTCAGTAGATGTTTCACGACAGATTATAGCGAGACGGCTGACGAAATCATCTCGATCAACATCGTCCTTGAAGATCAGGCGACGCTCAATCCCACGGCAGATGATGTGATGAAGGGCACCCGGGGCGTCTATACGTGCTTGGCGTGGCATGCTGGAGAGTATTACATATTTTGAAGAGAAAGGAAATATATGATTTCATGGACGTCCCCTATTTCCTATCTCCAATTCTGAAACTATAGCAACTATGAAAGAGGCTCGTTCCAGCAAGCTCGCCACGTTTGATACCGTTGAGGACCTCATGGCGGACGATTAAGAACATCGAGTATCTCGGGAATTCTTACTTCTTGCCCAGATTCTTGTGACTCATCGTCACTTACGTCTGACCTTGGGCTCTGAGAATTAAGCTAGTGGTAATCCTCTTCTTTTTGATGCCGAACCGCTAAAATGGTCACTATACTATCGGCTTCAATCTCAAATAGAGCAACATACCCCCCATTCCCGAAGCTGATTACCATCTCCCTAAAAAATGGATTTTCGAGAGAGGCCTTTCTGCAGGTGAATGGAAAGTCCTGAAGAAGACTTATGCTTTTTCTGATCGCTTCAAGTGCACCGTGTGCAGCCTCAAGATCGTTCTCAACAAAAAACTTATAAAGTCGAAGCAGGTCTACTTTGGCTGCTTTTGTGTAACGTACCTGGTATTTCACTTGCGAGCCTTGGTCTGTGCCTGCGACAGCACCTTTTCCATTTCACCCAAAACATCCTCTGCCGCAAAATACTCACCAGTTCGCTTAGCTTCATCACGAGATGCTAATCCACGTGCGATAAACTCTTTTTGTGCCCGACGGGACTGGATACTTGACCGTAATGCTTGCTCCATAAAGCTGGAGAGGGTTTCTCCATCACGCAAAACGCTTTCGGCGTCGTGACGTAGATCTGGATCCACTCGTAGAGATGGCATGCTTGCTGTTTTCATCGCTGGCTCCTTGCGTTGCATTTGCAATACATTGTATCGGGCCTATCGAATAAGGACAAGGGAATTTTGACAGACAAATGGCCCCTGGTGAGTTACCCAAGGGCTTGCGGGACGGCTTGCGGGACGTTGGGCTTGCGGGACATTCTATCTTGTCCCCGTTAAGAGAAATATTTACCCACGGTAAATCAATAGGTTAGAAATACAGGCTGATTTTAGACGTACTTCTCCCACTGTTTTTGTCCCGGCGTTGTCTCACATCTTGGCGAATCTTGAGTTTAATCGTTACTTGTATCCGGCATCCCCTGTCCACTTCGGGAGCAGAGCCGCCTCAGCATTCCTTATCCAATCTTCAAGATTCCAGTGAGAGGCCCATGTTTGTCCCGCCCGAGGTCATTGCCTCAACGTTGTTAATCGGGCTCTTCTCGCTGCTGGCTACTTTAAGGATCGTTTGCTATCTCTTGAAGTAGTCAGAATCAAATGGTTCGCTGTGCTTCATAAGGGAGAAGTGTCCATTGATCGAGTCAAGATTCTGCTCGCCGAAGAAAAAGATTTGTCGCCAGGAAGACTCAGCCTGTTATAATTACACTCCTCAGGTGGCGGGCCAGCGGCATTGTTACGAAAGCCAATAAACCTCATGAGATTCCAGACCAGGGCCGGTTTACATCGACAACGCTCAAATTCCGTATCCAGCGAAAGTAGGCTATGAACAAAATCATATCGATTGAGCACCTCTCCGAAAATGTCGTAAAGCTCAGCATAGAAGCTCCCCGAATAGCAAAAAAACGAAAAGCAGGTCACTTTGTCATTGTTAAAATCGGTGAAAAAGGTGAACGGATTCCATTGACTATTTCGTCTTCAGACCCTGAAAAAGGGACAATTACATTAGTCGTGCAAAGAGTGGGTGTTACCAGCCATAAAATCGCCAACCTGCATGTTGGGGACTCAGTAACCGACGTCGTTGGTCCGCTCGGATTGACGACCCATATCGAAAAGTTTGGGACGGTATTATGTGCCGGTGGTGGGGTCGGGACGGCGCCCCTTTTACCCATTGTTGAAGCAATGCATAAAGCAGGAAATCGCGTGATTACTGTTTTAGCGGCAAGAAACAAAGAGCTGATCATACTCGAAGAGGAAATAGGTGGCTTCTCCGATGAGGTCGTCATTATGACGGATGATGGTTCATATGGAAGGCAAGGCTTGGTAACGCATGGCATGGAAGAAATCATTCAACGCGAAAAGGTTGATTTTGCGGTCATTATAGGACCTGCGATCATGATGAAATTCAGCAGCATGCTCACCCAAAAATACAATATACCAACGGTGGCCAGTTTAAACGCCATAATGGTCGATGGCACGGGTATGTGCGGTGCTTGCAGGGTTTCCGTTGGCGGAGCAACAAAATTCGTCTGCGTCGACGGTCCTGAATTTGACGCCCACGAGGTTAATTTCGACGAATTGCTAACGCGCCTGGGTGGCTTCAAGGATGAAGAGTTCAAAGCGTATCAAACCTTTCTTGAAACACTAAAAAAAGAAGTAACCTGATGGAAAACATGGTCGAACATTTAGCACAGGAACGCAGTCTGGAATGGCGTGAAGCGTTGCGCAAATCGATAAAATCGAAAGATCGTACAAGCTTGGAACGCATCGATATGCCGGAAGCAGATCCTGTAGAACGCGCCAAAGGCCATATCGAGGTAAACCAGGGCTTAAGCGTGCAAATGGCCGTCGAGGAATCCCGACGCTGCCTGGATTGTCCTGATCCTACCTGCATCCAGGGATGCCCTGTGAGCATCAATATTCCTAAATTCATCAAGTACATTGAAAAGAAGGATTTTGCCGGCGCAGCGCGTTCATTGAAAGAGACAAACGCCTTGCCCGCTGTCTGCGGACGTGTTTGCCCGCAAGAGATACAATGCGAGGCCAGCTGCTTCTATACATTAAAGCTTAAGACTCCCCCCGTTGCGATTGGTCATCTGGAACGCTTTGCCGCAGATTGGGAGCGCAAGTCAGGCAATATGTTTATACCTGAAGTGGCTCCTGCAAATGGCATTAAGGTCGCGGTTGTCGGTTCTGGCCCATCCGGTTTAGCCGTGGCCGGAGATTTGGTCAGGCTGGGCTATGCCATAACGGTTTTCGAGGCCTTGCATGAACCCGGCGGAGTCTTGAAATACGGCATTCCTGAGTTTCGTCTGCCCAATGAAATTGTGGACGTAGAAATCGACAATCTCAAAAAGATGGGGGTGGAGTTTCTCACTAATTTTGTGGTTGGAAAAACAGCGACCATCCAGGAGCTTAAAGAGGAGGGATATCAAGCCTTTTTTGCCGGAAGTGGCGCAGGGTTGCCGAATTTCATGCATATTCCTGGCGAAAATGCCAACGGCATTATGTCTTCCAACGAATATCTGACCAGGGTTAATCTGATGAATGCTGCCCATGATGATTATGATACGCCTGTGTTATTGGGCAAAAATGTAGCGGTTATCGGCGGCGGCAATACGGCCATGGATTCTGTTCGTACCGCTAAACGATTAGGTGCTGAACGCGCAATGATTGTTTACAGACGGACCTTGGAAGAGATGCCAGCACGGAACGAAGAAATTAAACATGCCCAGGAAGAAGGTATAGAGTTTTTAAATTTGAACAACCCGGTTGAATATTTTGCAGATAAGAACGGGCGCGTCAATCGGATCAGGCTGCAAAAGATGGAGCTCGGCGAACCGGACGCTTCCGGTCGTAAAAAGCCGGTTCCCATTGAAGGCTCGGAATATGAGCTGGAAGCCGATTTGGTGATCGTCAGCGTCGGCGTTTCGCCCAACCCGCTCATCCCACAGAGTATCCCGGGACTGAAAGTCAGCCGATGGGGAACCATTGTGGTTGATGAAAAGGAAATGCAGTCGAGCGTTCCTGAACTTTTTGCCGGAGGCGATATCGTCCGTGGCGGCGCAACAGTCATTTTAGCCATGGGCGATGGTAGACATGCCGCCGCCGGTATCGATCGTTATCTGAAAAAGAAGAATCGCTCTGCTTCTTAGGGAGTTGTGGGAGCAAAGAGAAAACCGTTTTCCCTTAGATGGTGGCGAATCCTCGTCGGTCACAGGAGAATCAATCGATTTAAACATTATAGAAGCAAGGGGATTTATGGATTTAACAACTAAATACTTAGGGCTTACCCTGAAGAATCCAATTGTCGTTGGGAGTTGTGGTCTGACCTCAAGCGTAAGCGAAATCAAAAAATTAGAAAAACAGGGTGCCGCCGCTGTTGTTTTGAAATCCATTTTTGAAGAGGAAATCCTCATGGATGTTGAAAACCAGCTACGCGAGGCCAGAGAAAATAGTTTTATCTACGATAAATATTCCGAGACCCTGGATTATATTGATGTGCACGTTAAGAAAGAGCATTTAGACGAATACATTCAACTGATCAAGGCCGCTAAAAAAGAAGTGCTTATCCCGATTATCGCCAGTATTAACTGCGTCTCCTCATCGGTGTGGACTCACTTTGCCGGGCACATTGAAGAAGCCGGGGCCGATGGCTTGGAATTAAACATCAGCCTCAATCCTTCGGACCTGGTAACTCGCGATTTTGAACAGAGCATCAAGGTCATCATCCACAAAGTGCTGGCGCAGGTCACCGTGCCTGTGACGATAAAGCTCAACAACAGTTTTACACATATGGCAAAAACCATTCTGGATTTGTCCCAAACAGGCATCAGCGGGCTGGTGTTGTTTAACCGTGCCCATACACCTGATATCGATATCAATACAATGGAAGCCGTGCAGGGGAAAAGTTTCAGCTCTCCGAACGATTTTGTTGAATCTATGCGCTGGATTGCGCTGCTCTCCGACAAAGTAAATTGTAGCTTGGCCGCCGCTAAGGGAATTCACACGCATGAGGCAATTATAAAGCAAATCCTAGCGGGTGCCGATGTTGTTCAAATCGTCTCTGTTTTGTACGAGAACGGGATTGAATCTATCAATGGGCTACTAAGCGGTCTTGAACAGTGGATGCAGGAAAAAGGGTTCTCTTCTTTAGAAAAATTCAAAGGCAAGGCAAGCAGTAAAAATGTGGGCAATCCTGCTGTGTTTGAGCGTATTCAGTTTATGAAGTATTTTTCAGGAATTCATTAATCTCGGTGTTTGTGCTTGTTCAACCGGTATCGAATTTATCCTCAGACGCAGGGGAACCAAGGAGGACGTTCTTGAACGTTCTTATATTATACTATAACTCCCCCCATGCCAAGACATGTACGCATAGATGCCCCAGAACTGCTGCAACATGTGATCGTTCGGGGCATTGAGAAACGGCCCATTTTTCTTGATTTCAAAGTTTGTCGCGGTCTGAAAACATACATGTTTCTTGTTATAATTTGCGACAATATGCCAACGTAGTGGGAGACTATTTAATGCGAGTTGCAATGCTTGCTCCAATTGCTTGGAGAACACCGCCGCGTCATTATGGCCCATGGGAAAGGGTTGTTTCTCTGCTGACTGAAGGTTTGCTGGCCAAGGGGGTAGAGGTGACGCTCTTTGCTACGGGCGATTCCAGAACCGCAGGAACCCTTCGGTCTGTGTGCAAAACCGGTTATGAGGAAGATCGGCATGCAGACCCCAAGGTGATGGAATGCCTGCATATTTCCGAGCTATTCGAGCAGGCCGAGCAGTTTGATATCATTCATAATCACTTTGATTTTTTGCCTTTAACATATGGTGGACTAGTCGCTACTCCGATGGTGACAACGATCCACGGTTTTTCATCCCCCCGCATTCTGCCTGTTTATGAAAAATACAACAGCCAAACCCACTATGTTGCCATCAGCGAGGCAGACCGGTCGCCTAAATTGGACTATATAGCCACGATTCCTCATGGCATAGATCTCGACGAATTTAACTTTAATGCAGCGCCGGAAAATTCTCTGCTGTTCTTCGGCCGGATCCATCCCGACAAAGGGGCGAAGGAGGCAATTGAGATAGCAATGAAGACAGGCCGAAAGCTCATAATGGCAGGTCCGATTCAGGATGAAAGTTACTATAAGCACGAGGTAGAACCCCACCTTGACACAAACTGCATCAGCTACGTGGGAAGCGTCGGCCCGGAAAAGAGAGATGAGCTTCTGCGTAATGCCTATGCCCTGTTACATCCCATCAATTTCAATGAACCATTCGGGTTGTCTGTCGTAGAGGCGATGGCCTGCGGGACTCCGGTGATTGCCTTTGACCGGGGAAGCATGCCAGAGCTTATTCTCAATGGCTTAAATGGGTATCTGGTAGGGACGGTAGGCGACGCGATCGATGCGGTCAGCAAAATTAATGATATTGACCGTTTGGCTTGTCGCCGATTTGTCGAAGAGAACTTCTCCATTGAACGAATGGCGAATGACTATCTGAAGGTCTATGAACAGATTCTAGCGTTAACCAAGCGTGAGAATCATCGCCCTTGGGGATTCTATGAAGTTCTCTCCGACACAGCGGATAACAAGGTCAAACGTATTGTGGTCCATCCCGGCAAACGATTGAGTCTGCAGCGGCATCGGCAACGAGATGAACATTGGTATGTCGCCGCAGGAGAAGCACTGGTGACCCTCGATAAAAAACAGCTGCGGCTGAGCACGGGGGATTCAATCGATATCCCGAGAGGGGCTGTTCATCGGGTCGAAAATCTGACTGAAGATGATATGACGTTTATTGAGGTTCAGAGCGGGGATTATTTCGGTGAGGACGATATCGAACGACTGGAAGATGATTTCGGCAGAGTGGAGGAGAACTCTTGAAAGCAGCTGTCGTTAAAAGATATGCCAAGAATCCAATTTTGACCAAAGAACAGGTTCCCTACAGGGTAGAAACGGTTCATAACGCCGGGGTGGTCAAACATCAGGGCAAGTATGTGATGCTGTTTCGCTCCCATCTGCAAAACGGTCGCTCGATTATCGGCCTGGCAGAAAGTACCGACGGCTTTTCCTTTAGCGCAAGCAAGGACCCTTTTCTGGTCCCCGCGACGGAAGGTCCGTTTGCCGAATATGAGGAGTTTGGCGTCGAGGACCTGCGCATCTGCGCCCTGCAGGGGGAAGATTACCTGCTCACCTATAGTGCCTACTCAAAACATGGAGTAAGAATTGCGCTGGCCAGAACGGCTGACTTTCGGCAGATAGAACGGGTGGCCATGATCTCACAGCCCGACATGCGCAATGTTGTCATCTTCCCCGAGAAACGGAACGGACGCTATGTGCGTCTCGACCGTCCCCATTCGGAGATTTCACCCTGGTCCATCTGTATCTCCTATTCTCCCGACCTGCTACACTGGGGGGATTCACGGGTGCTGATGAAGCCGGCTTCCTACCATTGGGACGAGATGAAAATCGGACCTGGAGCAACGCCTTTCAAGACCGATGCCGGATGGCTGCATATCTACCACGGGGTCTTTGACACCATGGCCGGAGCCGTCTACCGTCTGGGTGTTGCCCTGCATGATTTTGACGACCCTGGCAAGATTCTTGGAGTTGCCGACGATTGGATATTGCAGCCGGAAGATCCCTGGGAAATTACCGGATATGTCTCAAATGTTGTTTTCACCTGTGGTGCTGTTCCCGAAGAGGATGGCACGGTAAAAATTTATTGGGGGGGCGCCGACAGCGTCATGTGCGTCGGGACGGCTCAGATAACCGATCTGGTCAAGATGTGCCTTGAAAGACCCCGGCCAGTATTTTAGTCAGGAAACGGGTTAAGTGTTCTTTTGTCCCCGTCTTTTATCGTGGGTGTCGAATCAGTAATACACGTACATTATAGAGAGATATGAATTATGTTTGAATTATCGCTGGACGTTCGGAGAAAAGAGACCCGGTTTCAGTCTGAACCTTCACGGGTTATTGCGAAGTCCTATCTTCCAGGAGGCGAGACGCGCATCAAACATATTATCAAGCGGATTCTTGCTCTGTCCGAGGAGCAGTCCAACCAGCTTCTGGGCGATCTCATTGCCGATTTTTCCAGACGTCACAAAAATATCAAACAGATATTCAAGAATAATTTTGGCATCATCAAACAATGGATTCCAGAAAATATTGTATTATCAGCTGAGAAAAAATGTTTACTGGGAGCCTATTTCACCCACGAATACTCCATCGAGGGGGCCGCTTTTTTTAATCCTTCCATTGTCCCCCACCCGGACCAGAGCCATCTTAAAGAGGGGTGCCTACGTTTTATATTAAGCTTCCGCTCGACCGGTGAAGGTCATATCTCTTCTATTGAATTTAGAAGTGGTATTCTAAATGAGAATAATGACTTCACCTTTGACCAGGTCAGCAGACTTGTGGAAACTCCCGATTTGATTGAAAACCCGACTTATGACAAGTACGTTTTCTCGTTGAAAATTGAAGATATGGAGGCTAAGCATAAAATTTCAGATGAGATTCTCCAAACCCTGCCTGATCAGTTTAAACTTCATCAACTCCAGCATTCGATACAGCAGGAAATTGACAAGTATCCAGATCCGCCCCCTTTGCTCCACGAGACGATCGAAAAGCTATATTGGCTTGCCAGGTCAAATTATGAGTTGAAGTTCAAATCCGATCGCCGCATTTCTGAACGGGTTATTTTTCCGGTGTCAGAAAATGAAAGTCGCGGCATTGAAGATGCCCGCTTTGTCAAGTTTGTAGGGGATGATGGAGACATAAATTATTACGCAACCTATACCGCCTATAACGGTTTTAATATTCTGCCGCAACTACTCGAAACAAAAGATTTTTTCCATTTCAAAATAAGAACCCTCAATGGCAAGGCGGTACAGAACAAAGGGATGGCACTGTTCCCACGAAAGATCGACGGCAAATACATGATGATCTCCCGGCAGGATGGAGAAAATATGTACATTATGGCTTCTGACAATCTGCATTTCTGGCACCAGGCCAAGCTGTTACAGGTGCCGAAGTATCCTTGGGAATTTATCCAGATCGGGAACTGCGGGTCGCCCTTGGAAACTGATGCCGGCTGGATTCTGCTGACTCACGGTGTCGGCGCGATGAGAAAATATTGTATCGGTGCTTACCTGCTGGATCTGGAAGATCCGACAAAAGTAATCGGTCAGCTGCCGGAACCGTTGCTCAGCCCGATGGAAAATGAGAGGGAAGGATATGTCCCCAACGTTCTGTATACCTGTGGAGCAATAATCCACAACGATGAAGTCATCATCCCCTACTCTATGTCCGATACCGCCTCCGGAATTGCCGTGGCGCCACTTAAACAGCTATTGGCTCGCCTGCAGGCGTCAGCAGCGGCTTCTTGAAAATTCTCAGCCCCGAGAGGAATCGATGCACAAAACAAAAAAAATTGCCGTCATCGGCAACTATGCCCCCAGACAGTGTGGCATCGCCACCTTTACCACCGATCTGTGTGATGCTCTGTCCAGGCACATCCATAATGCTGATGAAAACCTTATCGCCATTGCCATGGATGACATTGCCGAAGGCTATGACTATCCTGAGCGCGTAAAGTTTCAGATCAGAGCGCACTTGCAGCCTGATTACGTCCGGGCTGCGGAGTTCGTCAATTTTCACAAATTTGATGTTGCGATTCTTCAGCACGAATTTGGTATTTATGGGGGGAAAAACGGTGCACACGTGATGCATCTGATGCAAAACCTCAGAATGCCGATTATTACCGTGCTGCATACGGTTTTAAGCGAACCCTCCGATGGCCAACGCATCATTATTCAGGAGTTGGCAAAATATTCAGAATTTCTGGTTGTCATGGCACATCATGCCAAGACCCTGTTGCAAGAGGGTTACGGCATTGATGAAAGAAAAATCATCTTCATCCCGCACGGCATTCCAGATGTTCCCTTTAAAAGAGCAGATTCCTTTCGTCAGAAACTGGGCATTGAAGACAAAAAGGTCCTCCTCACTTTTGGTCTGCTGAGCCCCGGCAAGGGGCTTGAAACCATGCTCAATGCCATGCCTGGAATTATCGCCGAGCACCCTGAGGTCCTTTATATTGTTCTCGGCAAAACTCATCCCCATGTCATAGGGGAATCGGGTGATTCCTACCGGCAGGCCCTTTACCAGCAGGTCAGGCAATTGAAGATCAACAAGCATGTTCTCTTCGAGAACAGGTTTGTCGATCTTGACACCTTGACGCAATACATTCGGTCGGCTGATGTCTATGTGACCCCTTATGTCAGTGAAGATCAGATTGTTTCAGGAACCCTGGCCTATGCCGTTGGCATCGGGGCCGTCACAGTTTCAACCCCTTACTGGTATGCGAAGGAGCTGCTGGCTGAGGGCAGGGGGCGACTGGTCCCATTTGCTGATTCAAAAGCGATGGCACAGGAAATCAACAATCTTCTGGGCCGTGCAGATGTCGCCCTCATTATGCGAAAAAAAGGCTACCAACACGGCCGATCGATGATCTGGTCAAAAGTGGCCGAGGATTATATCGAGCATGCGGCGAAGGCCATGAGACGAACCCTCGACCGGCCAATTCCCCAGTATGTCGAAAGGCCGGATATCAGGATCATAAAAGAACTGCCTGATTTTAACTTGCAACATATGCAGGTCATGACGGATGACACCGGCATTTTGCAGCACGCTAAATATTCCATCCCCGACCGGACGCACGGTTACTGTGTTGATGACAATGCCCGGGCGCTGATCGTCGTTAGTAAATATTATTGGCTGCGCAAAGATAAAAGTATCATCCCTCTGATTCAGACCTATCTCTCCTTTCTCCATTATTCATTCAACCCTGAGAACGGTCGGTTTCGTAATTTTATGTCGTATGATCGCCGCTGGCTTGAGGAGCTCGGGAGCGAAGATTCTCACGGCCGTTCCCTGTGGGGCTTAGGAATCGCCATCCAGTGCGCCCCCAATGACGCAATTCGTGACATGGCAGTCGGTCTCTTTTTGGGCGGTCTCAAGGCTGTTGAGACGTTCACCTCTCCCCGGGCCTGGGCCTTTGCCTCTGTTGGATTGCACGCCTATATGTCCCGCTTCGGTGGGGATGTCAACGCCAGACGAGTTCGAACGCAGCTTTCAGAAAAACTTGTTTCACTCTTTAAGAACAGGCCCCTGGATGACTGGCAGTGGTGCGAAGATACGGTGACCTATGCCAATGCAAAGCTACCACATGCCCTGATCCTGGCCGGGCAATGGATCCCCGACGTTCAAATGTACGAAAAGGGGATTGACGCGCTCAGGTGGCTGCTGGATAAACAGACGGCAGGCGATGGGCATCTTTCCATCATCGGGAATGCCAACTGGTGTAAGAAAGAGGACAAAAAAGAGGACAAAACCGCGACTTTCGATCAACAGCCACTTGAGGCCATGTCTTTAATTGACGCTTGCGCAGAGGCGTTTCGTGCAACGGGAGATATGAAGTGGCTGGAAGAGGGGCATCGCTGTCTTGGATGGTTTATGGGGCACAATGATCTGAATAAACAAATTTGTGTTTTTAATACCGGTGGCTGCTGTGATGGTCTTGAAGCAACAGGGGTAAATGCCAACCAGGGGGCCGAATCCACATTATCCTGGTTAATTTCACTACTGACCATGTATGAGATTCTGGGGCAGAAGGTCCTGGTCAATAAATAGGTCGCCGAATAGCCGATACCTGTACCTTAACCCGGTCCGCAGGGGCCAAAAGGGTCAGATCGAAAGCGCCGGTAAAAGCCGGCACGGATCGAAGGGTGAAAGTCCCTACATAGTAAAGCTTGCGGGACATTCTATCTTGTCCCCGTCAAGAGAAATATTTACCCACGGTAAATCAATAGGTTAGAAATACAGGCTGATTTTAGACGTACTTCTCCCACTGTTTTTGTCCCGGCGTTGTCTCACATCTTGGCTGCCAGCTTGACCCGCATCTTCAGTTTGATGCCTCGTTCCAGCTCTCGTCCTTTCAACAGCACGGTGAAGTAACTGCGAATGGTTTCATCTTTGTGGCTGGCGATCTGAGCTGCCTGTACCAGAGCGTAGCGCAACCCAGCCTTGCAGATGACCGGAATGGCGCTGCTGCAGCTTTTACCACTACGTGATGCGCTCAGGTCGAGTCCGGCCAAGCGCAGAATCTGTTTACGGCTGGTATAGCGATGAGCATCACCGATTGCCGCCAGGGTCATGGCTGAGACGATTGGGCCAAAGCCGGGTATCGTCAGCAGGTACGCATAGGCCGGGAATGTCTGTCCAGCTTCCTTGAGTTGTTTTTCCAGGTCACGCTTGATCTGCCGAACCTGGCGGAGTTGCTCGACCAGCATACGACCTTCCCAGGCGGCAGAGGCAGGCTCCGTAATTCCCGCAAGCCATCTTCAGCAAGATCATAAAATTGACAGCGCCCCTGGCCAACAAGGTCGGCTATGTTCGCAGCGTCCTTGGTGTCGTTCTTATCCCAACGACCATCGAGCAGGGCCCGGTTGTTTTTTGCTGCGACATTGGAGACATAAACAACTTCAGCGCCGCAACGAATCAAATACTCAGCCAGAGGTTTATGATAAGTCGCTGTTGGTTCAAGTCCGTAAACACAGCGTTTAAAGCAGTGCTGAATAAGCAGATCATTCGCCATGGAACGAAGTTTCTCGAAACCTTTAATACAATTGTCAAAGATCAATCTCTTCCAGAGAGTCTTGCCGTTGGCTGTGCCAAAAAAAGGGCTCCTCGCTGTTTGGAGTTTTGCCAGAGGAAGCACTTTTCCCTCGGCACTGGGACGGAGTGCTTCGCTGGTTTCACTCCAGAATCAGCAACGGAATGCTGGAGGGTTTCAACAGCCTTGTTCAGGCAGCCAAAGCCAGAGCGCGAGGGTATCGCACGGATCGCAATCTTATAGCCATGATTTATCTGATCGGTGGCAAACTCAACTTCGGGCTACCCACTTGAAACAGCGAGGAGCCGAATAAAGCTTTTTCAAGCCACCGTGGGTAGTATGTAATTCTCTTGACTCGACCATTACCTTCATAAACTTCGTGGGGATGTGGGGTTTTGTCACTTTGTATCACTTCTCGAAGTCTGAGTTGAAACTCGTATAGAAACTCTCGATCATTAAAAAGAATCTCGAAGGCAGACTCTGCCGCAATTGTTGCAACTTCTAAAAATAAAGCCTTAACCTCTTCAGAATGCTTATTTATAGCCTCTTCATTGAACCAATTTGGGAGTTCAATACCAGCTACCTTCAAATAAGATTCAAGAAAGTCAAAGTTTTCTGAATGAGATATGTCATAGAGCGCTGGTTCTAGGCATAATTTTTACAGATTTTCAAGGAATGTATGTATAAAGTGTTTTTCATAGGTTTTGCGACACTCTTTACGAATTGCAATTCAGTTGAATCAACGAAGTCTTCAAAATAATCAAAGCCTTTTAGGATACCGTAAGTTGCATCTACGGCTCTTTGAGAAAGGTCATATCCAGCTTGAATATTGTAAAAACGTTTCATATATTTGCAACCGAACGGTTTGGAGCTGAGACGCGCAGTAGCTAGCACCCAGCCTGTAGAATCTCTACGCGAACCACCCCTGATTCACGCGTCGTTTTCCAGCGATTGGTTAGCCTGTAGAATTTTCAGAGTGGGAGACTGATTTACGCAGGACCTTAACACAGAAGTTATTCAGGCTATCGCCAGCTTGCAGTGCCCTTATCGCCAAAGCTTGGTGAAGTTCACTCCCTGCTCTGAGTTGAAATTTGCCGGAAAATGTTTTGCCAATTGTCGAGGCAGGTAACGGTTTTCCGTCTTTGTTATATATTTCAATCCACTCATCTAATATACGGCAGAGTTGGTGGTAGACTTTTTCTTCATTGTCGCCGTGACAACATGGCCCAATCCAGCCTGGAGCTGAACCGATGTAGCACTGGTCCTCCTCGGACCATTCGACAATTTTCAAATAACGATCACGTTCTTTCATTATTTGACCTCCTCAATGTTTTGTTCGACCAATTTCTCTTGATAAGGCTTTGCGTCATCGCCAAGTTTTCCTGAGATAGTGAGCGCGGCACCTTTCACATGTAAGAAGTTTCGATGGCTACCTTTGCCGCCCCGATTAATGAAACCAGCGCTTTCAAGATCTTTGATGAGTTGACGAATTTTTCTTGGCATGGGTATATGGTACTGTTGTAGTACCACTCTGTCAAGTTGTGTGAGTTGTGAAAAGGCTAACGTCGCAAATAACCGGCTGGCAAAAGGCGCAGAGCGAAGCGGCGCGGCTTTTGCCAGTCCGAGTTAATTTGCATTGTTATGTATTTTTATGAATTAATTTTTCAATGTTGTCCCTTAATTCAGTTGTTAATCTGCGTGACATTTCAAATGGTTCGCCAACA
>JAMONP010000094.1 GCA_027065695.1 Desulfuromonadales bacterium | reverse complement strand
CGAGTGTGAAATCGCCATACTGCGCCAGTTTGCGATGCAAGGCCTGGTAAGTGGTGGTCTCCTGCACTGACCAGCCATGCACCAGGAAAACCCGTTGCGCCATTCTTCCCTCTCCATTTCATTACGAGGTAGGCCCCAACAAAAAACCGCTCGCCAGCATAAGCTGGTGCGAACGGTTGGTGACGAACTCTCTTGGTTACATTTCTCCTCCAAGTAGTTGCAATTAATTAATTGTTCGACATTATGCGTAGCCCATCTGGTTTTGTCAATGATTTTAAATGTTTATGCGACACGTGTATATTTAGTACGTATGGTGGGGCTAATTTCTTCTCTAATAATCGTGCAGGTGTCTGGGGAAAAGTAAATATTTGCGAACTGCTGGTCTCGCTCTTGATCCCCAACAATCATAAAGCCTAATACCGTCAGCCTCCTGGGACATCTACCCACGCACCATTTACCCCTCACCGTATTTTCGGCGGAACCGCCAACTGTTTTTTCAACTCTTGTGGATCAGTCAAAGGTTTCTGGCAAGTGAAATCCTGGCAGATATAAGCTGCAGCCTGACCATTCACAGGGAGCATCCATTCGACATAGGGCGCAAGCTTGACAATCCTGGCGTCATCGGTCGGATGCAGAATGAAGACACTCTTCGGTGCGTAGCTGTCATTCACTACGGCGCGCATTGCCTTGAATGCTGACGTCCCCGGTGTCCCTGCGATCACGATCTCACGGCTTGGTTCGAGCAACCAGGCAGCCGCCTGCAGCAGTTGAGCATAACCGGCAGGATACCTGATCACTTCAGATGAAAGCGCCAGAAGCAGCCGATCGGCCAATTTCTGCCAGCGCCAGACCCGTCTGAGGGAGGCGAATTCTAGAGATGCCCCGAACTCTCCTTTCAGGAGTCTTTTTTTGTAGTATGATTATCCGTGAGCTATCGGAGAAACGTATGAATCGAAGCGAAGCTCCTAAAGGGGTATTTATGAAAAAGTTACTTGTGTTTTATTCTGTTCGTTCTTGTTCTGCTGGCATCTGTGTCTTTTGCCGACAACTACGACGATGCTTTGAAGGCGGCTAATTTAGGCGATTATAAAAAAGCCTATCAACTCTGGCTCGTTGACGCTGATAAGGGTAGCGCCGTTGCCCAACGAAATATCGGGCTCATGTATGAAGATGGTCTGGGTGTTCCGCAAGAAGCCAGGAAGGCGGTCAAATGGTATCGCCTGTCCGCCATGCAGGGACATGTGAAGTCCCAGTACCGACTCGGGCTTATGTATCTCAAAGGTTATGGTGTCTCACCGAGCAGTGAAATCGCCTATGCCTGGTGGTCCGTGGCGGCTTCGAAAGGCCATGAGGAGGCCATAAAATACAAAAATAGCGCCCAGGAACAAATGACTGCTGATCAAATTGCAAAGGCTCAGCAGGTAGCAAAACAGCTTTGGCAAGAGTTGGGTTACTAGCAGCCTGGATCAATCCTTTACGAAAACGGCATCAAAGGTTACTTCCTGTTCGGGAGTACCGATGAGGATCAGGTTGGCTCCTGCTTCAAGGTGGGTCTCTGGTGGCGGGGAAACCCTGGGGTCGCTCTCTCCGGCCACCGACAGGGCAACAATGGAGCACCCTGTGCGGGGCCTGATATGCGAATCGGCGATTGTCAGTCCGATAAGCTTCTCTGGCAGAGAACGGCGAAAGACGTTGATTCCCTCGGTCAGAAAGGCACTGGCCCTGGATTCCAGGACATTGAGCAGGATGCTGGCACCAACAGATGCATTTGATACGACAAAATCAGCACCCGCCTCGTAGAGCTGGTCAACGTTCTCCTCATAATTGGCCCGTGCCACAATCCGGATGTGCGGCCGCATGTGGCGGCTGGCCAAGGTCAGGAACACATTGGTATTGTCGTTATTGGTTGTGACAATCACTCCCTTGGCATGCTCAAACCCGGCACTCATGAGGGTGTGCCGAATCGTAGCATCACCGTAAATCGGGATATGTTCGGTACATGATGGATTCTCCTGCTGGTCAACCAGAATGAAGGGTACCGGCTTATGCTCCAGGAAGCGAGCAGCAGCACAGCCGATCCGACCATGCCCGAGAATGAAAATCAGATCCTCCTCCTCTTTACCAGACAGGCTCTCCAGAGTTTTCAGTTGTTCGCGAGTCCCGGCAAGCATCATCAGAGAGTCATCTTCAAGAACCGTTTCGCTGGTGGGAACCGTAAACTTCCCTCGTTTCCAGGTCCCTATAACTGCCAGTCCTGTCTTCTGACGAATTTGTGCTTCCTGCAGCGTCTGCCCTGAAAAGGGCGTGCCATGTACGGGGAGTTCAGCGAACTTGAGATCACCGAAAGAATCCAGGATATGAGCCAGGGCACCGCAGGTCGTTGACCTGACAGCCAGATAGCGTCCGAGCAGCTTGTGCAGGGGGATGACCTGGTTGGCTCCGGCGAGATGCATCAGACCGGCATGTTCAGGATCTTCAACCAGGGCGGCAATCGGAGTCTGGCAGTGGCTACGCACTGTCAGACAGATATTGACATTCTCCGGGTCGCTAAGGTTGGCAATGATATAACGGGCCGAGGCCGATTTCGCCGCCGCAACCACTTTAACGTCTGTGGGTGAACCGCAAATAACGCTCATGCCCTCGTCATCTTCAAGCTTCATGGCTTCATCGTGGTCGGGTGTCACGACAACGAAAGGCAGTCCCAGTGCCTGGAGTTTGCGTATGAAGGCACGGGTAATGGCATTGATGCCGAAGATCACGATGTGATCGGCAGTCCCTTCAGGCAGTTCACTGCTTGGTCGGTAACGCAGTCGGTCTTCGATCCATGGCGCCAGAAACAGACTGATCATGCCAAAAGGAAGAATGATCAGTAAAAAGATAACGCCAGAGAGGGTGACTACCGTAGCAAAGACGTAGCCCAGGTCGGTGTGAAAGGTAATATCACCGAAGCCGAGAGTGGTCATAACGGTGATCGCCCAGTAGATCCCGGCGATGAAAGAGAACTCCCGTCCCTCCAGGTTCCACATCAAGGCGCGGAAGAGCACGGCATAAATCAGGATCAGCACGACCAGGAAAGTACAATAGATAAACAGAACCTTGAGGTTCTTCCTGGCGCGGCCACGTAAAAAATAGGCAAGTTCGGAAGCGATTGTTTTCATCAGGGTCAGTTCTAAAATAGATCCAGGCTGTTGTTGGGTTCAGGGGGAGACTGGCTACCACGACATTTATAAAGTCATGTTACCTTACTTGGGATCTATATCAATGGTCTTATCGTCCGATTTGTCGCGGCGGAAAATATTTGGCAGATCAATGCCAAAATAGCTCAGACACATCAACAACAGAGCCACCGCCGCCGCTTCATCAAGGTTGCCAATCAAGGGCAGGTTGTCGGGAATAATTTCAAAGAAGCCTGCTGTCGGATTCAGGATGTAAATAGTTGCCAACAGGCCAATACAGAAAACCATAGGTTTTTTCACGGTCACCTCACGGCACGAACAAAATGTCAACACAGGTTAAACAGAAGTATCATACACTGACAGGAAACTAACTGCCTCTTAAATTGTTGACCTCATGTCTCCAAGCTCAATTGTCAAAAATTCTTCCTTCGCCATCAACTCCCAGCGAATGTCTTCATCAAGGGGCTCGGATGAAATAAAACAGGAGTTATCCGAGCAAGCTTTGTAGAGAGAATAGTAGTCTGGCTCTTTTGCGTAATCACGGTAAGCGAATAATTTCACGCCATCGCTGAACAGGCAATTCAGTGCCGAAAATTTATGCTTCCGCTTGATAAGCGCAGCGCTATCAAGAAAGGCTCGGCCCAAATCATGAGATTTGCCACTCATAAAGTGATAAAAGAAAACTTCCGTATCGAGGGCATCTGCACCGAGACCAGACAGGCTGATGTCGGGGATTAA
Source organism: Desulfuromonadales bacterium (assembly GCA_027065695.1). GTDB lineage: Bacteria > Desulfobacterota > Desulfuromonadia > Desulfuromonadales > BM103 > M0040. The sequence continues at coordinate 1,697 of JAMONP010000094.1, read as the reverse complement.
CTCCTGATAGTCGTAGACAACTCCATTATGAAAAAACACGGTGTTGTTGGCGTGGAAAGGATGAGCGTGCCGGGTGCTGTATCTATCACCCCAGGCTGATTTGCGCAGATGAATAATCATCAAAGGCAAGGTCTTTGCCGTGCTTAATATACTGATAACCTTATCGGTTTCCTCAAGCAGGCTGACACCGCTTTTGTGAACGACCAGTTGCCCTTCCTGGTAGAAGGCCAACCCCCAGCCATCCTCGTGTCCGGGAGGATCTTCGGCCATAACCACGCCGCTGCGTGCGAGCTCGCAGAACCGTGCAATGATCTCCTGATGCCTGGAATAATCGAAATTGGTGATACCCAGAACTCTACACATTTAGGAGCTCCTAGCAGCCTGTCGGACAATCAATAAACTGGCTGCAAATTCGTCTGTTTGGCCCATATTTCAGCTCCTTTTCGACCAATAGCTACGGTTATTACTCTCAAATGAGCCAAAATCTGGTCTCAAACATCCAAATTTTCGCTTCAGCCCTGATTGTCCGACAGGCTGCTAGAAAAATAACTTCGCAACGAAAATGGCGATCACAATGCCGATAAAATCCGCAACCAGGCAGACGGGCACAAGATAACGGGTTTTCCTGATACTGACGGCACCAAGATAAACAGCCAGCACATAAAAAGTGGTTTCGGCACTCCCCATAATCACGGCCGACATGTAGGTCGCCATGGAGTCAGCACCGGTGGTTTTGATGATATCCGTAAACAGCGCAGTCGAGGCACTCCCGGAGAGAGGTTTCATGATTGCCATGGACAAGGCTTCTATCGGGATATCCAGAAAAGCAAACACACTGTAAAAGGCATCCCTGACATAGTCAAAAGCGCCGGATGCCTGGAAACCTTTAATGGCGACGAAGATGGTTAAAAGGTAGGGGAAAATGTTCAGGATAATGGCTGGTCCTTCCTTGGCCCCTGCGACGAAGGAGTCATAGACCCTGACCTTCTTGAACGTTCCATACAGGACCGTAAATAGAATGAACAGCGGGATAATGAGCAGTGAGATGTACTCGATGTTGTCTATCATCTGAAGATCTTCCTGAACGCAGCCAGGACCAGCAGCGCCGTCATGGTGGAAATCGCGGTAGCGATCAGTATGGGCAGCACGACCGCGGCCGGACTCCGGTGTCCGTAGCTGGCCAGGATACCGATCACGGAGAACGGGATCAGTTGGATACTGGCAGTGTTGATGACGATGAAAGTCATCATCTCAGGCGTGATGGTGCCTTTGTCCTCGTTGAGCGTCTCGAGTTCCTGCATGGCCTTGATTCCCAGTGGTGTGGCCGCATTGCCGAGCCCGAACAGGTTGGCCAGGACGTTCAGGGTGATGGCCGTAATGGACGGATGATCGCCAGGGATGTTTTTGAACAACCGGGAAATGATCGGCTTGAACAGGTGCGCGATCCGGTAGATTAAACCGGAGTCTTCCAGAATTCTGGTGATCCCCAGCCAGACCGAGACGATGCCGAGGAGGAACAGGGAGATCTCCACCGCCGATTTCGCGCCATCGAAGATAGACTTGGTAAACGCTTCCAGGTTGCCGGTGAAAATGGCAAAGACGATACTGACGCAGATCATGATCAGCCAGAGGATGTTCATGGGGTTCCTCCAGAGAAAGACATCTTTCTTATCACAAGCTGCTTTTTCTCCGTATTC
>JAMONP010000093.1 GCA_027065695.1 Desulfuromonadales bacterium | reverse complement strand
AAAAAAATTGCTCTAGGGGCGTTCCTGGTCCTGTTACTCACCATCGGATTCGGGGTCTACTACCTGTTGTCAAATCTAAATGGCATTGTCAAAACAGCCATTGAAACCTATGGATCACAGGCAACGCAGACGGCGGTGCGGGTAAAAAGCGTGCAGATCAAGCTGCAAGACGGCTCCGGGGCGATCCGTGGATTGACGGTCGGGAATCCGCAAGGGTTCGTCACCAAGTTGGCGTTTTCCCTGGGCGAGATTACGACCCAGGTTGACCTCAAGTCGCTCTCGGAAGATGTGACCGTCATCGAGCATGTCACCGTGCGGGCACCGGAGATCTTTTTTGAACTGAATGCAAAGGGCAAAAACAATCTGGGTGAGCTCAAGCGGAATCTTTCGTCCGCTACCTCGAAATCCGCAGTCTCCTCGTCCGGCAAGGGTAGTCAAACGGACCCTAGGTTGATCATCCACAAGTTGCTGTTCGTCGACGGCAACATTCATGCTAGTGTAGCGCCGCTGAACAAGAGCTACGAACTGCAGCTGCCGAAGATTGTGCTGAAGAATCTCGGCGGTAGAAACGGTGCCACGCCAACACAAATCGCCAATCAGGTGCTTAAAGTTCTGACCGATCGGGCTCTGGACGAGGTCAAGAAGAAAGGCATTGGTCAGTACAAGGCAAAACTTGAAGGTGAAATCAACAAACGGCTGGGCTCCGGAAAGGATAAGCTTGGCGATAAGCTGAAAGGGGTGCTTGGTTATTGAGCAACCAAGGCAGAGAATAACAAGGAAGCTGGCAAGCCCACGGCGCATTGGGTTCTCCCTGAGTATGGGAAAAATCATGCAGCAGGTCAAAAAGAAATTACTGGAAGATTATGCCTTTCGTCAGGAGTATGATGTTCAACTGGGAACCGGTGGAAATCCGCATCACGCATGAAGAGCTTGTGGTGCTCAGTTATTCCGGCCCGGATCGTTCAATCCGGCTTGAGCAGTTGCGTACCTGACGGGTCCAGTCACGCTGCTATCGCAACCGTCGGATTGGTGAGTTTTTGAAAGAGCTGGAATTCACCGAGGGCCGCTCTACCGGTATCCCCAAAATCTTTGAAGCGATGAAGAGCAACGGTTCATCACCGCCTGAATTCGATTTTGACGAAGATCACAGTTTTTTCATGGTTCGGCTGTCTGTACATCCCGCAGCGTTGGAGGTTGAGGTACAAACCGCATCCTACATTTTAAACTGAATGAATGGAAATTTGAGATGACTATCGAAGAAGCACTGAACGCATTAAAGCCCTATCGTTCCAAAACGCCGACAGAGGCACTGGACTTTATTCGCAGCAACTGGGATGAAGCGGAGCCTGTATTATTGGCGGAACTGGACCGGTGCATTGCCACGCCGCTGGAAGATGAGCACACGGCCCTGTTCCTCTATGCACTTTTTTTGTGTGCGGAGATGCAGTGTAAGGCCGCGTTTGAACGGTATATAACCATTTGCCGCCTGCCTACTCTACTGATGGATGCTCTGATAGGCGATATCCTGACGCAAAATTTGCCGGAAATGCTGGCACGAACCTGTGTCGACCGGGTTGAAACATTGAAAGCGCTGGTGGAGGATGAGGCTGTCTATGAATTTGCCCGTTCTGCCGGGTTGGGTGCTCTGCATGCTCTGATGCTTACAGATGTCGTTTCGCGAGAAGAGTTGGGCCGTTACTGCATGGATCTGCTATCACAGCGTTTGCAGAAAAGACCTTCTTATATATGGGATGAGGCAATTACCATTGCCGAATATCTTCGCCTGACAGATGCATTGCCGTTAATTGAAGAAGCCTATCAGCGTGGCTGGGCAAACCCCGGGATGCAATCTTTCGAAGAGGTCGCGGACGGTATGGCTCAACCTCTGACGGAAGAAAAACTAAACGAGTGGCGTGAAAAAGTTGAGGATTTCAAGGTTGAACGTGAAATCGCTTTTTTTGCGTGTAACTGGTCAGATGAGGAGGATTCTCCAGGAGCGGATGCCGCGGATCTTTTACAAGAGCCGCAGGCGGCACGACGTCAATTGCAGATGCCTACAGGTGGCAAAGTCGGGCGGAATGAACCCTGCCTGTGCGGTAGTGGCAAAAAGTACAAGAAATGCTGTATTGATCAAAAAGTTGCCACGAAAGTGATGGACACCTTTACCGCTGACGCACCACTTAACCTGGCGGATGAATGGATAGCGGCCGGGTATTATTACCTCAAAGAAAATTGGCGTTACAAAGCATTGACCTGCTGGTGGCATGCATGGCAAGAGGTAGAAATGATTCTTCCCGAGACCGTCCTGGATCCTGGGGCTGATGAATGTAACCGTTTTTTCTCCAGTTGTGATTTTTTCGGTAATTGGCTTGGGGATTATCTGACCCTGCTTGAGGAAAACCTGGAGCGGGATCCTGTTGCGATTCAGAATGGCCTCATGTTCTGCCAGGAGGCCATAGTTCGTTTTCCCGACATGAGTTGTTCTTTGGCAAAAAGCTTTGTCGAGATAACTTCTTATCTATTGCTGGCCCTCGGCAAGGCTGAACAGGCTTTTGCACTATTGGAGCAGTTGATAGAAAAATACCCGGATGCCGCTCAGGGTTATGTGGTTCTGGCTGCCACACTGAGTATGGATGCACAACGTTTCAATTTGCGGCCTGATTTTGACCGTGCGCAGCAGCTTCTGCTTCAGGCTCAGAAGAATGCAACTGATTGTGTAGACTGGGATGTAGAAGTACGACTGGAAGATTTGACCGATGCGTGTGGTCTTCCGTGACGCCAGTTTCGACAATGGCAGCGCGAAGATCAATGTTGAGCAAATCTTCAAGCTGGTAAGTCCAGCGACAGATGTCAAGACGATATGAGCGCTCACAAACAGGACGAAAGTCACGTGACGGAACCGTCTAAAGGGCAGTTTTTAGTCTATCAGGCTGAGGATGGCACATTAAAGTTGGACGTACGGCTTGAAGGTGAGAGTGTCTGGTTGACTCAGGATCACATGGGCCAGTTGTTTCAAACCACGCAACAGAAAATAAGTCTGCACATTCAGAATATTTATGCGGAAGAAGAGCTGTCTTCCGAACCAACTCACAAGAAATACTTGTCAGTTCGAACCGAAGGAAACCGCGAGGTTAAACGAGCGATCGACCACTATAATCTCGACATGATTATTTCGGTCGGTTATCGGGTCAAAAGCCACGTGGCCACCCGTTTTCGTATCTGACCGCGATATCTTGAATCATGCTGGAAAAATATCTCATGAAATGGCGAAAGAGTTGGCAGAAAGCGAATATGACAAGTTCAACACAAAACGGATTATTGATAGCAAAAAGCAGTTGAGTGACTTTGACAATGCACTACAACAGATAGAGAGTGGCAAAGCGAAACACAAAGAGAGTAATAACTAATAGTTTCACATGGTTGTCCTAGGAGCTCTGTTCTCATCTATCCCCCCTGACCGATGCAATCATTTTACTGAATTTACCAAATGATACCTGTAACTAAAAAACTGTCAAATTTTCCTGTTCACTGAAGATGCGATCAACAACCGCTTATCAATCGGACGCAACCTTTTGATCTCCGCTTCGCGGCGGCTGGCGCTACTGCGGTCATGGCCATCCTCCAGGTAGACAAGCTGGCGCGGCGAACGACCGCGAAAGTACTTGGCTCCCGTCCCGGCAAGGTGCTGGGCAAAACGTCGCTCGACGTCGGTAGTAATGCCGGTATAGAGAGAATCGTCCGAGCAGAGGATGATGTAGACCTGCCAGCTCATGTCCATGTCCCATTTTGCCCAAAAGGCTGCTAGATTCTGACCTGCGGTAACTCCTTGGCAATTGCCAGAAACCGCACCGTGTTTTCCCTGATCCTTGCCAGAAGGTTCTGGGCAAAAACCACCTCATCGTCAATCAGCACATCATTTAACGACAATTTGTCGAGGCTGGTCAGAACGGCCGAGCAGAGTGTTTTCAGGCTGGTGGCCACCTGACGCTGTGGCAATTTACATTCTTCACAGAAAGCAGCCATCTCGTAAGGCATGATTTTCTCCAGAACGAATTCCTCGCCGATGGCCATCGCCAGGTCACGGTCAAATTCCTCACCGTACATATCGATGTTCAGGAGATCGTAGCCCGGTGCGACATCAATCCCTGCCTTGTTGACAAAGAACGAGATGTTCTTACCGTGAGCGTCGCTATTGCCGATCAAAAACTGGAACAAGGACCAGTTCAGAATGTCCCTGATTGCCATGGCCGGGATGCGGCATTGCCGGCTTACAGCAAACAGCAGAGGCAGGCTGGCACCTGTGCGGATTTTTGCCCCTTCTCCAGACTTACCAAACGGGCGTTCGTATTTGTATGTCGGTGGCAGGTCGAGCATCTGGCAGCCATCGATCAGATGCAACCGCTCGACCTTGTCTCCATTCCAACGACGGTCAAAACGCTCTACCAACAAAACCGGCTCACCAAACCTCTGTAGAGAGACTTTGGCAACTGGTAGCTTAACTAAACGGGCCAACTCCATGCAGATGAATTCGTTAATCACCATATGCATGTCCGGGCGCTTGCCGAATTTCAGGATATGAGTGGAGGCCAGGTCACCTTCGCCGAAACCCATTGCACCGTCCGATCTGATCATGATCGGCAGTTTGTCCTGCACACCGGCCACCGAAAGGCGCGGTTTGCCATCCCATTTAGCAATGGAGATTATTTGGCGTTGAGCAATTCGTGCAGTTAATTCTTCCAGACTCACAGATCGAAAACCGGTCGACTCCGGCACCTGGTTCTCCCCATCGTACTGAAAGGTCAAGGCACCTGTTGTTTCTGATCCGATTAAAGCGATCAGAGCGAAGACGTTGTTTCTCGAAATCTGGTTATCGGTCGACAACTCTTCCAGCCATTTACCTTCCGGGAGAAGGTTCGACAAAAACCGTTTGACTCTTTCTGATTCACATTCGCCAGCTTGCAAATGAGGTGATACCGGATACTTTTGACCTGCAAGCCATGATGGCGCGTACTCCAAACCGTAGTGATCTTCCTTGCCTGCCAGGGAGACTGTTCCGAGCCGTACTTGGTTCATAAATACTGACAGTTGCTCCGACATCATTGCTTCCACGGCTCGACTCTGAGGGTGACACCGAGCATACGACATACCTTGAGGATACTCGAAAGTTTCACATCCCCCCTCGCTGTCTCGATTTTGCTCAAGGTGTCCACTGCCACACCACAGAAGGCCGCCGTCTCATGCATGCCCATACCGGACTGGGTCCGACGGGCACGGATGAACTTCCCTAAGATTTCTGCATCCAGGGGGCCACTCTGAACAGGTATTGGTAATGGTTTGATGGTTTTGGGCATTTTAGCCTCCGGCAGTATAAGTACTGTTATGGCAGTATATAACACAAAAAAGATTTTCGTCAAGGTTAATACTGTCGGGCCAGTATTGGCGGTCCATAAGGGCTATTTGTTGTAAATATACTGCTTTGGCAGTATGTTGATACTGCTCTTTTGATCGGTTTTGCGTGCTGCGTGAAAGATTAAATGGATATGGGCCTGATTTTGGCCTCATAAATGAGCCCATAGAGTCGAAATAGACGGTTTATTGATGTGAATTCTCTTT
>JAMONP010000092.1 GCA_027065695.1 Desulfuromonadales bacterium | reverse complement strand
TTTCCAATGCATCCACGCACCCGTAAAATGGTTGAACAATTCAAGCTGGATCGTTATTTCAATGAAGGAAACAAGGTTGAAGGCATCTGGGTCACCGAACCACTCGGTTATCTGGAGTTTTTACACTTGAATATGCAGGCCAAACTGGTTTTAACCGACAGTGGCGGCCTCCAGGAGGAGACAACTGTTCTCGGTGTGCCGTGCATCACCATGCGTAACAACACTGAGCGGCCGATTACCTGTGAGGTTGGCACCAATATCATGGTCGGCAATCAGCCGGAGGAAATTCTGAAGCAGACCAGGAAGATCCTTAACGGCAAGACAAAGCAGGGTAGGATACCCGAGAAATGGGATGGACATGCCGCAGAAAGAATTGTCGATCACATCCTCGACAAATAACGCACCGCATTTTCATTATTGATACCAATGTCCTGGTAGCGGGGCTGATTTCAGGTCAACTGGATAGCCCTACTGTAAAAATTGTTGATGCCATGCTCGATGGGCAACTGTTTTTTTTACTATTACCTGAATTGTTGCAGGAGTATCGCGTTGTTTTACTTCGACCTAAACTGCTGCGCTTGCATGGACTGGACGAAAAGCAGATTGATCATCTTTTGACTGAGATTACAGCGAATGCCATTTGGCATGATGTCGTGTCGAACTTGACCGAACCGGCACCGGATCCAAGGAATGATCATCTTTGGGAACTGCTTGCAACTGAGCCTTCTGCGGTTCTGGTCACCGGGGATCAACTTTTGTGTAAAAACCCGCCGCAGCAGAGGTCTGTTCTTTCTCTTGCGAGCTGTGTACAATTGTTTCTGCGGTAAATTGTAGGGAACGGCTTTATTGGCAACATATACAATCCATTGTAATTTGATATAATCTTAATCAATCAAACTATAAACAATCGAAATGTTTCAGATGTTGGCAAATACAGGGGGATAACATCCATTGAAATCTGTATACCTGAAGGACTTTCCCAAAGTCAATCTGCTCCTGGTTCTGGTCGCCATCACTGCTGCTTACGCAGCCGTCATCCCCAGCATGGTTGGCGACTGGTACAATGATCCCAATTACTCTCATGGCTTTCTGGTGCCATTGTTGTCAGTATATTTTTTGTCCCAGAACTGGGATGAGCTGAAAGCGTCTCCATTGCGCCCCAGCAACCTGGGACTGCTGGTTATAGTTGGCAGCCTGCTGTTACTGGTTTTAGGTTTTATCGGCACCGAATATTTCACCATGCGTTCCTCTCTGGTTTTTCTGCTGGGCGGCATCGTTCTCTACTGGTTTGGCTGGGCCGTTCTGCGCTTGGCATCCTTGCCGATTGCCTTCCTTATCTTCATGGTTCCTCTGCCCTACATAGTCTATGACGCACTTGCTTTTCCATTAAAACTTCTGGTTACCAAGGCGTCGGTAGGTGTCCTGAAAATTCTCAGTTTACCGGTCGTGCGGGAAGGCAATATCATCATGTTTCCGCAAACGATTCTCGAGGTTGCCGATGCTTGCAGTGGTTTGCGTTCACTGATGTCACTCGTTACCCTGGCAGTGGCATTGGCCTTCCTTACTCAGAAGACCCCACTTAAGCGCACAATCCTCATCGTATCGGCGGTTCCTGTAGCAATTGTTACTAATATGTTCCGGGTTATTACCACAGGGGTTCTGGCCAGTTATTATGGTGCCGCAGCCGCTGAAGGTTTTTTTCATGAATTTGCTGGCATGGCGGTCTTTGCTCTGGCCATGGCTATACTGTTTGCGGAGGGCGCTGTCCTGAGGAAGGTGGGGCGATGAAAGCTCAAGGCCGATACATCATTGTCTATCTGCTGCTCAGTTTGACGGCGTTGTTCATCTACACTCATGAAACCGTTGCCGTACCGGTAAACAGGCCTCTTACAGAAATTCCCATATCTTTTGATGAGTGGACTATGGTTGGCCAGTCACGGTTCAGTCAGGATGTGCTAGAGCAATTAAAGCCAACGGACTATCTTTATCGTGTTTACAAAGACGCACAAGGAAATAGGGTAACACTGTACCTTGGCTACCACGCTGGAGGTCCGGATAGTGGACCGATTCATTCTCCCAAGAACTGCCTGCCTGGCAGCGGCTGGTTTGAGCTATCGGAGATGAAACGTAAGGTTCAGGTTGCCGGTAAGGATTTGTCCGTCGTCCAGGCGGTTTACCAAAATGATGATCAGAAAGAGATGTTCCTTTACTTTTTCCAGGTCAAGGGACAGGTACTGACTGACGAATATTCACTCAAACTTTCCGAGATCATCAATTCGATTCTCTACAACCGCAGGGATGCTGCTTTTATCCGCATCTCTGTGCCTTTTTATGACGATCAGGCTGCGGCGGTAACTACAGGTGAAAACTTTTTGATAAAGGTTTATCCGCATATTGTGTCGGTATTGCCGTTGTGATTTGAAATGTATTAGCCGCAAAAGAACGCAAGGAGCATAAAAGCTTGTCATTCCCGAGGGTGTAATCGGGAATCCAGATTTTAAAACCTATGGATCCCCGATAGGATCATTCGGGGATGACAGATATTTTTGTCGAAAGTTAAAAGGTTGTGCTGAACAGTTACAAATATTAAAAGGTTTCTGTATTCTCTTTGAGTCCTCTGCGCTCTTTTGCAGCCAACCTGAGAAGGCATATGTCGGCAACTCTACTTTCCATAGCAGCTATCTTTGCGGCCGTCAGCCTGGGCACTTTTATATTGTTGCAGAAACAGCAGCGCTCGCTCTGCGATTGGTTTCTGGTCGCTGGGCTGTTATTGATGGCTGGTATCGAGGTAGCTGACCGTATTGCCTTGAGCAATCCTGAGGTATGGACGTCGGCAAAGTCAACCACACTGATACTCGAATCTTTACTGGGTACAGTCTGGTTGCTGTTCGCTGTGTCCTTCTCCAGGAAGGACTCTTTTCGCAACTTGTCCTTACTCTCCTTGGTTCTACTGATTGGCTCCCTGGTTTTGCCGGCGATCGCCTTGCTCTCCCCCTCTGAAAGTTTTTTCTTTTCGCCAGATTTTGCTGACGAACACATCCTGTTTCTTGGCAGAAGCGCTTACTGGTTCTACCTTGGGATTCTCTTCTTTACAGTCGTGGCACTTTATCAGTTGGAACGTACTCTGATGGCGTTTTCAGCCATGGAGCGATCTCGGGCACTTTATGAGATCCTGGGCATCGGTATTATTCTAATCGCCATGTTGGTCTATTACAGCCAGGCATTATTGCACCGTACGATTGATATGAACCTGGTCTCGATTCGATCTCTGGCACTACTGGTTGGAATTGGTCTGTGTGGTTATTCTCGCTTCAGACACGGCTCACAAAGGGAGATCCTCATCTCTCGTGATGTGGCTTCTCGATCTTTAGTCGTATTAGCTGTGGGCAGTTATCTCTTGCTGCTTGGCGGAGTAGGAGAGGGTTTGCGTTACTTCGGTATCTACGATCAGCGTGTGCCGTTTATAGGCTTTGCCATCCTTAGTGGGCTTGTTCTTGCTCTGATAATTCTCTCGGAAAAGAACCGACGCAAATTCAATGTGTTTCTGCATAAACATTTCTATCGACACAAATATGATTATCGTAACGAATGGTTGATGTTCACTGCGCAGCTTTCTTCTGCCGACAATATGGTAAAGCTGCAAAACGCTATCCTGGCCTTTTATTGTGAAACGTTTGGCCGTATGGGTGCTTCGCTGTACTTGCGCGACAATGAAACCGGAAGATATCAGCAAAAAGCCAATCGTTATCTGGAATTCCCCCAAACCTGTTTTTCGAATAATCATCCTCTGGTCGAATATTTCAATGAGACGGACTGGGTTTTTAACACTGAAGACCAGCATGCATCTCAATTTGACAAGATGAAGCACCAGCTAGAAGCGTCTCAGGTGAAGCTTTGCGTTCCATTGCAGTATGAACAGCATCTCGAGGGCTTCATACTCTTGGGTGATTCTGTAAATTCAGCAGAGACACTCAACTTCGAAGACTTCGACCTGATGAAGGTGCTGGCGAGTCAGGCGACATCCGTGCTTCTTAGTTCAAAACTTTCAGCACAGTTATCTACAGCACAGGAAATGGCAGCGATTGGCAAGGTTTCAACTTTTGTTATTCATGACTTGAAGAACTATGTCTCCAATCTCACGCTTATGGTGGATAATGCCCGGGATCACATGACTGACCCTGAATTCCAGGACGACATGCTCGAAACCCTGGATGAGAATATAAGCAAGATGAATGTTTTGATTAAACGGTTGAAAAACATCAAGGAAAAGAAAGATCTGAGCCTTATGCCGTGTGATCTTACAGAGGTTGTTCGCAGGGGTGCCAAAGCGACAGGTATCCCGCCAGAGGTAGTGTGTGGTGACGAAGTGCCTGCCTTGATCGACGCAGAAGAGATCGAAAAGGTGATGCATAACCTGGTATTGAACGCACGTGAGGCTGGTTCACAGAACGGTTCGGTAACAATTAACGTTGGTATCGATGAGATGCTGTTTTTCGAGGTAGCAGACCAGGGTTGTGGTATGTCGGAAGAGTTTATCCAGAATCGTCTGTTTCAGCCGTTTCAAACCACAAAACAAAAAGGCTTCGGTGTCGGTTTGTACCAGTGCCGCCAGATTATTGAAGCACATGGTGGTAGAATCGATGTTTCCAGTAAAGTGGATGAAGGAACGACTTTTACGGTTTATCTTCCGCGCGAGAAAGACTGATTATAGCAGCATGTAATGTCAAGTGTAATGCTTTGATTTTAAAGGATCTGTAATGGACTCTATACTGGTCGTTGATGATGACAGTGGGATCAGAAGACAGCTCAAATGGGGCCTGGACAAAAGCTACAAAGTCCTGCTTGCCGAAGATGGCGTCAAAGCCCTGGAGCTGTTTAATAAATATAAACCCAAGGTCGTCAGCCTCGATCTGGGTTTACCACCAGATGCAGATGGGGCCAGTGAGGGATTACGTGTCCTTGAAGAGATCCTCGACCAGGGCAAGGGGACCAAAGTCGTTGTCGTTTCGGGTAACGAAGATCGCAATAATGCTCTGGCCGCCATTGCCTTTGGTGCTTACGATTTTTGTCAGAAACCTATCGAGCTTGATACCCTGAAGATTATTCTGGAACGCGCTTTCCACCTGGCAAACCTTGAGGCTGAGAATCAACGCCTGCAAGCAAGCAAGGCAGGAGAAAAGGCGGCCATGGAGGGTATCTTTGGTCAGTGTCCACAAATGGAGGAGATATTTACAATTGTACGCAAGGTTGGCTCAATCGACGTGCCGATACTGATTCTTGGCGAAAGCGGTACCGGCAAAGAACTTGTCGCTCGGGCAATCCATGAAAACAGTCTTAGAAAGAAAGGGCCTTTTATACCAATCAACTGTGGAGCCATTCCTGAGACTCTGCTAGAAGCTGAACTCTTTGGTCATGAAAAAGGGTCTTTTACCGGTGCTCAGTCTCGGGTGTTAGGCAAGGTTGAATTTGCCCAGGGCGGGACCCTGTTTCTGGACGAGATTGGCGATATGCCGCCCTTGCTTCAGGTTAAGCTGCTCCGTTTTTTGCAGGAGAAAGTTATTCAACGGGTTGGCGGTCGCGAAGATATCGAAGTCGATGCCAGGATTGTCGCTGCAACCAATATTGATATCGAAGCAGCTATAAAAGGTGGTCGATTCAGGGAGGATCTGTACTATCGCATCGGTGTTGTGACGACCAACTTGCCACCATTAAGAGAACGGGGAGACGACCTGGTCTTACTTGCCAATCTTTTCATGCGCCGGTTTGCACACGAATTCAAAAACAAAGTCAGGTGCTTCAGCGTTGCATCTCTCAGAGTTTTGAACTCTTACGAATGGCCTGGAAATATCAGAGAGCTTGAAAACAGGGTGAAAAGGGCTGTTATTATGGCAGAAACCCAGACTATTGAACCATGTGACCTTGGTTTTGCGTCTGCGACGATCATCGATGAAGGAGCCGTGGCTACACCTCAGTACGAATTCGACTTAAGTGGTATGGACCTCAAGGAAGCGCGCAGCCTGGTTGAAAAAAAACTAGTGGCCGAAGCTCTTGATTCAGCGGAAGGGAATATACTCAAAGCTTCTAAATCACTTGGTGTGAGTCGGCCAACTCTTTACGACCTTATGAAAAAGCATAACTTTTATGTGGGAGATACGAACACTTGATCTTGAAATAATATTGCTGGTAAGAAGACGATGAAGCCCTTGGTGGAACATTGGGGCATAATGATGGCAACTTGCCGGTAATTAAGTAGAAAAATGCTTGACAGAGATTGTCTCCTTTGTTAAGTGTATCCAGCATTTTGGGTCTAGGCGCGTAGCTCAGTGGGAGAGCACTACACTGACACTGTAGGGGTCGTCAGTTCAATCCTGACCGTGCCTACCAGAATCCACCCCGTAGAGGCATCCATGGATGCCTCTTTTTGTTAGACCTGGACAATTTACAGGCTGGTAGGGAACCACAATGTCAATGCTGAATGTAACATTGCCGGATGGAACCTCTAAAGAGGTGGTCGCAGGAACTACGCCACATGATGTCGCACGTTCTATTGGCGAGGGGCTGGCGCGACAGACAGTCGCTGCATACGTCGACGACACCCTGGTTGATGCATCAACTCCCATCGAAGCTGATATTAATCTGCGTCTAGTGACGCTAAATACCCCTGAAGGCCTGGAACTCTACCGCCACTCGACCGCCCATCTCATGGCTCACGCGGTCAAAGAGCTTTACGGGAGTGAAGTTCAGGTGACCATTGGTCCGGCAATCGCATCCGGATTTTATTACGATTTCTTTAGTGACTCTCACACTTTCAGCCCGGAAGATTTCGAAAAGATCGAGCAGAAGATGAAGGAGTTGGCCAAGGCTAACCTGTCGATCGAACGTCAGGTCGTCAAGAGTTCTGATGCCATCAATCTGTTTCGTGAAATGGGCGAAAACTATAAAGTTGAGCTGATAGAAGATCTAGATGTAGATGAGGTGACTCTTTATCGTCAGGGCGACTTTATTGATCTCTGTCGTGGCCCACATGTCCCATCAACCGGCCTGCTCAAGGTTTTCAAGTTGATCAGTGTCGCCGGTGCTTACTGGCGTGGTGATGAAAAGAACGCCATGCTGCAGCGTATCTACGCCACTGCATTCACTGACAAAAAAGAGCTCAAAAAGCACCTGTACCGCCTCGAAGAAGCAAAGAAGCGTGATCATCGCAAACTCGGCAAAGAACTGGACCTTTTCTCCTTCAGCGAGGAAGCCGGTGCTGGCTTTGCCCTCTGGCATCCGAAGGGTGCTATGCTGAGAACTTTGATCGAAGATTTTGAAAGACGCGAACATCTCAAGCGCGGCTACGATATCGTTATGGGCCCGCAGATACTGCGTACCGACCTTTGGAAAACCTCCGGGCATTTCGATAATTACCGTGAAAACATGTATTTCACCGAGGTAGATGAGCAAAGTTACGGCATCAAGCCGATGAACTGCCTGGCTCATATGCTGATCTACAAGTCGAAGAAACGTTCGTATCGTGATTTGCCGATTCGCTATTTCGAACTTGGAATGGTACATCGCCACGAGAAGAGTGGCGTGCTGCATGGCCTGTTGCGTCTGCGTGGTTTTACCCAGGATGATGCCCATATTATCTGTATGCCGGAACAACTTGATGGCGAGATCAAAGATGTCATCAGTTTTGTCCAGGATGTAATGGAGATTTTTGGTTTTGAGTATGAGCTGGAACTCTCGACCCGGCCAGAAAAGGCAATTGGGTCAGATGAAGATTGGGAGCGTGCCACTCATGCCCTGAAGAGTGCCCTTGACGACACTGGGCTGCCTTATGAAATCAATGAAGGCGACGGCGCTTTTTACGGTCCTAAGATCGACGTGAAGATTAATGATGCCCTTGACAGGAAGTGGCAGTGTGCTACAATCCAGTGCGATTTTACACTCCCGGAGCGCTTTGATCTCAGCTATGTCGGGAGTGACGGCGAGAAACATCGGCCGGTCATGGTCCACCGGGTCATCCTGGGGGCCATTGAACGTTTTGTCGGTGTGCTGATTGAACATTATGCCGGTAATTTTCCGCTCTGGATTGCCCCGGTTCAAGTAAAAGTACTCAACGTGACTGATAATCAAGCTGCCTACGTCGAGCAGGTATGTAGTGAATTACGTACTGCTGGTCTCCGTGTGGAAGCTGATTTGCGTAATGAAAAGCTGGGCTTCAAAATTCGCGAGGCCCAAATGGAAAAGGTTCCCTATATGCTGGTGATCGGCGACCAGGAAGTGGCCGCCGGGACCGTGACCGCGCGGCATCGTTCAGGAGAAAACCTGGATCCGATGAGCCCTGCGGATTTTGTCACGTTCATTCAGGAAGAATGCAGTAAGCATCATTAGGAGGTGCGCCATAAGCAAGGACACAACCAATATCAACCGGGCCATTCGTGCCAGTGAAGTTCGCGTCATCGATGAGGATGCTAACCAACTGGGTATCATGGATCTGAGATCTGCATTACAAGCTGCTGATGAGCAAGGTCTTGATCTGGTCGAAGTTTCGCCAACGGCGAAGCCTCCTGTCTGCCGGATTATGGACTATGGTAAGTATAAATACCAACAGAGCAAGCGTGCTGCCGAGGCGAAGAAGAAGCAGGTTCGGGTTGAAATTAAAGAAGTCAAGCTGCGTCCAAAAACTGATGAACACGATTATCTGTTCAAGGTGAAGAACGCCAGACGTTTTCTCGGTGATGGCAATAAGGTCAAGGTGACGATCATGTTCAGGGGACGTGAGGTGACTCACCCGGAATTTGGCCGTCGTATTCTTGAGAGGGTTGCAAAAGACCTTGCGGATATTGGCCAGGTTGAAAGTTACCCGAGGATGGCCGGTCGTTTCATGAGCATGGTCATCGGCACTCTGAAAAAATAAAAACTCAGCATGTAATAATATAAAACAATGGCTTACGGCTTACCAGCCTAGCTGTTGTGTATCGATAAAAAACCAAGGAGAAAAGCAATGCCCAAGATCAAGACCAACCGCGGAGCTGCCAAACGTTTCCGTAAGACTGGAACTGGCAAAATCCGACGTAATAAAGCTTTTACCAGTCATATTTTGACTAAGAAGTCGACCAAGCGTAAGCGCGAATTGCGCCATGCAACTCTGGTTCACAAAAGTGACGTCAAAAATATCAGCCGTTTGATTCCTTACCTTTAAAGGGTGTTAGGCTGCTAGTACATCAACAACTCGTGAACTGTGGGGCTTAATCTCTCCCCCTTCAGATCCGGGTGCGGGGAAACCCGCCTAACTGATTCTCAAGGAGAAAAGTAATGCCAAGAGTAAAAAGAGGTTTTAAGGCAAGACGCAGGCGTAATAAAGTTCTGAAACTTGCCAAAGGTTATCGCGGCGCACGGAGTAAATTATTCCGAAGCGCAACGGAAGCTGTGGATCGCGCTCTGAGTTATGCATACCGTGACCGCCGCGTTCGTAAACGCGACTTTCGGGCTCTGTGGATCGCCCGGATCAATGCTGCCGCCCGTGACAATGGCTTGTCCTATAGCCGTTTTATTTACGGGATGAAGCAGGCCGAGATCGGCATCGATCGCAAGATTCTGGCCCAGCTGGCCGTTACCGACCCTGTCGGTTTTGGCACTATTGTCGAGAAGGCCAAGGCCCAACTTCAGTAACTTCCGAAAGCTAAAGAGATGGGGCCTTCCCCCATCTCTTTTTTTTTACTCATAAGTCTGGCTGCAGTCGATCATGGATTGTCGGACAGACTCCTCGTCTGGAATATCATGAAAGACAAATTAAATAAGATCGAAGAAGCGGCTTTACAGTCAGCAGTTGCAGCCGTCACAGAGGTTGAGCTGCAGCAGGTGCGTGCACGCTATCTGGGCCGAAAGGGTGAGATTACTGCCGTCATGAAGGGTATGGGGCAGCTGATCCCTGAAGAGCGCCCTCTAGTTGGTGCCCTCGCCAATGAAGTTAAAGACCGTCTTGAGGCAGCCTTTACTGAGCGCCAGGAAGGTTTGCGTCAGGAGCTTATGCAGCAGAGTCTGGCCAGTGAGAAGCTGGATGTGACTCTGCCCGGGCGAGTGCAACGACGTGGATACAAGCATCCGATTACTCAGGTGACAGAAGAGATTGTTGCGATCTTTGCTGCTCTTGGTTTCGGCGTTGTTGAAGGCCCGGAAATTGAAAAAGATTTCTATAACTTTGAAGCTCTGAATATTCCCAAGGACCATCCAGCCCGCGACATGCAGGACACCTTCTATGTGACAGAAGATGTGGTATTGCGTACCCATACGTCGCCTGTACAGGTTCGCACCATGCTGGAACATGAGCCACCGGTTCGTGTCGTTGCTCCCGGAACAGTTTATCGTCGTGATTCCGATATTACTCACAGCCCTATGTTTCATCAGGTTGAGGGCTTCCTGGTTGATCGCAAGGTCACCTTTGGAGATCTCAAGGGGATCCTGACGACCTTTATCAACGAATTTTTCGGCCAGAATGTTGATGTTCGTTTCCGGCCTTCATTTTTTCCTTTTACGGAACCCAGTGCTGAGGTTGATATCCAGTGCGTGATCTGCGGCGGTAGCGGCTGTCGGGTTTGCGGGCATTCAGGCTGGCTGGAAATTCTCGGTAGCGGCATGATCGATCCTGAAGTATTCAAGTCGGTTAACTACGACCCAGAGCTTTACAGCGGCTTCGCTTTTGGTATGGGTATAGAACGTGTCGCAATGCTCAAATATGGTGTCAACGACCTGCGACTCTTCTTTGAAAATGATCTGCGGTTTTTAAAGCAATTCTAGATAAACGACCTCCCTCAATCCCCCCTGTGAAATAGGGGGGAAGCGAGTATAACGAGCAGGGGGGTGCTCTTAATGATTTAAGTACATGTGCTGATCTATTAACCTTTTATTCTAACAATTTACGATTTCATGTTTTATAAAGGACTTTAAGTATGAAAGTCACCTTGAACTGGCTCAAGGACTATGTTGATTTTGATCTTTCTGCCGACGATCTCTCGCATCGTCTGACTATGGCCGGCCTGGAAATTGATCTCATGGAACGCCTTGGTGAAGGGCTGGATAGTGTTATTGTCGCCCGGCTCGCTGATGTGCAGCCTCATCCTGACGCCGATCGTCTGACTGTCTGTCAGGTGGATACAGGTAGCGAGACCGTCCAGGTTGTTTGTGGTGCCAAGAATCACAAGACTGGTGACCTGATTGCTCTGGCGCAGATTGGCACAGTATTGCCAGGCGATTTCAAGATCAAGAAATCGAAAATTCGCGGCCAGGTGTCGCGTGGCATGCTTTGCTCCATCAAGGAACTCGGCCTCGGTGAAGAAGCCGATGGTATCTTGATACTGCCGCAGGACTGGCCTCTGGGAGAGCCGGTTTTTGCTGAGTTGGGCCTTAAGGACATCATGTATGAAATCGGTTTGACGCCAAATCGAGCCGATTGCCTGAGTGTCGTCGGTGTGGCTCGTGAAATATCGGCCATGACTGGCGCTCCACTTCGGCTTCCGGAGCCAGTTGTTATTGAAAGTGATAGTCCGGCAGCGGAGAAAACTTCGGTGGTGATTGATGATCCTGATCTTTGCCCGCGTTATGCCGCACGGCTGATAGAAAATGTCAAGATTGGACCTTCGCCTGAATGGTTAACGCGCCGTCTGGAGGCGGTTGGTATCCGTTCTATTAATAATGTTGTTGATGTTACCAACTTTGTCATGATGGAGCTTGGACAACCTCTGCATGCCTTTGATTTCAACCGGTTGCGTGAACGCCGGATTGTGGTGAGTCGCGCTCAGGAAGGTGGTCAGTTTACGACCCTTGATGGTCAGGTGCGAGCCTTGACTGGCTCTGACCTTGTGATCTGTGATGGCGTTGGGCCGGTTGCCCTGGCCGGTGTCATGGGTGGCGAAAACTCTGAAGTCAGTTCTGAAACCACCGATATTCTTCTTGAGAGCGCTTATTTCAATCCCACCACGATTCGCCGTACCAGCAAACGCTTGGGGCTGCACTCTGAATCTTCGCATCGTTTTGAACGTGGTACTGACGTTGACATGGTGCCACTGGCCCTTGATCGTGCTGCTGCTCTGATTGCTGAATTGGCTGATGGAGCAATCGCGCGTGGTGTCGTCGATATTTATCCGAAAGAGTTGATCCGTCGAACCATTACAATTACAGCCTCACGCACCAGCCAGGTGCTTGGACTTGAAATATCCACTGACGATATCTCTGACAAGCTCAGCTCAATCGGTCTTAAATGTGATCTCCAAACCAGTAAATCTGCTGGTGCGATCAACGTTGAAATTCCTAATTTTCGGCCTGATCTTGAGCGTGAGATTGACCTTATCGAAGAGGTTGCCCGTCTGGTCGGCTACGATCATATTCCGGTCACTATGCCGGTCAGCAGTCTGGCTTGCCAGCAGCTTCCTGATCATCTTGCTATGTCGCGCCAGGTGCGTGATCAGATGGTGCGGATGGGTTATGCCGAAGTTATCAATTATTCATTTTTCAACGCGAAATGTCTTGATAAGCTCGCATTGTCTAAAGATGATAGACGACGGCAGACGGTTCAGGTACTCAACCCGTTGACAGAAGAGCAGAGCAGTATGCGCACCACTCTGGTGACGAGCCTTTTGGAGACTGCGGCACGAAATATGGCTTATCGTAGTGAGGATCTGGCTCTCTTCGAACTGCGTCCAGTGTTTCAACCATGCGATGATTCCGAGTTACCTCAAGAGAGTCTGCGTTTGACAGCATTGCTTTGTGGGCGACGTGAACCTCAAGGCTGGGCGCAGTCTGCCGAGAATATCGATTTCTTCGATATGAAAGGTGTGGTCGAGCAACTTTTAACTACTTTGAGGATTACCAGGGTGAGTTGGCAGGTTAAACATAATGAGCCTTTCTATCATCCCGGAAAATCCTGTGCTCTTTATCAGGGTGAACGTTTGCTTGGTACATTGGGTGAACTTCATCCGGAAGTTTTGCACGATTTTGATATTGATCAATCAGTGATTCTTTGCGATCTGGACGTGGACGCCCTGTTTGAGATTGTTGATGGCACAGTAAAGTTTCAGCCTTTATCGCGCTATCCTGATGTGCAGCGAGACTCTGCCTTCCTGATTGATGCAGATATTTCGGCACAAAGTGTTTTTACCGTGCTTGGCAAGGTCAAGCTTAAGGATCTGGAGAGCATTGAACTCTTTGATGTCTACTGCGGTGAGGGTGTCCCAAGTGGTAAGAAGAGCTTGGCCATTCGTGCTTGTTACCGAGCTAAAGACAGGACCCTGACCGATGATTTGATACAAAATCTTCATGGAAAGCTGATTCTAGCGATGGAAAAGGAGCTGGGTGCAGAGCTTCGATAAAAAAATCAGTTGCTTAGCCTATTCAGGATGTGATATAAAAACCTGAAAAATCGCGTAGATATCAACGGGAGGAGGATGTAAATGACTAAGGCGGACCTTGTCGAAAATGTGTATCTGAAGACCGGCTTCTCAAAAAAAGAATCCGCTGAGATTGTCGAAATGGTTTTCGATATTATGAAAACTACTCTTGAGTCGGGTGATAAGATCAAAATTGCCGGTTTCGGGAATTTCGTCGTCAAAGACAAAGCCACACGTCGTGGTCGTAATCCTCAGACTGGTGAGGAAATTGAAATTTCCTCACGTCGAATTCTGACTTTTAAACCGAGCCAGGTGCTCAAGGCTTCGATTAACGGGTCGGAGGGCTAAGGCTGGTCCGCTTCGGCCCGTATAGTCCGACAGGTTGCTAGGCGTATGGACTTTCAGATTCCCGACAAGCTTTATTTCAAGATCGGTGAAGTTGCTAAATTCACCGGCTTAAAGACTCATGTCCTCCGTTACTGGGAGACAGAGTTTAGCGCTATCAAGCCAAACAAAAGTCGCAGCAACCAGCGGCTTTATCGAAGACAGGATGTTGAAACCATCCTGTATCTGAAAGATCTCCTCTACACTCAAGGCTTCACCATTGCAGGCGCTCGCAAGAAACTACGTGAGAAACCAGCCAAGTCTTCTGTCGTCGCTGTTGAGCAAAACTCCTCAAAGGAGAGCCTCTCAAAGAAAACTAAAGCTGTAAAGGCTACCGATCAGCTTACATTACCCCTCAGCGGTTCTTACAACCCGGAACTACTTAAAGAAATTCGTCAAGACATCCTGCAACTGAAGAAAAGCCTGGAAGCCAAGCCTGGGAGGTTGTCCGACAATGAGTGACTGGCTGCAAACCCAGCTGTTTTCGGCTGTTTTCTGAATTAATCCCTGTGTTGATTTTAATTACCAATGATGATGGAATTCATTCTGCCGGTCTGCAGGCCCTGACCGACCGACTGCAGTCGTTTGGCCGGGTTGCCGTTGTTGCTCCCGATCGTGAGCGGAGTGCCATCGGTCGTGCGCTGACTTTACATGCACCGCTGCGTGCTGAAGAGATTGCCAAGGATCATTGGGCTGTCAGCGGAACGCCGACAGATGCAGTAAACCTCGGTATTCAGGCTCTTCTGCAAGAAAAACCCGATCTGGTGGTCTCCGG
The DNA here is from genome assembly GCA_027065695.1 of Desulfuromonadales bacterium. Lineage (GTDB taxonomy): Bacteria > Desulfobacterota > Desulfuromonadia > Desulfuromonadales > BM103 > M0040. The sequence continues at coordinate 8,681 of JAMONP010000092.1, read as the reverse complement.
AATCAATAAAGGCGGCAATATGGGCGACGATCTGACTTACTCCGGTACGGTTGCAGCGGCCATGGAGGCTACCTTGATGGGGGTCCCGGCTATCGCGGTTTCTCTTGCTGGCCAGAGTTTTAAGTATGATGATTTTGCCGAGGCAGCGCGAGTTGCCGAAGTACTTGCGACAACAGTTTTAGATCATGGCTTGCCGGCAGACACCTTTATCAATGTCAATGTCCCGGCCAATAAACCTCTTGGTATGCGTCTGACCAGGCAGGGTAAGCGGATTTATGAGGATGCTGTAGTACAGAGTCGCGATCCCAGAGGCCGTTCCTACTACTGGATCGGTGCCGGTGAACTCGGTTTTCAAAATCTGGAAGGGACTGATTTCCATGCTGTGAACAAGGGTTATGTCTCGGTGACACCTCTTCACCTTGATTTAACCAATTACGCAGCAATTGATCGCCTACGCCAGTGGCAACTTGAAGATATATCACTCAATGCTGGCGACAAAGGTCCCGCCTGATGAGATCATTCTCTATAGCTCGCAGACGTATGGTTGATGAACAGGTGGTTGCACGCGGAATCGTTGATCAGCGCGTCATTGATGCAATGCTAAAGGTTCCTCGACACAAATTTGTCGAACAAGCCCTGGAAGGCAAAGCTTATCAGGATGCCCCACTGCCAATAGGAGAAAAACAGACAATCTCCCAACCATACATGGTGGCCGTCATGAGTGAAGCCCTTGCCCTGGCGGGTTCTGAAACGGTTCTTGAAATCGGCACCGGCTCTGGATATCAGGCGGCAGTCCTGGCGTTGCTTGCTGATCGGGTTTTTTCTCTGGAGCGGATACCTTTTCTGGCACGTCGGGCTCGCATAGTGCTTGATGAGTGTGGTTTCGGCAAGGTCAATATCCGTTTGGCTGACGGAACTCAAGGCTGGCAGGAAATGGCACCGTTTGACGCCATCCTGGTCACAGCAGGAGCTCCGGAGGTCCCGCAGTACTATCTTGATCAACTGACCGTGGGAGGTCGACTGGTTATCCCGGTCGGCGATCGGGAGAGCCAATTGCTTTTACGTGTCACACGTACCGGCGAAAATGAATATCAGGAAGAACAGTTGCTGGGATGTCGTTTTGTCCCCTTGATCGGCAACCACGGCTGGCAGGAGAGAAGCTGACTGATGCGTGTAATTCGTAAACTTTACGATTGGGTTCTGCATTGGGCCGAGACACCTTATGGTGGTCCGGCTCTTTTTCTGCTTGCCTTGGTAGAGTCCTCTATCTTCCCCGTGCCTCCAGATGTCTTGTTGATCGCTCTGTGTATTTCGTTACCGACAAGGGCGTGGCGTTTTGCCTTGTTTGCCTCGGTCGGTTCTGTTCTTGGCGGTCTGCTCGGCTATGGAATCGGCTGGGGCGCCTGGCCTCTGGTCAACGGGTTTTTCTTTCATTATATCCCCGGTTTTACCCCTGAAGTGTTTTCCAGAGTCCAGAGTCTGTTTGCTGAATATGGTTTCTGGGTGGTTTTTACAGCCGGGTTTACACCCATCCCCTACAAGGTTATTACCATCGGATCCGGGGTTTTTCAGGTCAATCTTGTGGTTTTCCTGATCGCTTCACTGATCAGTCGTAGTCTGCGTTTTTTTCTGGTCGCCTGGTTGTTGCACCGTTATGGTCCCAGCATGCGCGAATTTATCGATCGCTATTTTAACCTGCTCAGCATAGTTTTTCTGTTGTTGTTGTTCGGCGGTTTCCTGTTGTTGAAATATGTCCTCTGATGTAGGACACTGTACAAGCTTGGGATGTGGGGTGCGAGACGAGTGGCGCGAAGGGCATTAACCTTTAAGGCTTTATTCCTTTGATGCGATTTCTTTTGAAACATAGTGTGATTCTTGTGTTTGCCTGGGTGAGCTTGTTGGTTGCCTGTGCGCCGACGGGGGTTTATCACACCGTGCAACCGGGGCAGACCCTGTATCGCATTGCCAAAACCTATGAAATTAGCGAGAGTCGACTTGCCGATATCAATGACATCAAGGACCCAGCGCAACTCAAGGCCAACCAGAGACTCTACATCCCGGGCGTTACGCAGTCGCGTAAAGTGCCGGTAACTTCAAAGACAACAAGCACCTCATCACGCGCTTCTTCTGTGACTCCTGTAACAAAGAAGCAACCAAAGAAAACTGCCCGTAAGTCTGTGATAAAGAAATCGGCAGTAAAGTCATCTGGGCAACCGGTAGCAAAGTCTCCTGCTCATGCCGCCAAACCGGCCAAAGGGTTCTTTGTCTGGCCAGTTAAGGGAAAATTGCTGAATAAGTTTGGCAAGAAAAACAAGAATATCTACAAAGGGATCGAAATCGGTGTCCCGAAAGGAACCACTGTGAATGCTGCTGCTTCAGGCAAGGTCATATACAGCGGTAGTGCGATTCCCGGCTATGGCAACCTTGTGATTCTGGAACACTCCGACAGTTACTTTAGCGTTTATGGTTACAATCATAAGAACCTTGTCAAAATGAATGACTATGTCGGCCAAGGAGACAAGATTGCCTTGAGCGGGTTGCCTCCAAATGGACAAAGTGCCCGACTTCATTTCGAAATTCGTAAGGGCAAGTCAGCTGTAAACCCGATTTTATACTTGCCATAAGGGGGTTGCTCCCTTAGACTCAGGAGCTTCTTAAACTCTGAAAAGAGGGTGTTTATGCCATGAGTGATGTCTTGCAGGACAGTGAAAAAGTCGAGCTTGAAGAGGAGCCCAGGAAAGTTCCGTTGGCTGGTGAAGAGAGGAGTGGTGAGGAGGAAGAGCCTGACCGTAAAACTCTGGCCAGGGTTGAGCGCGAGGAAGCAGAGAAGGTATCCACCGACGATCATGAAGACTTTTCGATGGATGCGATCAAGCTCTATCTGAAAGACATTCAAAAATCCAATCTTTTGACAGCTGAGGAAGAGCGCGCTCTTGCCAGGCGCATTGATGATGGCGATATGGCCGCCCGCGATCAGATGATTGTATCGAATCTGCGCCTGGTTGTTAAAATTGCCAAACGCTACATGAATCGTGGTTTACCATTCCTTGATCTGATAGAAGAGGGCAACCTTGGTCTCATCAAAGCGGTTGAGCGTTTCAAACTCAGCAAGGAATGTCGTTTCTCGACCTATGCTACATGGTGGATTCGCCAGTCGATAGAACGCGCTCTGGTTAATCAGAGCCGAACGATTCGTCTGCCGGTCCATGTCTCTGATGATATCAACAAGCTAATTAAAATCAGCCGCGAATTGGTACGGGTCTATAATCGTGAACCGCAGGTTAAGGAGGTGGCAGAAGCAATGGGGGTTGCTCCTGCCTACATCCGACGCCTCATGGTGTTGCTTAAGAAAACCTATTCAATTGAACATCCCCTGGGAGAAGGTAATGATTACAGCCTCATAGACACCATCGAGGATACCAGTATCGTTAACCCTCTCGAACTTGTCGAGGGGTTGAACAAGTTTCAAATCATTACCGATTTACTGGCAACGCTTAATGACAATGAAAAGGAAATCATTGCCTTGCGTTTCGGTCTGGATGATCGTGATCCACAAACCCTTGACACTATTGGTCGCCAGTTTGGTGTCACTCGCGAGCGGATTCGTCAGATTGAGTCCAAAAGCCTGGAGAAGTTACGTGTTCTTCTAGCAGAGCGGGACCCATCTCAGGAAGAAAATTAATTCTCGCCATTGCTGTAGGGGTTAAATTATGGAAGAGTTGAAAAAAATCATTCGCGACATCCCCGATTTCCCTAAAAAAGGGATTGTTTTTAAAGATATTACGACATTGCTCTCTGATGCACGCAGCTTCCATCGTATGATCGATCTGATTGCTCACCGTTATATTGGGCAGAACATCGATCAGATTGTCGGTGTTGAGGCGCGTGGTTTTATCCTCGGTTCAGCCTTGGCCTACAAGCTAGGCGTTGGTGTAACCTTGGTGCGTAAGCCCGGGAAGCTACCACACACGGTGCGCCAGATCACTTACGACCTAGAATATGGTACAGATACTCTGGAAATCCATGAAGATGCTTTCAGTAAAGGCGATAAAGTTATCATCGCTGATGACCTGCTGGCCACGGGAGGCACTGTTTCTGCTGTCGTCAAACTGGTGGAAGACCTCGGTGCCGATCTCGTAGAGTGTGCTTTCATGGCTGAGTTGGATTTTCTTGATGGACGCAAAAAGTTGCCGGAAGGAAAGGTCTTTAGCCTGCTTAATTTTTAGAAGTTTTGATTGTTCTGGCCCCGTAGCTCAGCTGGATAGAGCAACCGCCTCCTAAGCGGTAGGTCACAGATTCGAATTCTGTCGGGGCCGCCATAATAAAAACAAGGGGTTAGCGAATTTGCTGACCCCTTGTTTTTTGCCTAAAAAGGCCATTTGCGAGCAATTGTGCGAGCGTTTATTGAAGGGGTAAATATTGATAAGCAGCGGTTTTTTCGTGCGGGAGGAACAGGCAGGGCGGTTGAAGAGTGGAGTGGTTGGCCGGAAAATTAAGCAAAATAGTGGCGGGGCTCAGGATCTCTGATGGAGGTTTGTCAGGAAGGCAGGAGCAGATCTGAACGATTGCAGATGCCCCCCCCCGGACAATACCGTGGGGGCATCTGTCGTTGCACTGCTAACAGGCGGGTTCTCACATACTCTGCCGACGCAACCGACAACTCAGGCTAAATCCGGCAGTACTGCCCAATACCGCTCCGGGAATCCAGCTTAGAGAACTAGCAACAAATACTTCAGGGCTGGCAAGGACCAGTATCAGGTAGGCGATAGCAGCATAAGTGAGAAAATAGTGATAGCGCCACCGGCTTATTTGAGCGCTTTCAGCAGGTCGCAGGATCAGCCCACTCAGCAGCCCGCCGAAGCCGACAAACAATACTCCACAGAGAAGATGAAAGATGAGCGGCGGTGCGCCACTGTGGAGTTCGTGCACCATGGGCAGGTGTCCGCCACCGATGCCGAATTGCGGACAAATGGTCAAGGTTGCAAGGCCAGTCACGATCTGGATCAGGGTCAACTTGGGGAAAAGCCCCCAATGCCAACGTGACAGGCTGGATTCGACCCGTTTTACGACAGCCTCGTCCAGCGCTGGTCCTGGCGAAACCTGTGGTGCTTCGATAAAATCTGCAAATTCCTGCAGCAGATCGGATTCTGATTTACTCTTCATTACGCGCCTCCTTTCCTGTTAGTTGACGGCGCAGCTTGCCGATTGCCCGGCTGGCAAGTTGTCGCACATTCACAGGCGACAACTGCAATTGATCGGCAATTTCACGAAAGGTCAGCCCGCTACTGAAGCGTAGTTCCAGCACCTGGCGTTGTGTTGTACTGAGGCTGGCAAGTTCTGGCAGACTGGTACCGAGCGGCTCCCGCCCGTGCTGTTCTGGTGCCGGATGGTTTGCGACTGCCACATCGTCAAGCGTTACGCAGGCCTGCTGCGTTTGTGTGCGGCGCAGATGATCGATCAGCGCATTGCGGGCGATGGTAAAGAACCACGGCAAAAATGGAATTTCAGATTGATAGCGGGCACGGGCACGATGCAGCTTGACAAAAACTGTCTGAAATACTTCTTCCGCCTCAGTACGATCTCGCAGTTTTCCGAGCAGGTAGCCGAACAGGCGGCTTTTGTGACGCGAATACAGCAACTCAAATGCCTCCAAGTTTCCCTCGGCATAATCCTGCATCAGCTCTTCATCGGTCAATGCGTTTCACCCTTCCCTCCTTTGCTAGAACGTAAGGTATCAGAGTTATGTGACAGCTCGAAGAAATTTTCTCTCTCTTTTCCTTTTTTGCGTTCAAAATTACTGTCAGGAGCTTTCGCTATCGGGAGCACAAAAGTTTTTTTCTAAACACTGTCACAAAGTCTCTTCCTGCTGCGTTTACTAGGCAGAGGCGCACATCAGGACGCCAAATCCAATCATCCCAAGGAGGAGAAAATGCAGAGAATTAACGCGCAACAAAAACCAGGCCGGATTTACCTCTGGCTCGTAACAACCCTATTGGTCGCAGGGTTGCTGATACCACAGTCGGTGCTGGCTCACTGTGACGCCATCGACGGCCCGGTGGTGATCGACGCCAAAACGGCTCTGATGACAAAGGATATTACGCCGATACTCAAATGGGTCCGAGAGGATGACGAAGCGGAAATCCGTGCCACTTTTGACCAGGCATTGGCCGTACGTGCTCTCGGCGGCGCTGCGCAGGAACTGGCAGACCGTAACTTTTTTGAAACTCTGGTACGGATTCACCGCGCAGGCGAGGGCGCACCCTATACCGGCTTGAAACCAGTGGGAAGTGTCGAACCGGTCATTGCCAAAGCAGATCGGGCACTGGCACAGGAAAATGTTGATGAACTGGCCACGGCCATCGCTACGCACGTCAAAAAAGGGATTCACGAACGTTTCACCGAGCTTCTGGAAAAACGTGAACATGCCAATAACAGTGTCGCTTCTGGACGTGAATTTGTGGCCTCTTACGTTACCTACATACACTATGTTAAAGGGCTGGCCAAGGCCGCACATGCCGGACCGCACCATGCAGAAGAAGCGGCTTCGTCAGGTGAGCACAACGATTGATTGTTGTCGTCGGCAGGCATTCGGTCCAGAATGCTTGCCGACAAAAGGTTGTTTTTCTCTGATATCCCGGATTATTTCAAAACCGGCTACTTGATAAGGGATAGTTAGTGTTCCGCCGAGGGGCTGGATCTTTTCAGTAACCTGTGTTTAATACGATGAGTGATCGTCCAGACGAGGAGAAGCACCAGCGGGATACAGGCGGCAAGCAGAACGCTTTTACTCAAACCCCAGCGTTGCAGCGGCAGGCCATTTAGAAGGTAGCTGAGGAGTCCGACCATATAGTAACTGATGGCAGCAATCGACAACCCCTCTACCGTTTCCTGCAGGCGGAATTGCAGCTGACTGCGCCTGTTCATGGCCGAGAGCAGGGAGCGATTTTGTTCCTGTAAATTCAGATTGACTCGGGTCCGCAGCAGGTCACTGGCTCGCTCGATCCGCTTCGATAAATCGTCCATCCATCTCTGTAGTGAATCACAGGTTCGCAGGGCTGGATCAAGGCGGCGGTTCATGAATTCCCGAATCGAAAAAAAGCCGCAGACCGCTCCTTCCTCCATCGCCAGCAGGCGATCTTTGACCAACTCATGATAGGCTCGGGTTGCCGAAAAGCGCCGATTGGTTTCGGCACGGTAGGTTTCCAGCTGGGCTTCAATGCCGGTCAACTTTTCAAGCAGAGCCTGTTCGCCACGGGGATTTTCCAGATTGACCTGTTTCAGCATGTCAGCCAGTTTTTGATCGATCTCCGCCATTTGCGGCACAATCCGTTTGGCAATTGGTAATGAAATCAGGGCTAGCAGGCGGTAGGTTTCCAACTCCAGCAGGCGGCGTACCAACTGGCCCATTTGGGTATCGCTCAGCCCCTGGTTGCGGATGATGAAGCGGCCAAAGCCATCACCGTGCAGTTTAAAGGCGGTAAAAATATGAGCCTTATCTTCCTTTGCCTGACTGACAATGACACGATGTCCTTCGAAATAACGACAGAGTGCCGGCCCCGAGAAATCGAGCTGTTGATCATCTACTATCAGATGAATTGCCGAAACCATCTGTCCTGGCAGCTTCTGCAACCAGTCGGCCGGCAGCAGATCGATGGCCGTATATTGAAAGGGAAGGTCGCCGCAGGGGCTTGGCTGTAAGACAGTCAGAGAGTAGAACTCAACGTGGCGTTCCCAGTGGATGGTGAAATCGCCAAATTCCTGATGGAAGGCAACTGCTCCCGTCTGAGGTTGATTGACGCTGTAGCGGCGACAAAGTTGACAGACCAGCTCGAAGGCCTGCTCCTGTTCCTGCGCATCGGCACAGGCGGCAAGATGGGTGATTTGCTGTGGTGTTGCCAGGTTGTAAAATGGCCGCATGTGCAGCTCATCGTAGATGGCATCACGCAGGGGGTGGATTTGATAGCCGAAGTTACGGGCGTCTGTCATTTGCGGGCTCCTTCTGTTTCCTTGATCTACTTAAGGAAGTAGGCATCAGGCTGTAGCGGTGACGGCAAATCTGTTTCTCCCAAAGCCTCCAACAGATTGATCTCAATGGTGCGTGATATGGCATCAAGCGGCAGAGCGTTGTCTGCCAGACTAAATGGGTCTTCCAATTCCTCACTTAGCGCATCCAGACCAAAGAATGCATAGGCGATAAGTGCGCAAAACAGGGGTGTGGCTATACCCAGAGAAGCCGCAAGCCCAAATGGCAACATAAAACAGTACAAGTATGCGGTGCGATGAACCAGCAGCATATAGGCGAATGGCAGCGGCGTATTGTGAATCCGCTCGCACGTGGCGAGGATTCCGGCCAGCGAGGTAATCCGCTCATCGATGCTCTGGACCAGAATATCCGACAGCAGTTTATTTTTCCGACAGTTCCCCAGCTCGTGCCCCATTAGACGCAACAGGCAATCTGGCAGGTTTTGCGATTGACGCAGCAGCTCTGAACCGCGAATAATCATTATGGACTCTTTGTGGAAAAGGGGCCTTTTTTGAGGATGCCGGCATCTCGGGGAATCTGCTGCCAACAAAAACGGTGTCTTGCCGCTTAGAAAACGACCGTATGGCGCTACATTAGCAACCGCACATGTTAATTGACCAGCTTTTTGACACCTCCTGGAGACATACACGCCCCCAAA
>JAMONP010000091.1 GCA_027065695.1 Desulfuromonadales bacterium | reverse complement strand
AGCGTGCCCTGCGTATTATTTATGGTGACAGCCCGCCTCCTCGCTAATCTCTGATCTCAAAAGACCCGGTTTTCGCTTCGATCTCAGTTGATTCGACAGGCTCCTAGAAGTTTCCCAGGCAGGCAGAAAATGCTTGCCTTTTTTATTTAGGGTTGTATAGTTGACTAAGATAGTTATGTTTAGCGGAAAGGATTTTGCCATGCGAATCGATATTCTCTGTAAACCGGATGCTGAGCAAGGTGGTGCCAAAATTCTTGCCAATGTTCGCCAGGCTCTGAGTGAGATGGATGTGCGTGCTGAGGTTCATCTCTTCTGTGACCATCGCAAGCTGGTTGACAATCGTGTTTATGTTGCTCCGGCCCTGCTCATCGATGATATTGTTCGTGTTGCCGGTCGGGTTCCTGACGTTCAAGAAATAAGGTCGTTTATTGTGGAACGGCCTCGCTATGTTGAGAGGATGGGCGTTGAGCGGATGAAGGCTGTTGCCTGAACCACGTTCTTCCGGTCAGTAGTTATTGTACCTCGCCGTTATGTGGTTGCAAAAGCCCCTCGGATACGGCAATCTCGACTAATTCCTCTCCGGTTTCTTGAGACAGGCTACCAGCGAATATTTCTTTTGGGCTGAGTTTGCCATTGCTCAGTTTCAGTAGGCGTAGCATCTCTTCACTTAACGATTCACAGAATACTTCATTGTCACGTCGCATAAAGAGTGCGACCGAGCCAACCGGACGGAACAGGCTGGCAATTTCTTTCAGTTGCATCTCTTCCATTTCCAGCAGGTCCAGAATCTCGTAGGCAAAGGGAACCAGGCGACACTTGTTTGAACTCTGCCAGGGCGTATCCCATAGGTTGCTCTGTAGCAGTTTATCGTCTGATGGTGGCAGAAGTTCTTCTCCGAGCAGGGTCTCTGCATAGTGGAAGTGGTAGCAGAGTAGGTCGAGGAATACGCTGGTCAGATGCCCCTGTCCAGTTTTTTGCAACTGGTGGCAAAGATAACCCTGCAGCATGCGGTAGATATCATCTGCTTTCCAGTTGTCCATAATCAGCAGCTTGTCGTAATCGACATCATGCTGTTGTAAAACCCACTTGAAAAAATCCTCAAAGAGCGCACTTGGACTGGTCTGTAACGATTGCAGAACCGTTGGGAAGAACGCGACGGCCCTGCCGGTGTTGTAAAAAAGGTCGACTGCTGCAGCTAATTGACGACAGAGTTCTAATTCTTCGACGGTCCAGTTCGTTGATGAAATCAATTCATAGGGAGGGTCCGGTTGAGCTTTGATTCCATAGCGGTTGCGTTGTTGTGCCAGCTTGGTGCCAGGGAGTACCGATAGTGGAAAGATATGAACGTGATTCGGTGAAAAACTTAATGCAGTATCAATGCTGTCTCTGAACCCTGCGTAGTTGTCTTCAGGAAGTCCGTAAATCAGATCAAGCCCGTAAACGACCCCTTGAGCATCAAGGAGGTGAACCTTTTCAGCGAGGATTTCCAGGTCAAGTGGACGATGGATGGCTTTTAGAACCTGTTCGTGAACAGACTGCAGCCCCAGTTGTACAGAACAATTCAGTCCCCCCATAAGGCTGGCGGTATGATGATCAATGAAATCAGCCTTGGCTTCCAGGTGATAGTGAATATGAGGTGCCTTATCGAGCAGGAGTTCCAGAAGGTCAATGCCACGTTCCGGGGGATAGTTGAACGTTGAATCAAGGACCCATAGCTGGCTGACTCCGGTTTTGGTGAACAGCTCAAGCTCTTCTTCCAGGCGATGACGTTCAATGCTGCGGACACCACTGTGACCACGAGCCTCGAAACAGTAATCGCAGGAGAAAGCACAGCCACGGGCAACTTCCCAGAGAACACCGCTTGTGGGCTCTGGTTTGAGTATGCCGGTGAGCCATGGTGAAGGGGCTTTGCTGAGGTCGTGTGGGCAATGTTCTTCGCCAGATAATTGCCCACTCTCAAGCATGAGAGTGACTCCCGGCAACGCTTGGTCTGGCAAACCCTCTGCCAGTGCCGCAATCAGCCCGGCAAAAGCAGCCTCACCCTCACCGTGAATCAGTGCTGTCCAGGGGGCTGATGATGACAACCCTGATGGATCACCGGTTGCTTCCGGGCCACCGGCAATCAAATAAAGCCGGTTGTCCAGCTTGTACAACTCTCTTGCCAGGTGGATGATGCGTTGACGATTCCAGACGTAAACCGGGAATGCGATTACCTCTGGATTTAAAGACATGATTGTAGCGAGAATTTCCTGATCCGTTTGTTCAGGGAAACAGTCGATCAGGACGCTGGTTTTACGCAGAGCAAAGGGGAGAGCCGCAGCTAGGCAACCTGCGGCCAGCGAAATTGCCTGTGCAGAGCGGCGGACATGGAATGTACAGAACACAATTTTCATAAGCATGCCGTAGTGAATTAACTCTACCGGTTTGCTTCACTTTCGTCAACCAACCGGAAAGGCACCAGTTGGAAAAGCCAATACCTGAAAGGTGAGCATAAATTGATCGTCCGTAAAGGCCCGCTATTCCGGTGGTGCTTTCTCGAGATTCAGTTGCGTTGTTTGGATGCCGTGTTTAGAAAATATCTTGGCCAACTCCTGGTAGTTACTCCTCATCTCCGCGAGTGTCAATTGGTAGCCATGATTCATAACCTGGTTGCGTGCAGCAATCGACATAGGTCCCTGGAAGAAGAGGAGCGCTTCGTCTGCGCCCGGCTCAAATAGCAGGATGTCAACTTCAGGATTCGTTTGTCGATAATAATCGATAGCCATGATCAGCTTTTCACGGCACTCGATCCGCTTGGCTTGCTCCCAGGTAAAGAAGATGCCCAGTTCGTCGATCTGTGAACTCTTGCCGTAGGAAAGTGAGGGCAGGTAGGTGGCGTCCTGATCGTTATGGAAAGGTACCCGGGGATTTATCAGCACAATCAGTTTGGCACCATTATCAATGGCGATATCAATATGCAAGACTCGACCAACGGAGCCATCAAGGTAAGCATGCCGGTCAATCCGGTAGGGCTGAAAAAAGAAAGGGATGGCGCTGGAAGCCGTAATTGCCTGGCAAATGTGTAGATCCTGATGTCCTGCCGTACCGAAGACGATCCTTTCGCCGGAATCAAGATCGTATGCCGGGATAAAAAGTTCGCGGTTAAGAAGGCGGAAATCATCACAGAGGCCTTCATTTTTAAATGAATCGCAGAGATAGGACTGCATGGGATCCAGTGAGAAAAGGCCTGCGGGGAAATGCTCATGGAGAAGATGAGGCAGATCACTCAGATGGAAGTCCCAGTTGTTTTTCCGATAGTGTTGTAAAACATGCAGCAGGTTGCGTGGCAGGGTACCCAGAGAACAGACCATTGCCCACCAGTCGAAACGGTAAATATCGCGACGACGCCAGTTGAAAACGGTTCGTTCGTTGCGGATAATGGTTCTGTAGAGTCCCGCAGGGTTGATGCGATTAGCAACCAGGGCGGCGATAACAGAGCCAGCACTAATGCCGATGTAGCTATCGAAGCGGCGGGTAGAGAAGCCAGGACAGAAGAGGCGATCAAGAGCGGCAAGACAGCCGATCTCATAGGCAGCGCCCATGATGCCACCACCGGCCAGAACCATTGCTGTTTTACTGCGCTGATCTGTCATCGCTTAATTCACCCTTTGACGTATTCGCAAACTACTTAATAATGGCTAAGCCATCAGCTTTTGGCGCGCACCTTGATCTTTGGTTTGCCCGAGTCGGTAACAACCATAAAGTCGACCGGCTTGTCTCCAAAGCGTTCCTTGATAGCTTTTTCCTGCTTGGCCAGGAAACGGACAACTTGCTCTCTGTTGGGGGGGCGAAGTTGGCAACTCTGATGCGCATCGACAAGTTTCTCGTAGAGACTGTCTACCGGGTCCACAGGGGGAGGGGCCTTAGCAGGCTTTTGTACTGACGGCGACCTGTTCGTATGGCGCTGGATGCGAGAGGTGTGTCGTTCGTATCTCCCTTCATCTATCTGTCGCTGGATGCGATCCCAGTATCCGCAATAACTGTTGAAACGGTTGGTAATACTCTGTAACCGGAAACGCAAGTCAGTCTGGGGGATGTAGTGAGTAATCATCTTGCGCATGCGCAAGGTGATTTTCTGCCGCTGTGGTTCAGGCGCGAGCTTTTCCATGCCGAGAAAATATTGCTCGTAGGCGAATTCAAGAGCCTTGAGATCATTTTCAAGTTGGTTTAACAACTCTGTTATTTGTCCACGACTGCCCATTTTTTCAGTCTGCCCCCATAGGCTGAATCCCTGAGCAGGCAGGGAATTCAGAATAAATTTACATTCTCAATATACTGGAGCCTTGGTCAGATGGCAAAGAGAAAGCTGAACCGACAATGAAACAGGCCCTCAGACCATTAATTATATGATTTGGCTTTCTCTCCACTTGACCTTTGCGAAGCATTCCGAAATAATCCTTGTTTAAACTCAGGGGGGACAATCATGCCAAGAAATTTAGCGGCGGTGATCCTGGCGGCAGGCCAGGGAACCCGGATGAAATCGGACTTGCCCAAGGTGCTTCACCCGGTCGTCGGCACGCCGATGCTGGGCCATGTTGTGCAGACCGCCAAAGCACTTGATGCTACGCCTATCGTTGCAGTCATCGGCCATGCTGCCGATCTGGTTCGTACCTCGATGGAGGGTGAAAACTTAAGTTTTGCCCTGCAGACAGAACAATTAGGTACTGGTCATGCGCTGCAATGTGCCGAAGATTCTCTTAAAGGTTTTAGCGGAGATCTCCTGTTGCTCTGTGGTGATGTTCCCTTGTTACGTGACATCACCCTGCAAGCGCTGCTGGGACATCATTGCGAGACTTCTGCCAGTATCACCATCTTGACTGCGCAAATGACAGATCCCACCGGCTATGGCCGAATTATACGTGGGCTGAACGGGGTTGAACGAATTGTCGAAGAAAAAGATGCCAACAGTGAAGAACGTCTGGTCAGTGAGATTAATACTGGTATCTATCTTTTCCGCGCGCCGGAGGTCTTCGATTTCTTACAACAGCTTGATAATCGCAATGCCCAGGGTGAATACTATCTCACCGATGTTGTGGCTGCTGCTCGCCTGGCCGGGGAGCGGGTTGAAGCTCTTCTGGTCAAAGACGCGCATGAGGCCATGGGGATTAATGATCGGATACAGCTGGCAAAGGCTGGTGAAATTATGCGTCAAAGAATTAACAAAACTCATCAGCGGGCTGGTGTCTCTCTGCTGGATCCAAACGCAACATATATCGCCCCCGAGGTTAGCATCGGTTGCGATACTGTAATTCATGCGGGGGTCCACTTGCGTGGCAAAACGACGATCGGCAGTCATTGCGAAATTGAGCCGGGAGTTATCGTTACCGACTGCACCGTTGGCGACCGGGTGCATCTTAAGCCTGGCTCAGTGCTGAGTGAAGCGGTTATTGGTGATGCCTGTGCCGTAGGGCCTATGGCGCACCTGAGACCGGGGACAGTTCTGATCGGCAACAATAAGATTGGCAATTTTGTTGAGACCAAGAAAGCCATCATCGGTGAGAAGTCGCAGGCCAGTCATCTGACCTATCTCGGTGATGCGGTGCTCGGGAAAAATGTCAATATTGGCTGCGGCACCATCACTTGTAACTACGATGGCGTTAATAAGCATCAGACGATTATCGAAGACGATGTATTTGTTGGTAGTGACACCCAGTTTGTTGCGCCAGTCACAATCGGTCGTGGCAGCCTGATTGGCTCAGGTTCGACGATTACCCAAAATGTTCCAGCCGACTCCCTGGCTCTTTCTCGTACAGAACAGAAAAACATTGAGGGTTGGGCTGAACGGAATCGGCAGAAACAACAGAAGCAAGGCAAAAAATAACGGTTTTATAACCCCAAAAAAGGTTTAACGCAGAGGCGCTAAGAACGCTGAGGAAAAGTTCTTAAATCTTAAGGAAACGCCTCAATTACAGTTATTACTCTCTGCGTCTTTGCGTTAGTTAATTGCTTATCGTTTTTCACCGTCAGTAATAATTAACTTCTAACTGATTCCCGAGGTTTTTATATGTGTGGCATCGTTGGTTATATCGGCCCCCAAGAAGCAACACCTATTGTTCTGGATGGCCTGAGGAAGCTCGAATACCGTGGTTACGATTCGGCTGGAATCGCGACTATCAGTCAGGGTGAAGTTAATATCTGCCGTGCCGAAGGCAAGCTGGTCAATCTGGAGAAAAAGCTTGTTGATCAGCCTTTGCCGGGGCAGCCGGGGATTGGCCACACTCGCTGGGCAACTCATGGTCGCCCCTCTGAAATAAATGCCCATCCCCATTGCGCGGGTGGGTTCGTAGTTGTGCACAACGGCATTATTGAAAATTATCTCGACCTCAAAACTGCCCTACGTGAGCAGGGGCATAATTTCAATTCGGATACTGACACGGAGATCGTTGCGCATCTGGTTGAACAGCATTACAAGGAGTGTGGCGACTTCGAGTCTGCAGTTCGCAAGGCCTTGGATGACGTACGCGGAGCTTATGCTGTGGCGATTCTCTGTGAACAGGAACCGGGCAAGCTGATTGCTGCCAAACAGGGCTCTCCGCTGGTTGTCGGCCAAGGTAATGGGGAGTTTTTCGTCGCCTCCGATATCCCGGCGATGCTCTCCCACACCCGCGAGGTGATTTTCCTTGAAGATGGTGAACTTGTGGTCTTTACCGCAGAAACCATGGAGATCACCACCTTGGCTGGGACCCCAGTTGAAAAAACTCCGAAGACCATTACCTGGAGCCCGGTCATGGCCGAGAAAGATGGCTATCGGCACTTTATGCTCAAGGAAATCTATGAACAGCCACGGGCCATTGCCGATACCATTGCCGGGCGGATTCGTGAAGATCATACCCAGGTTTTCCTGGAAGATCTGGCTATCGAAGATGATTTTCTCCAAGAGGTAGAGAGGATATATATTGTTGCCTGTGGCACCTCGTGGCATTCCGCTCTGGTCGGAAAATTCCTGCTGGAGAAGCATGCTCGGGTGCCGGTTGAAGTCGACATTGCCAGTGAATTTCGCTATCGCGACCCACTGGTTAATGCAAAAACTCTGACCCTGTTGATCAGCCAGAGTGGCGAGACGGCTGACACTCTGGCCGCATTGCGTGAAGCCCACGGCAAGGGTGGTAAAGTTCTTGCCATCTGCAACGTGGTTGAGTCTTCTATTGCCCGTGAAAGTGACGGCGTCATCTACACCCACGCCGGGCCTGAAATCGGCGTCGCCTCCACCAAGGCTTTCACGACTCAACTAGTGGCTCTCTATCTTTTTACCATCTATCTAGGTCACCTGCGCGGCAACCTTGACCAGGAACTCAGTCGCAGTATGCTGAAAGCTCTGGTCGGTCTGCCCGGCAAAGTAGAAGAGTGCCTGTTACTGAATGACGCTATTGAACAGGCGGCTCAAAGCCTGATGCATACCCATGATTTTCTTTATCTTGGCCGTGGTAACCAGTATCCGATTGCTCTGGAGGGGGCGCTGAAACTCAAGGAGATCTCTTACATTCATGCCGAGGGCTATCCTGCCGGTGAAATGAAACATGGACCAATTGCGCTGATTGATGAGCAGTTGCCGGTTGTGGTGATTGCACCTCACAACGAAACCTTTGAGAAGGTAGCTGCCAATATGGAAGAGGTGCAGGCTCGTGGAGGACGCGTGGTGGTGGTGACCGATCAGGCGGCAACCGGTCTTGCTGATAAAGCAGAAATCGTTTTGACCGTACCGTCGATTGTCGATGATCTGATGCCGGTACTTACCTCGATACCTCTGCAGTTGCTGGCCTATCACATCGCTGTTCTCAAGGGAACCGATGTCGATCAGCCGCGCAATCTTGCTAAAAGTGTCACCGTGGAGTAGGTGTTGACTTTCAAGAACCAAATCTGATTCGTGAAAATAATATTGGGAAATGAAAAATAAAGTCGGGAACCCTAGGAGCTTGTCCGACAATCCATGATCGGCTGCAAACCCAGCTGTTTGGCCCATATTTCAGCTCCTTTTCGACCAATAGCTATGGCTATTACTCTCAAACGAGCCAAAATCTGTTCTCAAACTTCTGGATTTTCGCTTCGACCCTTATTGTCGGACAAGCTCCTAGCAGCCCTCTGAAGAATGATTCAGGGGGCTGTCTTATTGTCAATAATTTTGAGCGACAATTCTTGCCGCAGAACATCACGGTTCGACACCTCCTGTGAATATCGAGTGGTTTTCGACCAAAGAAAGAGTTTTTCAACATAAAATGCCAATATAGATTTTATTGTGTTTGTGCGCCAGAACGAAGGTTGTCTGCCGAAAAGACGTAGGGAAAGGGAGTTTGAGGCATTAACCGATTCAGAGCTCCCGGATCTGGAAGCAATCGTTCATGATGCTTTTCATGATAGCGTTTTTTCGATTTGAATTCACACCAGCAGTATGGATTGATACCTTTCTGTCGCTTGTTTAAGATTGCAAAATATTTCCTCTTGCAGGTGGAACCTATAAGCACTACGATGTGAAGTTTCTTGGTAAGTCATACCCTTGCCGACATTATTTAAAAAGAGACCTCGACTGAGGTTCATTAACTACATGATGTTGTAATATTCCTATGTACAAAAGTTCTTTTCTAAAAGACAAAATCTTTGAGCAGCTGCGCCACCCTCTGACTGCATTACAACGTTTTTTTCGTGTCAGCGAAAACACCTTTCTGATTATTTTGGCTGTCATGATCGGTGTGCTTGGCGGCCTGGGTAATTACGCTTTCCGCAAAACCATTGAATTTATTCACTGGGGGGTTTTCGAACAGAGCGAGCACCTGTTTGGCTATTCTCTGGAGGAGTGGAGTCTGGCGCGTCTGGCAGTGGTGTTCTGCCCGGTTGTTGGCGGGTTGCTGGTTATTCCTCTCTGGCACTGGTTCGGCAAAGATCTCAAAGGCGGGTTTTCCGCTTTCCTTGAAAGGGTCAACCTGCGTGGTGCCAAGCTTCAGTTAAGACCAATATTCACCCGAGGTTTTGGCTCGGCCATCACCATCGGTACCGGCGGTTCTGCTGGGCAGGAAGGACCGATTGCCATGATCGGCGGGGCGATCGGTTCCCAGTTTGGTCAACTCTTTAAAATGAGTGGCGATCGCCTCAAGGTTCTGGTTGCCTGTGGTGCCGCTGCCGGCGTTGCGGCCACCTTTAATGCGCCGATTGCCGGAGTCTTCTTTGCTCAGGAGATCGTCCTGCTTTCCGCCTTCGAGCTCTCCAGCTTTACTTCAATCGTCATCGCCAGTGGCATGGCCACGGTTGTCTCTCGCGCTCTGCTCGGCAACACCTCTGAACTGTATGCGCCGGTCTACCTGGTGAACAGCTACTGGGAGCTGCTACTCTATGTGCTGCTTGGTTTGTTGATCGGCATACTGGCAGCTCTGTTTATTGACACTCATTTTCGTATTAAGGACCGGTTTACGGCCCTGAAAATTCCGAAATTCGCCAAGCCTGTGCTTGGCGGGCTACTGGTTGGTGTGATCGGTTTTATTTTCCCCCAGGTTTTCGGCAATGGCTACGAGTTCATAGAGAAAGTCCTGATGGGTGACCAGCTCTGGTATCAGTCATCCTGGTACCTGCTCGGCGTCCTGATTGTTATCAAAGCCGTGGCAACCTCGATCACGCTCGGCTCCGGCTTGCCTGGTGGTATTTTTGCCCCCTGTCTCTATCTTGGCGCGGTCATCGGTGGTTTCTTTGGTAATATAGTCGCCAAGATTCTGCCGCAGATTCACATTGCTCCAGGTGCTTATGCTCTGGTCGGTATGGGAGCTTTTCTTTCCGCAGCTACCCATGCGCCGATGACGGCAATCTTCCTGCTTTTTGAGATTACCGACAGCTACGAGGTCATCGTGCCGATTATGTTGAGCTGTGTTATCGGTACTGCTGTGGCCAGGCATTTCAAGAAAGACAGCCTGGAAACAGTGGAACTCTCCCGTGCCGGCATTGATCTGGAGGCGGGCAAGGAGCGTAATATCATGAAGTCGCTGCAGGTTGGTGACGTTATGGTACATGATGTGGAAACTATCCCGGAACATATGACACTCGGTCAATTTGCCCGTTTCATCGAACAGACCCAGCATACCAATTTTCCGTTGGTCAATGCGCAGGGGGAACTGTCCGGGATCATCTCGGTTCAGGACTTCATGGGCGTTGTTTTTGATCATGACCTGATGAATCTGGTGGTTGTCAAGGAGCTGGCAAGCACCGACGTCATCACGGCTCATGCTGATGAGAATCTTGACCAGACCATGCGCAAAATCGGTTACCGCAATATCGAACAGCTGCCGGTGGTCGACCGTGCAACCCATCGTAAACTGGTCGGTATCATCTCCCGTCGCGATATTGTTGCCGCATATAACCGGGCGCTGATGACCCGCACCCTTGAGGAACAATAGGTTGGCAGATCTCTTGGCTCAACTCAACCCGATGCAGCAACAGGCGGTTCAGCATGATACCGGACCGCTGCTGCTGCTCGCCGGTGCTGGCTCCGGCAAGACCCGCGCCCTCACTCACCGTATAGCCTGGCTCATCGAAAAATACAAGGTTGATCCTTGGCAAATCCTTGCCGTGACTTTTACCAACAAGGCCGCTGGTGAAATGAAGGCGCGTCTGGAAGAACTCCTCGGTGACGCCCAGGGGTTATGGGTTAGTACCTTCCACTCAATGTGCGTAAGGATTCTGCGCCAGGAAATCGAAGTCCTTGGTTTTAGCCGCAATTTCACCATTTATGATGATCAGGATCAGGAGCGTCTACTTAAAATTCTTTTGCGGGAACTCGATATCGACGAAAAGGTCCTGAAGCCACGTGCGGTGGCCGCCGCAATTGATCGGGCTAAAAACCTGGGTATCTGGCCTGACCAGCTTGATGGTGGCGATTACCACACTGATGAGATCACTCGTATCTATGCTCTTTACCAGGAGCGTCTGCAACAGGCCAATGCGCTTGACTTCGGTGACCTGCTGATGCAGACCGTCCGGCTTTTAGAAGAGCATCCAGCCGTTCTGGAAAAATATCGTCAGCGTTTTCACTATGTTCTTGTTGACGAATTCCAGGATACCAATCAGGTCCAGTACCGGTTGGTGCATCTGCTGGCCTCCGGACACGGCAATCTCTGTGTGGTTGGTGACGATGATCAGTCAATCTATCGCTGGCGTGGTGCAGAAGTCGGCAACATCCTTGGTTTTGAACGTGATTATCCCGGTTGCGTGACGATTCGTTTGGAGCAGAACTATCGTTCGACCAAGACAATTCTTGATGCCGCTGATGCGGTTGTTGCCAACAACATTGGCCGTAAGAAGAAAAAGCTCTGGACGGAGAATGCTACCGGCGAAGGCGTTACCCTTGAAACCCTTCCTGACGATCTTGAAGAGGGTCGTTACCTGGCCAGTGAGATTGGCCGTCTGCAACGCAATAACCGCCGCTTGCGTGACATTGCCATCTTTTATCGTACCAATGCTCAGTCCCGGTCTATTGAAGAGGCTCTGCGCAACGAGCGCATTCCTTACGTGATGTTCGGTGGATTGAAGTTTTACTCGCGTATGGAAGTCAAAGACATTCTTGCTTACCTGAGAATTATCAGTAATCCGGCCGATTCGATCTCAGCCCGGCGGATTATCAATGTCCCGGCGCGTGGTATCGGGGCTGTTACGGTGAACAAGATTGCACCTTTTGAAACAGAATCAGGTGGATTCCTGCCCGCCTGTCGTCGGGCGCTGGAACGTGGTGCCCTGAAAGGTGCGGCCGCGGCCAAGGTCAAAGCCTTTGCAGATCTGATCGATGATTTCAAACAACGTGCTGACGAGACGCCATATCCTCAATTGACTTCTGAGCTGATTGAAGAGATTGGCTATGGTCCTCAGCTTCGTGCAGAACACACGGAGGAGGCCCGCAATCGCATGGACAACCTGCAGCAGTTGTTGGCTGGTATGGAGGAACACTTCGGCAGAGAAGGGACCTTGGTGGAATACCTGGAGCAGGTCTCCCTGATTACCGATGTAGACTCCTACGACCCGAGTCTCGACCGGGTGACCTTGATGACCCTGCATGCCGCCAAGGGCCTTGAGTTCCCAGTGGTATTCATGGTCGGCATGGAAGAGAAGCTCTTTCCACATAGCCGATCTGCCGAGGGTCGGGAAGAACTTGAGGAAGAGCGCCGTCTCTGTTACGTCGGCATGACGCGTGCCATGGAGAAGCTTTATCTAACTCATACCAGGCGACGGCGAATTTTTGGCGACTATCAATTTAATCCTCCCAGCCGTTTTCTGGGTGAGGTCCCCGCGCAACTATTTACCCAGCCTGCTGTGAGCGGATTGCATAAGCCTGCCAGCCACAACCTGGCCTCGTTGTTTGATCAGGCCGAGCCTGATTTTTCTGACGATGACCCCTTCACTGATGATGAGGAAGTGCGCATTGTTCCCGATGCCGAAGAGGGGTTGTGTATCGGTCTGCAAGTTCGTCATCGCAAGTTTGGTGTCGGCACTGTCCGCAGGATTGAGGGGCAGGGAGATAGCCAGAAGGTTACGATTTATTTTCATCGTATCGGTCCGAAGAAGATCCTTGTTAAGTTCGCCGGACTTGAACCCGCCTGATTTTTTGATACTGTCAATTCAGACGAAATCTATTAAGCGTTAAACTATTTCTGAGCGCCTGTCTTGCGGAGGTCAATCATGTCTAAATGGATAATGTCGATTTTGCTTAGTGGCACAATCATCTTTGTTTTTCTTTCTCAAGCCTCTGGCAAAGAAATAGTCAGCACTCTGGCCGACCAGCAGGAAGTAGCTGTTACCATTTATAATGAAAACCTGGCGCTGGTGCGTGATCAACGCCAGGTGACCCTGCCATCCGGAACCGTTGATCTCGCCCTGCGTGAGGTAAGTGCCAGGATTCGTCCGGAAACGGCCCTGTTGCGTAGTCTGACTCGTCCCGGTGGGCTGACTATCCTGGAGCAGAACTTCGATTTTGATCTCCTGACACCTCGTAAGCTGCTTGAAAAATATGTCGGCAAAGAGGTCCAACTGGTTCGTACCCATCCGGAAACTGGTGAAGATCGTTTTAAAACAGCGAAAGTTCTGGCGGCTAACGATGGCGTGGTTCTGAAAATCGGTGACCGGATAGAGACCGGCGTGCCGGGGCGACTGGTCTTTCCAGATGTGCCAGAGAACTTGCGTGATCGTCCAACCCTGGTTATCTCGCTCGATAATGCAAAAGCCGGTCAGCAGACGACGGAGCTCAGTTACCTGACCAGCGGACTCGGTTGGCGGGCCGATTATGTTGCCGAATTGAATCAGGATGATACGGCATTGGATCTCTCGGGATGGGTGACTCTGACCAACCAGAGTGGCACGACCTATCGCGATGCTTTGTTGCAACTGGTCGCCGGGGATGTTAACCGCGTGCAGGATCAAATGCGTGTTAGTAAAACCATGATGCTGGAGAGTGCTGCCGACGTAGCGACGTCTCCGCAGATGCGCGAAGAAAATCTGTTTGAATACCACCTCTACACGCTGCAGCGGCCAACCACGATTCGTGACAATCAGACCAAGCAGGTATCTCTTCTCAATGCGGCAGGTGTTAGTGTGAACAAAGAGTTTCGTCTACAAGGCAACCCTTATTATTATCGTGGTCGTCAAGGTGATCTGGGGCAGAAGCTTAAGGTCGGGGTCTTCGTGGAATTCGACAACCGCAAGCAGGTCAACCTTGGCATAGCGTTGCCGAAAGGGATCGTACGGGTTTACAAACAGGACAAACAAGGCCGACCGCAGTTTGTAGGTGAAGATCGTATTGACCACACCCCGGAAAACGAAACCGTACGTCTAAAACTGGGTGATGCTTTCGATGTTACAGCTAGTCGTAAACAGACTGATTTTCGCAAGCTGAGCGGCGATAGCCGATACAATTATTGTTTTGAGAGTGCTTACGAGATCAAGCTGAAGAATGCTAAGGATGAAGATGTTATGGTTACGATTGCTGAACCGGTTCCTGGAGACTGGCGGATTCTTAACGAGAGTCACAAGCATCGCAAGGCTTCAGCTGATACAGCTCTCTGGAAAATCAAGGTACCATCCAAGGGAGCGACAATTCTGAAATACCGGGTAGAGGTTAAATACTAGGAG
>JAMONP010000090.1 GCA_027065695.1 Desulfuromonadales bacterium | reverse complement strand
CTTTCTCTGCTCGGGTTGGCTCAACTGTTGAACTCCGAGCCTGACCTTACTCTTCTTGCCAGCTGTACAACTGCTGCTGAAACAATGCAAGAGGTGGTGCGGCATCAACCGGATCTGCTGGTTATTGATATCAACTTGCCTGATCAGAATGGTCTGGAGCTGATCAATCAGCTAAAAAACAGTCCGCTGGATGCCAAAATTGTTATCTTGACTGCAGCTATGGACGAAGAACAGACGATTGAAGCTCTCCGTTTTGGAGTAAAGGGTGTTGTGTTGAAGAGCATGCCCTCCCACTTATTGGTACAGTGCCTGCTGAAAGTGGCGACCGGAGGCATGTGGATGGAGAAAGAATCAATCAGGAATGCTTTTGAACAGATGCTGCATCGTGAGGCTGGTGTTAGGCGCCTTGCTACTATCCTTACTACTAGAGAGACTGAGGTGATGCGGTGTGTGGCAACCGGCTTAAGCAATCAACAGATTGCCGAGGAGCTCATTGTACGCGAAGGCACAGTCAAAATTCATGTCCACAATATTTATCGTAAACTCGGGCTCAGCAATCGGGTTGATTTGACGCTATACGCACAAAAACGTGGTCTGGTTTAGTTCACGTTTCGAAGACACTGATCTCCGGGCGGCAGAGGAACCTTAAAGGCAGGACGCTGGTACCGATACCGCGACTGACGTAAAGTGGGATCCGATGCTGGCTAACATGGTAGAATCCGGAGACGAAACGTCCAGAATAACGCGGCAGATAGAACGGAGGCAACAAAGGCAGGCGAACCTGGCCGCCGTGGGTGTGACCGCTCAAAATCAGGTTGATATGTTTATTAAGCAGTTCATGGGAAAAGGCTGGAACGTGAGACAACAGCAAATTGAAGCGCTGCGGGTCGACTTCTTTTTGTAGCTGATGTAAATGATCCGTCGATGAGGGGTAATCCAGGCCAAAGATTGACAAGGGGCGTCGCTTGATCTCCAGGTCTGCCCGTTCATTGATCAACAGTTTCACCCCGACACCGGCGAAATGTCTGCGCAGGTTTTCTCCCTCCAGTCTCGACCAGTATTCCCAGTTACCTTGCACAGCGTAAATGCCGTGAGTTGCCTTGAGTTTTTTCATAAAACTCAGCACGCCCCGGATGTTGCGTTCTTCTTCAAGATAATCGCCGGTCAGAACAACCAGATCCGGCTGTAAACTAACAACCTTTCTGGCAACCTTTTCAAAATAATTATTGAAGTGGCTTAAATGAAGATCGCTGATTTGTATCAGGCGAATCTTACCTCCAGTCGAATTGGTGGGCAGGGTGAGTCTCTCGACCTGTAGTGCCTGCGGTTCATACCACAAGGTATCAGCCAGAAAGGTGCCGGTTATCCCAGCCATGCCCAGGGATAAAAAACGACGCCTGCTTAATCCTTGTTGTCGGCGAGAAGAAAAGCTCATGCGAACCTGCCGAAAAGTGTCGGGATGTGGTTGCCAGGATGGTCTGGTTGTATTATCTTTAAAACTTGCATAGTTCGACAATTATAAAGGAACCAATACCAAAAAGGAAAGGTGATACATATTATGGAGCAATATCAGGAGGTCACCAGCAACGTTTTCTGGGTCGGTGTCAGGCACCCGGAGTTGGAAATTTTTGATGAACTTTTTCCGACGCACAACGGCACAACCTATAATTCTTACGTGGTTCGCGGTGAGCATAAAACTGCTTTGATTGATACGGTTAAATTTCCTTTTACAGATGAATTTCTGGCCAAGGTTGAAGATGCTGTCGGTCTGGACCAGATTGATCTGGTCGTCATCAACCATACCGAGCCGGATCATACCGGTGCCTTGGGCCGTCTGCTTGAAAAACGTCCTGATTTACCAGTCTATTGTAGCCGCCCGGCACAAAATTTCCTGAGCCAACTTCTGAATAAACCATTTAATGCCCAGGTTGTCAGTGACGGTGACGAGATTGATCTAGGTGGCCGGACCTTGCGTTTTATGCTGGCGCCCTATCTGCACTGGCCAGATACCATGTTTACCTACCTGGTCGAGGATGCCGTGCTCTTCTCCTGTGACGCTTTCGGTGCCCATTACTGTGCCCGTAAACTTTTTGACGACGAAATTCCTGATTTTTCTCATGATTTTCATTTCTATTTCGATTGCATCATGCGGCCTTTCAAGGACAAGGTACGCGCCGCTGTAGCCAAAGTTGATGATCTGGAACTCAAAATGATCTGTCCTTCGCATGGACCGATTCGTCGTATCGATCCCTGTGCCGTAGTCAACTCCTATCGACGCTGGTCAGCTCTACCGCCTGAGCAGCCAAAACCTCGTGCCCTGATGTTGACCATGTCCGCACATGGAAACACACACCGTATGGCGACTGCTATGCGAGATGAACTTGAATCGAAAAATTTCAATGTTATTGAGCTGCGCTTGTGCGATATGCGAGACAGTGATCTGCGCGATGAACTGGAACTGGCTGACCTGATTCTGGTCGGAACTTCGACGATCAACCGCGATGCCCCGCCACAAGCCTGGCATGCCATGTCCCTCTTTTCCCTGGTGACTCCCAAAGCCAAGGTTGCTGCAGCGTTCGGCTCTTTTGGCTGGAGCGGCGAAGCCGTAAAGCTGGTTGAAGCGCGATTAAAGGGGCTGCGGTTCAAACTGCCGGTTCCAGGTCTGACGCTGCGATTTACGCCGACCGAAGACAATCTTCGTGAATGCCGGGAATTTGCCCGCCAGCTTGCCGCACAGGTTCTTGGTCCTGAGGCCACTTGAAGTAAGCTGCAGTGAAGTAAGACGACAGGCTCCTGACCTCCACCATTTAGGTTTTTTGTGACTTCTACAAGGCAACAGGCCCAAGCTGCAGAAATTGCAGTTGTTGCGCCCCTAGACAAAACGCTCAGTTACGCGATCCCTGAGGCCTTAGTCGCAAAAGTTCTTATCGGCAGTCGTGTCCGTGTCCCTCTCGGCCGTCGCCAGGTGGTTGGCTATGTCATGGGCTGGATAGAGCCCGGTGACATGCCGTTAAAAAATATCCTCGAGGTTATTGATCCTCACCCTCTGTTCCATGCTCATCATTCTGCTTTTTACCTGCGTGCTGCTCGATATTATGCTCATCCTCCGGGACCGGTCGTCAAAACAGCGTTGCCGGCAGGGCTTTCTGACCTGGACAGCAAACCCACAGTCTTGCATGATAAACTCTACCAGGCAACGACTTGTGAAGAACAACCGCAAGGTGTGCGACAGCGTGAGGTTCTAAGTTTTATCCGATCAGCCAAGCAAGCCACCCTGAGTCAGCTACGTCAGGAGTTTCCGACGCCTCATGCAGTCTTACAACGATTGGAAGTCCTGGGCTTTTTACAGGTTGAAGAGATTGAGAGGTGCCGGGATCCTTTTGCCGAAGTTGCCGTAGATGATCATCAGCCTGTTGTACTCAACCCTGCCCAGCAACATGCCGTAAACCAGGTTGAAGAGGCTTTGAACGGCCCGGCATCTTTTCGCTCTTTCCTTCTGCATGGTGTTACTGGTAGCGGTAAAACAGAGGTCTATCTGCGGGCTATTGCCAGAACTCTGGAACTTGGTCGTCAGGCTCTGGTTCTGGTCCCGGAAATTGCTCTGACGCCGCAACTGGTCGCCCGCTTCCGCAGTTGGTTTCAGGAACATGATGTACGCCTGGCCGTGCTGCATTCCGGATTGTCTGATGGTGAACGCTACGATGCCTGGAGGCAGGTAGTGCGGGGTGATATTGCTGTGGTGATCGGAGCTCGTTCGGCTGTCTTTGCACCGCTTCCTGACCTGGGGCTGATTGTTGTCGACGAAGAGCATGACGGTAGTTACAAGCAGTCGGAAGGCTTTCGTTACAACGCCCGCGATCTGGCGCAGATGCGTGGCCAGATGGATGATGCTGTTGTGCTTATGGGGAGTGCAACGCCGGTTCTGACAACTTATCAGAGAGCTCTGGACGGACACTTGACCCACCTGGAGTTGCCTGAACGGACTGCCGCGCGATTGCTGCCCAAGGTTGAACTTGTCGACCTCTCGCAACATGATGGCGAGAGCTTGTTGAGCGAACCATTACAGACAGCTCTGGTGGAAACCCTGCAGGCCGGGGAACAGGCTCTGCTGCTACTCAATCGCAGGGGGTACGCACCTTTTCTGCTTTGCCATGATTGTGGTGCCTCCATGCGTTGTCCGAATTGTGACATTACGCTGACTTATTCCCAAGTGCAGAGTTCACTACGCTGTCATTACTGCGATTTTCGTCAGCCACCACCGGATAGCTGTGATCGCTGCAGTGGTGTCCGGTTGCTTCCAGAAGGCATGGGTACTGAACGTCTCGAAGAAGAAATCCGGCAGAATTTCCCAGATGCACATGTAGCGCGTATGGATCGAGACACCACCAGTCGCAAGGGAGCCCACCATCGCTTGGTAAGACAGATGATGGCTGGCGAGATCGATGTTTTGATCGGCACCCAGATGATTGCCAAGGGGCATGATTTCCCGGCCGTCACCCTGGTCGGGGTACTTAATGCTGACACAGCCCTCAACCTGCCGGATTTCCGCAGTGCTGAACGGGTCTTTTCCCTGCTCAGCCAGGTCGCTGGCCGGGCAGGGCGAGGTGATCGACCTGGTCGTGTTCTGATTCAGACCTATGCAGTTGATAATTATGCGCTTGATTTTGTTGCTCGCCACGATTACCAGGGTTTCGCAGCTCTCGAGCTTTCTCAACGCCAGGCGTTGGATTATCCACCGTTCGGCTACCTGGTTAATCTGGTGTTGAGTGGTAATGATGAAACCAGGGTATGCAATGCCGCAGAACAAATTTCTACCAGGCTGACATCTGGAGCCGCAGGTGTGGAAATCCTCGGCCCGGCACCATGTCTTCTGCCGCGACTGCGCAACAAGTATCGGATGCAGATCCTGCTTAAGGCGAAACAGCGCGAACCCTTGCGACGCCAGATTGAATACTTGGGTCTACTCCGGTCTCATCTGCCTGCCGGTGTAGTTCTTGCTGTTGATGTTGACCCGGTCGATATGTTTTGATGGAATGAAGCTGTAAGGAAAAAAGAGCTTATGAAAAAACTCTATTGGTTGATTGTTGTCATCTTGTTGCTGCTGACTGCCTGCGCCCAGCCACCGGAGCCGCCACCGGAGCCGTTGCCAGATGTGGAGGAGCCGATTATTGTGGAAGAGCCTGTTGAGAAGGAAGGGACTCCGCTCCTGCAGCCTGTGTTCTGGCAAGAAATCCCTGGCTGGCAACAGGATAATCCGAGCCTGGCTCTCGGGGCTTTTCTGAAAAGCTGTTCATCGCTACGCTGGCGGCCGCAATGGCAGACCGCTTGCCAGCAGGCCGTCACCATGGAGCATGGTTCTGAGCTTGAGGTGCGAGCTTTCTTTGAACGCTACTTTGTGCCTTATCAGGTTAGTCAGTCGGATGGCTCTACCGACGGTCTGATGACTGGTTATTATGTCCCCGATCTCAAGGGGGGTCGCGTTGCTTCGGCTGCTTATCCTTACCCTCTCTATCGTCGTCCGGATGACCTGCTGGTGATCGACTTGAGCGATGTTTATCCTGACCTCAGTAATTACCGCCTGCGAGGCCGCATCGAGGGTCATCGGGTTGTTCCTTACTGGGACCGCGATGAAATTGATGGTGATGCACAACCATTGGCAGGTCATGAACTCTTCTGGGTCGCCGATCCTGTAGAACTCTTTTTTTTGCAGATCCAGGGCTCTGGTCGTATCCTGCTTGACGATGGCGAGAGGGTGATGGTTAATTACGCTGATCAGAACGGCCGTCCCTACCGATCAATTGGTAAATACTTGCTTGATCGTGGTGCCATGACCCGCGACCAGATGTCTATGCAGAATATCAGGGCCTGGGCCAGGAACAATCCGAGCGAGGTTAGCAATCTGCTGAGCCAAAACCCTAGTTATGTGTTTTTTCGAGAGCTTGACGGTGACGTGCAGAGCCCCCCAGGAGCTCTGGGTGTCCCCCTGACCCCCGGTCGCAGCATGGCTGTAGACCGGCGCTATATCCCGCTGGGTGCGCCTGTTTTTGTTGAGACCACTTGGCCGAATACCGATCGACCTTTGCGTCGGTTGATGATGGCTCAGGATACTGGCGGAGCTATTAAGGGCAAAATCCGCGGCGATTTTTTCTGGGGCATGGG
The DNA here is from genome assembly GCA_027065695.1 of Desulfuromonadales bacterium. GTDB lineage: Bacteria > Desulfobacterota > Desulfuromonadia > Desulfuromonadales > BM103 > M0040. Next base: position 3,324 of record JAMONP010000090.1, on the reverse strand, counting down.
TGATCAGGCAGGATCACAGGCCGGGCGCATGAAGCAGCCTGCCAGATTCTGGGTCCTGATGCCAAAGGATGAGGTGGATTCGCAATGACCAAGTTAAAATACCTGTCTCTCAGCCTCTTGCTGTTTACCCTTGTTGTGAATACAGGCATAGCGCAGGCGTTGATGCCAGCTAAAGGAACATTTCTTGTCGCCAATGAACAACTCCCTGACCCACGATTTCGTGACCGGGTTATTCTTTTGATACAACATGACGCGCAGGGCTCTGCCGGTCTGATCGTCAACCGGACCAGTCGTTTGCCCTTGGCAAAGGTTCTTCCGGAAGGATCAAAGCTGGCCGGGCAAGGTATGACACTCTCTTATGGCGGCCCGGTTGAACCTAAAACTCTGCTAGCCTTAGTGAAGGTTCGCAATAATCCACCGGAGCCAGCCGGTGAAATTATGGACAGCCTTTACGTGACTGGGTTGGGTGTTCTTGATGAATGGACGGACTTTTCTGATGAGGTGGTTGGTTACCGGGCCTTTGCCGGTTATACCGGCTGGGCTTCCGGCCAACTGGAGTCTGAAATGCAAAAAGGGGATTGGCATGTGGTGCCAGCTGATGAACAGAGTATTCTTGCCGGAGGTGGCGTGCAACTCTGGAAGCGTTTACGTAAAACTATATTGAAGGGAGATTGACTCGGACAAGCTCCTGTTTATTCTTTGCTACTTATCCCCAGACGTTCGAGAAGTCCTTTAACCACCGCATCAATACGAGCTTGATCTTCTTCCAGGATGTTCAAATAACGCAGGCCGATCTGTTGTTGTTCATCCTCTTGCTCCTGCCCGACCCATACCACTTCAGCCAGTATACAGATAATGCCTTTCTTGTCGCCAATTGATAGGTATACCAGAATCAGTTCTGCTATTTCGGCAGGTGCCTGTAGGGGCAGGCGCATGCCGCCACCGGCCAGGTTGATTAGGTTTTTTTTGAATTCGGTCAGTTCTGCAGCAGAAACTCCTGACTTGATTTTCTTAAGGTTCTCATCCCAAAGTTGACGCATCTCAGCCAGATTGCCTTGGCTGCGATGGAGCCCTACCCAGGCGTTAACATCCACGCGGCGATAGATGCGTCGTGAAATGAATTCCAGATTACCATCAAACTGTAGACGAATATCCTGGCTGCTGACACGCTCAACAAAAGAAGATTCCAGGCGCAGGCCCATGCCTTTATGATCGGTCAGGGCCTCAAATTTCATGCCCGGTTCGAAGGGGTATGAATCCGCGGCGTCGCAACCGTAAGGGAGCGCCAGGTCAAGTTGCATCAGCTGGCTGCGCATGACGTAGCCAGTTATGGTATCCAGGGCCATTTGTTCATCATCGGTGAAAATCCGTTTGATGAAAACCTTCTGTCCTTTATTAAAGTATTTTCCGTAAGACATATTATCTAAACTTTGTGATTAATCAGCACAATCTGAATAGTTAGCAATAAAGTCCGTCATCCTCGAATGATTCTATCGGGGATCCATGCTTTAAAGTCTGGATTCCGGATTATACCCTCGGGAATGACATCTTTTTTCTGAAGTTACTAAACCTTATAGAAGCAATCTTCGTTATTCGTCAGTTGGGTTGCACACCCATTTTTCAATTGTTGATGCGACGGCCTCTACCGTTAGTCCTCCGCCGGAAATCACCACTTCTGCATATTTCCTGTAGAGCGGTTGACGCTCAGTGTAAAGGTGCTCATAAGTTTCATCTGGCCCGATCACCAGCCCACGGTTGTCCATATCGTTCACTCTTTCGAGCAACTCTTCAAGCGGAATGTCGATAAATACCAGTTGGCCCAGCTTTTTCAGTCGGGCCATGGCCCGCTCACTGTACACGGCTGAACCGCCGGTGGCAACCACGCTGTGAGATGTCTCAAGGTTGCAGAGAACATCTGCCTCAATCTGCTTGAATGCATTCAGACCCACGTGGGCAATGATCTGCTGCAAGCGGCATCGTTGCTGGGTCTGCAGCAGTAAGTCTGTGTCGACAAACTGGTAGCCGAGGCGCTTGGCCAACAGCACGCCTACGGTGCTTTTGCCGGCTCCGGGCATACCGATCAGGATGATATTCAGAGCACAGTCTGTACGCATAACTTCAGCCGATCTTCAGCACAATTTTACCGAAATGTGCATCCTCCTCCATCATGTGATGGGCATCCGCAACTTCGTCAAGAGTAAACACCTTTTCAATGATCGGAACAATGGTGCGGTCGGCGAATTTCGGCAGGGCGCGCCGGGTAAATTCGGCGACGATCTCGGCCTTTTCAGGAACCGGACGGGAGCGCAATACTGAACCGATAATCTGTTGGCGCTTAACCATCATCAGGGCCAGGTTAAGTTCTGCCTTGATACCGCTGATGACGCCGATGCTCACCAACTTGCCCGTGTAGCCGAGAGATTTCATGTTGGGGCTCAGATATTTGGCACCAACATGATCGAGGATCAGAGCAACCCCCTTCTTGGCAGTAAACTCTTTGACAATTTCCGTAAAGTCAGGGTTTTCAAGATAGTTGATCACCAGGTCGGCACCGAGGTCACTAACCCGTTCCATTTTTGATGGATGAGCGGTGACAATCAGCTTGCTGTTAGGAGTGAGTGCTTTACAGAGCTGAATGGCAGCTGTGTTGACGCCGCCGCCACCGCCATGCAGGATGGCGGTCTGACCATCCTGGAAATCACCAATCATAAAAACGTTGAGGAATGCGGTGATGTAAGACTCGCAAATGCAGGCGGCCTCCTCAAAGCTCACGCTGTCGGGGATGTGCATCAGGTGGCTGGCGTAGGCCACAGCGTATTCAGCATATCCGCCACCACCGACCAGAGTGATGACTCGATCACCGACTTGCCAGCCTTCAACACCATGACCAAGCTTGGCTATGGTCCCTGACACTTCAAGGCCGAGGATTTCTGAATCACCGGGAGGAGGCGGGTACTTGCCTGCGCGCTGGACCAGGTCGGGCCGGTTGATCGAGGTAGCGACCACTTTTACCAGTACTTCACCTGCCTTCGGGGCTGGTTTGTCAATTTCGCCGACTTTAAGAACCTCAAGACCACCGAAGCCATCCATTAAAACTGCTTTCATATCTATCCTCCAATTATGTGAAATTGTTTTTGTTGATGAAGAATTTTATCAAACGCCAGAATACAGGAGACAGAGAACAGAATACAGAATAAATTCCAGCTACCAGTCCTCAGCCCCCAGCCCCTAAGGATCACGCACAAAACGATACCCACGTCCTCGCACGGTTAGAAAATACTTCGGTTTGGCCGGATCAATTTCGAAATACTTGCGCAGACGGAC